>NZ_JAKJSR010000033.1:0-62317 GCF_050337155.1 Vibrio cionasavignyae
ATGGTTGGCGACCAAACGGGCAACATCACGAATAACTTCGGTGTTATGCGTGAAGGCCAAGGCCTTGCAGACCGCGCAACGTTCCTAGTTGACCCAGAAGGCGTGATTCAAGCAATGGAAATCACAGCAGAAGGTATTGGCCGTGATGCAGAAGACCTAATGCGTAAAGTCAAAGCAGCGCAATACGTAGCGGCTAACCCAGGTGAAGTTTGCCCAGCAAAATGGAAAGAAGGTGAAGCGACACTTGCTCCGTCTTTAGACCTAGTTGGCAAAATCTAAGCAGGCGTCTTAAGCCCACCAAGAACTCGCTAACCACAATGAGCGTTAGCAGAAATTCGAGTCCGTGTTGCACGCCCCGCTGTCGCTTTTATTGTCTCTACCATTGGCACATAAAAGTGGGGGCGTGCAGCCCTTAAACAGTAAATATAGTTATTAACCAAACATCAAAAGGGTTCCTTTTTTATTCATCCCTTTTTTAATTCCTTCTGATGTTAAGCAGTCTTATAGAGTAGGTATCGTTATGTTAGATCAAGCAATGAAGCAGCAGCTAAAAGCGTATTTAGAAAACGTAAAAACCCAAGTTCAATTGGTTCTCAGCCTTGATGACAGTGATACAGCAAGCAAGATCCAGTCTCTTGCCGATGACATCGCATCACTAAGCAGCAAAATTGACGTCGTTCGTGACGACGCTGCAAGTCCGCGACAGCCTGTGATGCGCGTTGTTAACCCAGAAAAAGGCACGGCAATTGGCTTTGCTGGCCTGCCAATGGGTCATGAATTTACCTCACTTGTGCTCGCGCTGCTGCATACAGGTGGTCACCCAATCAAACTAGAAGCAGAAACAATTGAGCAAATAGCGCAGCTCAACTCGCCACTTGATGTTGAGATTTTTATCTCGCTATCATGCCAAAATTGTCCAGAAGTGGTGCAATCTTTCAATATGATGGCAGCCATTAACCCACTGATTAATGTCACTATGATTGACGGTGCAGCATTCCAAGGTGAAGTGAAGCAGCGCGATATTATGGCGGTGCCAAGTGTATTCATTAATGGTGAGTTATTCGGTCAGGGCCGCATGTCGCTAAACGAAATCTTGAATAAAGTGGATACTGGTGCCGCTGAAAAGAAAGCGAACCAACTTAACGAAACTGCGCCTTTTGATGTTCTGGTTGTTGGTGGTGGTCCTGCGGGTTCATCTGCAGCTATCTATGCGGCGCGTAAAGGCATTCGCACCGGTGTGGTTGCCGATCGCTTTGGTGGTCAAGTCATGGATACCATGGCAATTGAAAACTTTATCTCAATGAAATCCACTACCGGCCCGAGCTTAGTAGCGAGCTTAGAAGAGCATGTCAAAGAGTACGGGGTTGAAGTGATTACAGAGCAACGTGCGGCAACCATCATTGACGCAGAAGATACCGAAGACGGCTACACGCATGTGGTATTGGAAAGTGGCGCAGTACTCAAAGCTCGATCTGTTATTACCAGTACTGGTGCACGCTGGCGTGAAATGAACGTTCCGGGTGAGCAAGAGTATCGTAATAAAGGTGTGGCTTACTGTCCTCACTGTGATGGCCCGTTATTCAAAGGCAAGCGTACTGCGGTTATCGGTGGTGGTAACTCAGGTATTGAAGCCGCTATTGACCTAGCTGGCATCGTTGAGCATGTTACCGTGCTTGAATTCGCCGACACGCTTCGCGCTGACCAAGTATTGATCGACAAAGCAAACAGCACAGCTAACATTGAGATCATTACGATGGCTCAAACCACGGAAGTACTGGGTGATGGCACGCGAGTTACTGGTCTTGAATATAAAGACCGTAATACGGATGAAATTAAGCGTGTTGAGCTGTCAGGTATCTTCGTTCAAATTGGTCTAGTACCAAACAGTGAATGGCTGAAAGGTACTAACGTTGCATTGTCGCCGCGTGGCGAAATCGAAATTGATGCGCATGGCGCGACGAGTATGAAAGGTGTGTTTGCGGCGGGTGATGTGACCACAGTGCCATACAAACAAATTATTATTGCGATGGGCGAGGGTGCGAAAGCAAGTTTAGGGGCGTTTGATTTCTTGATTCGTAACCCTGCACCAGTGAAGCAAGCTGAAATCGCGTAACTCTAATCATTGGTAAACCAAGCGCTGTCCGCATCGTCGGGCAGCGCTTTATTGTGTTTAGTTAGTTGGTAAAGAACTCTCGTCGAAAATTGGCTATCTGCTGTTGTTGGTGGTGCTGCCATTGCAATGCCGACAAATTCGCGTAGATAGTCGCTCGTTGTTGCGATAATTCTGATTCGAGTTGCTGTAATTCGCTCTGATAATCTCGAACAAGCGACTTTTGTTGTTTGACTTGCTGTTGCCGAGTGTCGATAGCATCACTTTCAGCTGGGGTTAGATAAGTCTGCTTGAGCTCGTTTATTATTGCTTGTCGTTCTGCTTCGTCTATGGCGCCTGGAATCAAAGCAACAGCACGCTCAAACTTAGCTTGATTGCTGTCTAGTCCAAGCGTCTCTTCTTTACCCTGCCATGTTTGCAATAGTTCTTCAAATGATGCTAGGTAATTTTGGATAGGTTCATTGTTAAGCTGTTCGGCTTGTAAACTAAAATCATAGAGTGCAAATTCATCTTCTAAAATCACGTTGGCCAATGGACCCCAAATCCTGTGAGCGTCGGCCTTCAATTGTGCAATTCTAGACGCTAAAGTCTGCTGTTTATCGAACAAGAGGTTACCAATGCTCTGTTGCCATTGGTTGTTTAATTGCTGGAAGTTCTTAACCAGTTCATAGCGATCGTGGGACAAATATGTTTCCAATTCGGATAACAGGTTGTCGCAGTTTTGCTCAGACATGCAGGTACGCCAAAAACCGTCGATTTCTTTGACTAATGCTCGTCCTTTGAGCGTATTCAATTGCTCAGCGAGGGTTGGCATCGTAGCCGATGTCTTGTGCACTGGCAGTTTCATCCCCTTCGTTCCCCCTATCGTAGAAAAAGCCGGGGAGTCATAGTCTGGACGGGGCGGGTCATCCTCTATGATGGGAGCGACGACTTGGTTTTCACTTTGTTGTTTTTTAATCGAGAACAAATTAATCGACAGCAAAGCTGTGCCCGCCAATACGACGGACACAATGATTAGAGAAAATCGTTTCATGGTTTAATCAAGGCAGTGACAGGGAAGTGATCGGATAGGTTGTAGTGTGTCCACAAACTATCAGCGGTAGAACGCGGTACATCAACGCGATTATCATTAAACGACTTTTTACCATATTCGTTGCTGACCATGACGTAATCCAAGTATTCGACGTTCTCACCTCCGGATAAGGCTTCACCAGCAAAGTTATTAATACGTGGGTCGAAGGTGGAAGCGGTGTAACCGGAATAGCTAGGTTCTACGGCGCTCAGATTCGCGATCATCTGTTGGTAATCAGCGGGGAATTTGAGTTTATTGACGTTAAAATCACCACTGTAGATAACGGCTTCATTGGTTGGAATCTTGAGTGATGTTGCCAGTGCTCTTATTTGCTGGAACTGGCGCTGACGGTACTCACGCGCCGTGTCAGTATCGAAGGATGCAGTGTGAGTTGCAAACACATGGTAAGCCTGACCTCCTTTGATTACTTCAGCGTAATTCACGCCTTTGTCTGCGAAACAGTCGGTGCCTGTGCAGTCTGGGAAGACGTATTGTGCTTCGTTTACGATAGGGTAGCGACTGACGATGACCACGCCTCCGTCATAGATATTGAAGCCGTCTTTATCGAGCATTTTTGTTTGGTATGGATACTCCTTAGCCAGTTCTCGCAAAAACGCTTCACGGCCGCTTGCAAACACTTCTTGCAGTGCTAATACGTCATAACCTTTGACGTATTCCGGAATCAGTTGGTAACGATCGCCAATATGCGAGGCAATGGCTGGCAGTGCCCAGATATTGTAGGTCATCAACTTAAGATTTTGTTCGTTGTCTTCGACCTTTTCAATGATTTTCGTTGGTGTGATGGTGTAATGTAGATCGTCGTAGCGTGCTGTGCTCGTAGATTTAAACGCCAACTCTGCGCTTCGCGAGCCAAATGAGTTGGTACTAGCACGGTGAATATTTCGGTCATCTTTTAAATCTAAGGCAACATCGACGGCTGACATACCGTACTCAATGGTTGAGTTGTACCAGTGGCCCTCCATCAGTTGATTTAACGAAACGCTCTCTCCTTGAGGGTTGGAAACGACGGTTTCAAATCGGTACGTTTGATTGGATTTCACGCCTTCCCAGCGATTAAAACTCAGTACTGATTTGGTTTGCCAAGGCCCAAGCTCTTGCACATGCTGTTGCCACTCATCACCGTACTGAAGTAAGTCACTGCCTTCATGTGTGACTTGTATTGTTAAAGGCTGGTCTGAATTGTTCGTTAGGTAAACATCGGTGTCTGCCAAAGTTGGCAAGGCAACGAAACCACTTAATAAAAGACACCACTGCGAAAATTTCATCTTGTTATCCATAGTTAGTATTAGAGCAATAAGTCTGATTTACAAATGTTACTCAAGCGTTAAGTTTTAATTACGCAAACTTAAATAGTGAATTTTGTTGAATAGATGTGATCTGAGTTCAAATTATTCATTGGTATTGATGTATCTAATAATTAAATAAGCCACAAAACCGAGTGTGAGGGCTCGTTCTGCGACCCACCACTATGTATGGGAGGTATTGGGAAGACGATATTCTGGCTCAATATCACATTTATTTAACATTCTTTGGCGATTGAAAAGCGAGCAAACTACGCTCACTTACTCATCAGAGGTCTGACAAGGAGGTGTTAAATGAAAGCGTTATATTCACTTATTTTATGCAGTGTGGTGGCATTTAATGTTCAAGCCATCAGTTTTGGGGCGAGCAAAGGTTACACGGAAACGAAGTACCCTATTGTGCTTGTTCACGGTTTATTTGGTTTTGATACATTGGCCGGTTTTGATTATTTTTATGGCATTCCGCAATCGCTAGGGAAAAGTGGTGCCGACGTTTACGTTGCACAAATATCGGCGACGAATAGCTCAGAAGTAAGAGGTGAACAATTACTGGCACAAGTCGAGAACGTGCTGGCACTGACCGGTGCAAAAAAAGTGAACCTCATCGGGCATAGCCATGGTGCCCCAACTGCGCGATATGTGGCGGCGGTTGCACCAGAAATGGTGGCGTCAGTGACCAGTGTTGGTGGGGTAAATAAAGGATCTCAGGTGGCGGATCTTGTTCGTAAAACGATACCGGAAGGGTCAACCCCCGAAGCAGTAGCAGTGCAACTGGCTAATGCATTAACAACGTTAATCGGTCTGTTGTCAGGAGGAAGCGATTTGCCACAGGATGGGCTAAGTTCATTGCAAGCGTTAACGACGGAAGGTTCGTTGGCATTTAATGCGCATTATCCAGAGGGGGTGCCCACTTCTACATGTGGAGATGGTGAATGGCAGGCGGATAATGGCGTATTTTATTATTCGTGGACGGGTATCTCAACTTATACCAATCTTCTTGATCCCATCGATCCTGCGCTGTTGATTCTGGGTTTAACCTTTGATGAGCCAAATGACGGATTGGTTGGACAGTGCAGTAGTCATTTAGGTCGAGTCATTCGTGATGACTATAAGATGAATCATTTAGATGAAATCAACGGGTTGCTTGGTATCCATCACCTGTTTGAAACTGATCCAAAAACCGTTTATCGACAACATGCCAATCGCCTCCAGAGACAAGGATTGTAAGTGATGAGACGGCTGTTAAAAGTTAAGGTGTTGATTGCCGTTATAAGCGTTGTGACCATGGCTATAGCAGCATGGTCTACGTTGACGGATGTGCCAGCAAGTATACTACAGGCACCATCACAGCGTGGTACCGTTATTGACCAAGCATCAGAACGAGATACGTTTGAGTATTTTATTTCAGCGTTAGATCAAGAAAATAAGACGATCATTACGCAAAGGTTTGAACGCTATAACCAGCAGTTGCCAAATTCGGAGCAGTTAGAGTTTGAGTTGTTTGAAAAATATATGCGCTACAAATCTGCATTGGCCAATCTTGAACGATTTGGGGAATCGACCACGGACTTACACGCGTTGCATGAGCAGATGCTATTGATTCAGACGCAGTTCTTTACGGATACAGAGCAAGAGCGTTTGTTTGGCGAAGAAAACTTACTGCGGCAACTTGCGCTGACCAAAAAAGTAATACAAGCGTCGGCGCAAAGTGCTGAGGAGTTTCAACTGCGGTGGCAAAGTGAACTTGATCAGTTATCTCCAGAACTGCAAAAGAGCTTTTACAATGCGAGCGTGCTGACAGCGTTAAATGATACCAACTCGATGGAAGAACAAAGCCAATTTATCGCTAGAGAGGCGCTTGTCGGCGGCGAGGCGACACAGAGATTAGTGATACTTGATGAAAAGCGGGCGGCATTTGATCGACAGGTTCAATCTTATTTGGTTACCCGAGCGGATATATTGAACAATGAATTGTTTGATGAAAACGAGCGACAATTAGAAATTCAAGCATTGAGAAAGCCTCTATTTGATAGTAATCAATTGCGTCGAATTGAAGCATTAGAACGAATTCACGATCAACAGAGTGGGGAGGGAAATGACAACTGAGTGATCCTTGTCGGGATTGGTAGGCTTAATCTCCAAATAGCCATAGTCAAATCTCGTGCTGGTACAGAACGGCAACCCACCGTATAATCGCAGGTTCATCAAAAACAAGGTAATGAAATGAAAATTTGTGGTGTTGAAATTAGTGGTAATGACGCGATTGTAAGTCTGTTGTCACTTTCTGATGGGGTGTTTACCATTCTTGATTGCCGAGTGGCAAAAGTATCGATAGGCGATGCAAACGACACTCAAAAAATGAAAGATTTTCAGTTTTCGTTCGCTAAATTAATGCAAGACTATCAGATTGAAAAGGTGGTCATTCGCCAACGTCAGACTAAAGGCAAGTTTGCTGGTGGTGCTGTTGGCTTTAAACTGGAAGCGGCGATTCAACTTATTGAAGGGATTTCCGTTGATGTTGTACCTGCAACAGAAATCAAAGAGCACTTGAAACGAAACCCACTTGCGGTTCCGTTTAAAGAAATTGGCCTTAAGCAATATCAAGAGCAAGCCTTCCTTGTGGCTTATGCATGTGTGATGGGCTCAAATAGTTAATTGCAGAGCTTTAAGATTAGGAGAGAGTATTTGATTGCTCTCTCTGATCTCTTGATAACTAAATTGCAATCACACGTAACATTGCTTTGTTTTTTCTATCTGTGTAGATAAGGTAGAATCGTCTAAAGCATCAATATTAGCCAAGTAAGATTAACCAAGTAAGAGGAGTTGAAGAGTGACCATATTAGCGAACTTTCCATCCTCGAATCTCCTTTCCCAATGCGATGCTGTCGCCATTTACCTCCCCTGCCACTAATATTTCGCTCGCTCAAAGCATAAGAGAATTATGAGTCGAGAGGCTGAACGCGATTAGCCTTTATGGACAGTAATTTTTATGCAGTTTGAGCAAATGATGCAAACTTCTTTAATTTTGTGTTCTTTTTGACTGGTAAGTGGAGGGTTCATGTCCCCTTTTTTTGCGTCCCAAATATTGGTTGGTTTGGCGGCTTTATTCGATATCGCGTCATTTCAGTTTAAAAATCGTACGTTTTTGTTGTCGTCCTTAAGTATTTCAGCGCTATTGATTGCTTCGCATTTTGCTTTGTTGCAAGAGTGGACTGCGGCTTGTTTGCTTGTGATTGGCGCTTGTCGTTATTTTACTGGCATTTTTATCTCTGATCCTAGAATGAAATGGTTATTTTATTTTGTAACCGTATTGGGGACTATTTATACGTTCAGTGGGCTAACGAGTTCGTTAAGTTGCCTTGCTTCGCTGCTTCATACCAAAGCATCGTTTAGCCGTAACGATAAGTTAATGCGCATTCTCATGGTAATAGGAACGATAGTTTGGGGGATACACGATGTTATTGTTGGTTCACCTGTTGCAGTTCTAATCGACATTTTATTTGTTGTTAGTAGTGTTATTGGCTATTACAGGATTTATATTAGAGAAGCCATTTTGATAGACTAATTATGCGTTGAACAAAGCATTATGATTAAGTATTGCCATTCGCTTTGCACTAAATGAAAATTGTAGAATGATCAGTAGCTTATGATACTAGTTTTGATCATTCTACAAAACGCTGCAGCGTCAGTACTGATTAGCGAATGAGTAATAAGGGAACCGTGCTATTGGCTAACACTTGCGTTGTATTACTACCAACAAAATATTGCCTTAATTTTGAGTGGCCGTAGGCTCCCATGACGATCAATCCGATCTGATGTTGTTGTTGATAGTGAAGTAATGCCTCATCAACGGGGCCGTTAAGTTTTGCTGCTGTAACCTCCACGCCTGCGTTTTGCAGTTGTTGTTTCGCTTGCTCAAACGCGACACTTTTGTTTCCTGACTCATCAATGGTGGTGAGATGGCAGGGCAAATCTTTAAGCAAAGCTGTTTGGGAGGCTTTTTCAATTAGCTTCTGGCTAATTGGGCTACCGTCAAAAGCAATCATATAAGAGGTAGGGGCGGTGAAGTGGTCAGTGACCACGAAAATGTGCTCGTGGACCGCTCGAATCACGCTCTCTAGTTGGGACCCGATGGTATTCTCAGTGTTGTGATGTTCTCCCGACTTGCCAATGATTAACACTCGTAATTCGCTGGTGAGATCGGACAGGCTTTCGATTAGGCTGCCATGCCGTTGCAATTTACTGACGTCATTGACCCCGTCTCGACATGCCCATTCATAGGCGGACTCGAGCATTTTATGACTGTGTTTAAGCATTATTTTGCTTCGTGTTTCGTCAAGCTCCGCCAATTCTTCTAGTAACTCCTCTTGGCTTCCAAGCCCAATTTGACCAGAAAACTCACTAGCAACAGGACGCGTTGTTTTATCCAATGCATGGAAAAGAATGAGTGGGGCAGCGAGTTTTTTTGCGACCCAAGCACTGCCTTCACAAGTTGAAATAGTGGACTGAGAACCATCGATACAAGCAATTATGTTTTTCATTTTTTCTTCCTTAATGTCCGGCCAATAATTTTTCCACTTCTTCTGGCTTATCATGTACGCCAAATTTGTCCACGATGGTACGTGTTGCTTGGTTCATGCCGATTAAGTTGACTTGGGTGCCTTCGCGGCGAAACTTGACGACGACTTTATCTAACGCAGAGACGGACGTGACATCCCAAAAGTGCGCTGAGGATAAATCTATACTGACGGTCTCAATGACTTCTTTAAAATCAAACGATTCAATGAATTTATCTGAAGATGCAAAGAATATCTGTCCTACCACCGTATATTTGCGAACATGATCCTCTGCCGACTGATTTTTTATGATCATCATGCGACTAATCTTACTAGCAAAGAACAAGGATGCGAGCAAGACACCAACCAATACACCAATGGCTAAGTTATGGGTAACGACGACAATGCTGACGGTCGCAAGCATAACGATATTAGTGGAAATAGGGTGTTTTTTAAGGTCGGCAATCGAGCGCCAAGAGAAGGTGCCGATTGATACCATGATCATGACTGCGACCAACGCCGCCATGGGTATTTGTTTTAGCCAAGGCCCAAGAAAGACCACCATGATAAGTAGGAATACTCCGGATGATAGGGTGGATAGACGTCCTCGTCCGCCCGATTTTATATTGATCATCGATTGACCAATCATGGCGCATCCCGCCATTCCTCCTAAGAATCCGGTAAAAACATTGGCGATTCCTTGGCCTTTGCATTCTTGGTTTTTGTCACTGTTGGTATCGGTCAAGTCATCCACAATAGTGGCCGTCATCATTGACTCTAAGAGGCCTACAACCGCAAGTCCAACGGCGTAGGGGAAGATGATCTGCAGGGTCTCCAAGTTGAGTGGAACATCTGGCCAAAGGAAAATGGGTAAAGTATCAGGTAAATCGCCCATGTCACCGACCGTTCGAATATCAATATTAAACATCATGGTGAATATGGTGAGGGTGACAATGCAGACTAAAGGGGAGGGAACCAAT
This sequence comes from Vibrio cionasavignyae, assembly GCF_050337155.1. Classification (NCBI taxonomy): domain Bacteria; kingdom Pseudomonadati; phylum Pseudomonadota; class Gammaproteobacteria; order Vibrionales; family Vibrionaceae; genus Vibrio; species Vibrio cionasavignyae. The sequence continues at coordinate 10,041 of NZ_JAKJSR010000033.1, forward strand.
TTTCCGACAACAGGAAGGTAGGGAAAGAGGTAGATAATCGCTAACCCAGCACCAGTCATAGCGTAGACATGCCAAGTGACGTTAGTGAGTTCAGGAAGTTGAGCCATAAAAATGAGAATGGCTAACGCGTTAACAAAGCCAGTAACGACTGAACGAGAGACAAAACGCATCAGATTACCGAGCTTTAGATAGCCAGCTAAAATTTGTAGCAGGCCCGTTAGAATGGTCACCGCGAGTAGGTACTCTAGGCCATGCTCTTTAACGAGGGTCACCATTAAGAGTGCCATTGCTCCTGTGGCGGCGGAGATCATGCCAGATCGTGCACCGGTGAACGCGATTACGACGGAAATACTGAAGGAGGCATATAACCCTACTTTTGGGTCGACTCCCGCAATAATTGAAAAAGCGATTGCTTCAGGGATGAGAGCGAGGGCGACGACGATACCTGCGAGCAGGTCGCCACGGATGTTAGACATCCAGTCAAGTTTGAAGTTTGTATACATTGAGTTCTCAATTTTTGCACGGCAAAACGCACCAGATAATATCTGGGGTAAGTGCTGCTGATCTGAATTTTTGGCTCGACAAATTAGCCTAAATTGGCTGATTATGAGTAAGCGCAAAGGTGAGCATGGTACTAAAGGTAGTACAGTGCTTAAGTTAGCAATGAGTGCTATAGAGGGGGGGATGGAGCGTTTAAGGCGGCGTAATTAACACTGTGATTAATATCCTCTTACATTTGAATGTGGCGGGATTGTACCCTGATATTTAGATAAAGCATACCTCTAATTGGATTGATTCGCATGTGTGTTGTTTTGGATGAATGTCGGGGACTTTTGCATAGAGGACAACGTCACTCTCTATTAGAAATGATGATCCATTGACATTGATGATCGATCTATTGGTTTGAGTTTTAGTGATATTTATCAATACTTCGTATCATATTGATTGGTGTGATGTGATATGTGGCAAATGGCGTGGTAGGGTGATGGTTATTTACAAAATCATGTCGATGGGCGTATATGTATAGTGACGAACAGCTGAGAGTCTTCTCTAAGGTTGCTGAGAGTGGCTCCTTTAGTAAGGTTGCATCCGAAATAGGGCGAACGCAATCTGCGGTCTCATTATTGGTGGCTAAACTTGAAACTGAGCTAGGTTATCAGGTGTTCGATCGTATTGGGAAAAAAATAGAAATCAATTCTCGTGGCCAAAAGCTTTACCGATTATGCCAACAACGGGCGCTAGCCATTGGTCGACTATCTTCTATTGCTAACGCTTTGCAACAACAAGTTGAAAGTGAAATCAGGATATTTATTGACCGTGAAATTAACCCTGCGTCCACCATCGCAGCCTTAAAAGAGTTCCATCAACAGTTTCCCCATACACAAATCGTTATGCAAGAAGACTGGAAATGTTCGGATTTCGCGCTAGTGGCGGATGAGTTAATTGAAGAGTCTGACAAACGCGATAAATTGTTCAGGTTATTTGTAGAAGACACATTTATCCCTGTCACTGGTCCGGAAGGCTATAAGTATGAGTGCTATATTCAGGTGCCTTGGGGGCCTCAAAGCGTGACTAGCCACCATTTGATGACGTCGTGCCCGAATGTCGCTATTCAAATGGTCGTGAATAATATGGGGTGGTGTTGGATTTCAGAGTATTTGCTAGAGGGTTACCACTGTGGAGTTGATTACATCATCATGGAAGGGGTCTCGCCTATTTTCAAGAGATACAGCCTTGCAAGCCGGATCGATAGTGGGCCTGGAGTGACTTGGTTGGCAAAACAAATATTGGCGATTCAGAATAAAGGACACGATCATGCAGATTGATGCGCTAAAATCGCTACTTGCGATTAAACAGGCTGGGTCGATTAGCATTGGCGCCAAAATGCTGGGTAAGAGTCCATCTCAAGTGAGTGTATGGCTTAGTAGTTTAGAGGCGGACTTAGGCGTCAATTTAATTGATCGCGAAGGTTATCGTGCTAACTTGACGCCCGAAGGCGAGGTTATTGCCCGTCATGCAAAAGATGTCTTGTCTGAGTTTGAAAGTATTGATAAAAAAATACTTGAACACAGTGCTTCTGATCCCACACAGCTTAATATAGCGTTGCTAGATGCACTTCCTGTTTATCCATTTAGTGATACGTTATGGCAACTACAAAAATTTAAACCTGATCTTGGGATTCAAGTCGAGCATCTCCATACCAAAAATATTTTAGCGGGTGTAGAGAATGGCGATGTGGATTTTGGTGTGATATTTTTTCATGGCAATGTCTACTCAGGAATAACAGAACATATAATTGGTTATACTGAGATAGTCACTGTTGTTGCAAAGCAACATCCTCTTGCTCAGTATCCCAATGAATTTAGTACAGATGACCGAGTCGGCCATTTACACCTACTACCTAAAAGTTATTTGGGCTTTGGGATTGATAGGGTATCAAAGTACAGTGAAAACTATTGGCTGATGGACAGCTTTGAAATGTTGATATCGTTATTAATCGAAGGCGTTGGATGGGCTGAACTTCCCTATCATTGGGTTAGGCCATACATTGAGTCGGGAAAATTAGTACAGCTAAGGCCAAAGGGTGTCAGCTCTCTATGGTGGCCGTTACAGCTTATTTGGCGCAAGCATCGTCCATTGGATAGTACTGCACTTTGGTTTATTGAACGTATGAACTGCCCAAAACCTGGGTTATCAGTAACGGGTATCCCTTTTAACCGCTAGGCAAGATAAGCAGTGACCATGAAGAGATGGTCATTCTTATCGCTATATTTTCTTCCTTTTAAAATCGTACAAACCTTGTCCTAATATGGTGGACGGCTCGCTAACACATCAACGTTACCACCAAATATATGAAGATATAGGTCAATAATTTCATGTTTACTTCAGCCTCTTATTAGTTTTTTTAACTAAGCTTGACCTCAATTGTTTATTTTCTTTGTCGACCCACCTCTCAAATCCACATTATTAGTACGACAATTTTATTCTTTGTCGTTCGCTTATAAGTTTTTCCGCTCGACTCTAATTTAGTTCGTACGATGCAATGCAATAGACTTTGGCTTATTCAATCACACGGTTGCGAGTGTCATAGCTCCAATCAGTAAGCACGAAAGGAAGTCATTAGTATGGCGAATATTGCACGATTTTTAGCGCAAATCAGTAAACGCAACATCGGATTAAAGCGCGTCGTTGTTGCCGCGCCCCATGACGTAGCAACACTCTTGGCAATTGATCTAGCCCGACAAGAGCTAAACATTGAAGCGATTCTTGTTGGCGACAGAAAGAGAATTTTGGTCGCAGCAGAAATGTCTGGAGTGAATTTAGAACATTACGAAGTTTTATCGGTAGTCGGCGACCTGCCAATTGCTGAGTCTTCCGTCAGACTGATTTCTGAAGGGAAAGGGCATGTATTAATGAAAGGGCTTATAGATACCTCAGTCCTATTGAAACAAGTACTTAAGAAAGAGCATGGGCTAAGAACGGGCAGTTTGTTGAGCCACACTGCACTTTTATTGCCTCCTAATGAAGACCACTATTATCTGCTCACCGATGCGGGAATGAATATCTCGCCTTCGTTATTAGAAAAGAAAAAAATAATCGAGAACTCTGTGCAAATGGCGCATGCATTAGGTAATCCAAAGCCTAACGTTGCAATGCTTTGTGCGAAAGAAAAAGTGTATGAAAAAATGCCGGCGACATTGGATGCGGAGGCGCTAAAAAAACTCTGTGCAGAAGGAGAGATTGAAGGTTGCATTGTAAGTGGCCCTTTGCAGTTAGACCTCGCTATCTCACGTGAGTCAGCAAGCATGAAAGAGTGCGATGATCCTGTGGCTGGCAACGTTGACATCTTTGTTGCTCCAACGATTGAAGTAGGGAATGTTTTTGGTAAAGCACTCAAGTACATGGGAGGTTATGCCTATGCGGGGGTAGTGCTAGGCGCCAAGATTCCGGTTGTTGTTGTATCACGATCCGATAGCGAACAAGAAAAGCTGCTTTCAATTGCAATGGCGTGTGCCGGTGATTTTGGCAGTGCGAATCAAAATACTAAAGCAGAAAGTGAATTGGAGGGGGCGTTGTGAATATTTTAGTCATTAACCCAGGTTCGACTTCGACAAAAATAGGGCTCTTTGAAAATAAAAATAAATGTTCAGAGTATGTTATTCGTCATACAAGTGAAGAGCTGTCAGTCTTCGAAAATGTAACCGACCAATATGAGTTTCGTAAGCAACTTATTGTCAATGTACTGAACGAGAATGATATTTCACTCACCGATATTGATGCTATTGGTTGCCGAGGAGGAGCGCTAAAGCCAATTCCTGGTGGAACTTATCTTGTTGATGAACAAGTTTGTCAGGAGCAGGCTAATAGCCTGATACAGCATCCCTCTAGTTTGGCATCACTCATCGGTTTTGACTTAGCAAATGAATTGGGCATCAAAGCCTATTTTACCGACTCTCCTGTTACTTATGAATTGAGTGATCTGGCGTCATACAGCGGACATAGAGACATTAAGCGACAGGGCCGTTTTCATGCCTTAAACGCAAAAGCCGTCGCGCAGACTTTCGCAGAGGAAAACCAGCGTAGTTATTCCGATATCAATGTGATTGTGTGTCATATGGGCGGAGGTATTACGGTTAGTGTTCATGAACAAGGGCAAGCAGTTGATGCTACTGACGCTATTTCTGAGGGACCAATGACGCCAGAGCGTAGTGGCAAACTCCCTTCACGTGAGCTGGTTGATTTGTGTTACTCGGGCAAATATACCCATGCCGAAATGAAAAAGCAGCTGCAAGGAAAAGGAGGGATAGTCAGCTACCTCGGAACTGCAGACATGGTTGAAGTCGAGCGTGCAGCACAAGCCGGTGATCAGGAAGCGCAAAAAATCTTGGATGTGCTGATTTATCAGGTAGCCAAGGAAATCGGCGCTATGGCACCAGTGGTCAAAGGTAAGATCGATGGCGTCCTCCTAACAGGTGGTATTGCTTTTAGTCAATATGTTGTTGAAGGCATTAAAGCACGTGTTGGTTATCTCGCTGATATAGCGGTATTTCCTGGTGAGATGGAGCTAGAAGCTTTGGCGGCTGGCGTTCTACGAGTTTGCAAACTAAACCAACCCGTTAAACGTTATTGCGAACATGTTGAAGTGTGCGATTAACAAGACAATAAAAATTAGGAAAACCCAATGAATCCAATAACTCCAGAAAAAAACAAAAGTAATCAAACCACATTATTTGGTGTCTATGACACTGTAGAAGAGGCGGTTTCTAAAGCGAGTAGCGCACAAAAGCAATATCAAAAAACACATGGTGTGGGAAACCGGAACAAATTTATCACGGCTATTAGAAACACGGTTATGGAGCTATCAAGCGTGCTTGCTGAAATGGCTGTCGAGGAAACAAAGCTTGGTAGGGTAGCTCATAAAATAGCGAAAAACCAATTGGCAGCGACGGCTTCACCGGGTACCGAATGTCTATTAACCCATGCTGTTTCAAGTGATGAAGGTCTGACAATAGAAGAGCGAGCCCCAGTTGGTTTAATTGGTGCGGTTACGCCAGTCACAAATGAAATCCCAACCATTGTTAATAATGCAATCTCCATGCTCGCTGGCGGAAATGCCGTCATTTTTAATGTGCATCCTTCCGCAAAGAATACTTCAGCATTCGCTGTTGACCGTATCAATCGAGCCATTATGGAAGTAGGTGGTCCTCAGGATCTGGTTACCATGATTAAAGAGCCAACCTTAGAGACGTTACAGCAGATAGCGAATGCTAAAGAAATAAGAATGTTAGTAGGGACTGGTGGTCCCGGATTAGTAAAAACCTTATTGCAGTCGGGTAAGAAAGCGATTGGTGCTGGAGCTGGTAATCCCCCCGTCATCGTTGATGAAACGGCAGATGTTGCCATTGCGGGTCCATTTATTGTTGCGGGAGCCTCGTTTGACAACAATCTGTTGTGTATCGGCGAGAAAGAAGTATTTGTAGTGGAGTCACAGACTGATGCTTTGATAGAGAGCATGACTCAATCAGGCGCTTATTTACTTACCACGGAGCAGATTGCGCAAGTTACCGAGCTCGTACTGGTTGTGGAGGAACATGCTACGACTACAAACCGATGTTCCTATGGAATGGAGCGTGAATATCACCTTCGCAAAGAATGGGTCGGTCAAGATGCCAGCAAAATACTGTCTGCAATAGGTGTGCATGTTACAGAACCAATAGAGCTCCTTATTTTTGAAGCTGAATTTAATAATCCATTTGTCCAGTTAGAGCAGATGATGCCCGTATTACCGATAGTTCGTTGTGAGAGTTTTGAGCAAGCTATGGATTGGGCGGTTGAAGCAGAGCATGGTAACCGCCACTCTGCATGCATTTATTCCAATAATGTAAACAACGTCACTGCTTTTGCAAAACGAATCGACACGACGGTGTTTACTCAAAACGGGCCAACCCTAGCTGGTCTTGGCTATGGTGGTGCGGGTTCAACATCCTTCACAATTGCTGGCCCGACGGGAGAAGGGATAACAAACGCACGAGATTTTACTCGCGTGAGACGTTTCGCGATGGCGCAAGGAGCCAATCGAATTATCTAGCTTGTTGAACGCTAACCAAGATTAATTTTATAAGTATTTAAATATCACAATAATATCAAAATAAAAGGAACATAAAATGTCTGATAATTTTTATCGCAACCCTGAACTTTGGTTACCTGAAATAGCAGGAACTCATGTCGATGTAGATAATCTGGAGCAGTTGTATCAACAAGAAACAGAATTGTATATATCTCGTATGACGAAGAGTAAAGAGATGCATGAACGTGCGTCATTATCTATGCCTAACGGGGTAACCAATTCTTGGCAAAGTGTTTGGCATGTGCCGCACCCCTTTTATATAGAACGTAGTAAAGACAATATTGTTGTGGACGTGGATGGAAATAAATACGTAGATTTTAATTTAGGTGATACACCGGACTTTTATGGTCACTCTCCAAAAAATGCGGTGACGGAAGGTATTATTGAATTATTACAGAATAGCGGAATTAATACCCTTGCGACGAATGAAGATGCTGTAGTTGCGTCAGAGCTTCTACGTGAGCGTTTTGGTATGCCATATTGGTTTACTGCTTTGTCGGCATCTGACGCAAACCGATTTGCCGTGAAATTGGCAAAATTAGCCACAGGCCGAAGTAAGGTTATGCAATTTAATATGGCTTATCACGGTACGCTTGATGAGACGAATGCCTGGATGCCCGAAGACGGGGTCATTGAGTATCGAGTACCGGAGATCTATCCGGGGCAAGATCCTTCTCAGTTTACGCGTGTTGCAACGTTCAACGATTTAGAATCAGTTGAAGAGCAACTGAAACACGGTGATGTTGCTGTTGTACTTACAGAGCCTGCGCTATCTAACTCGGGTTTAACTTTGCCGAAGCCTGGTTTTCATGATGGGCTCCGCGAACTATGTACCAAATACGGCACTCTTCTGTTGATCGATGAGACTCATATGCAGACAACGGCTCACCATGGAGCGACGGGTGAGTGGGGACTTAAGCCAGATATTTGGGTTGCGGGTAAATGTATCGCAGGCGGTATTCCGTGCGGTGTTTACGGTTTTTCAGAGGACGTTGCCAACTTATTTCAGGCTACGATAGGCAAAGGGCCATGGCATATGGCAGGTCTTCTTGGGCAACAAACAACGATGACCGGCAATGCTTTATCCTTGAGAGCGCTACGTTTGAATCTTGAGCATAATGTTACAGAGTCGACATTTGCGGGAATGATTGAAACCAATACTTACTTAACAAAAAAATTAAATGAGATTATCCATAAATACGGCGTGCCTCTAAGCACGGAACAAGTTGGTGCGCGTACTTGGATGCATTTCTGCCCAGAGACACCAGTAGAGATTAAAGATTGTATTAAGGGTATTGGTATTGTTGGTCACTTTATCGATTACGTTTTCTTATACCTGTTCAACAGAGGTGTAATGATTATTCCTTTCGGCCTGAATATGTGGTTGGTATCTCCACAAACCACGAAAGAAGACTGTGATGTATTTGCTAAGCATTTTGAAGGTGCAGTGCTAAATATGTTCCAGATTAAAGACAAAATTGCGTGATTGACCCATTAATGTAGATAGCGGGTCATTAGACCCGCTCGCTTTATAGGACGAGAGTGAATGTTGAGATATAAAGTCGTTATTGCTTTAAGGAAACAAATTAACAAATTAGTCAAAATTCCATTTCCCGATGTGCATCAGGGAAATGGAAGTGTGAGTACGATTGGCGAGTTACTTGTGTCGAATCGAATAATTAAACCGCTGATCGTTACAGACAAAGCGCTAAATTTGTTGGGGATGGTAGACAAAGTTACTTGTTCTTTAGTTAAAAAGGGCATTGATTTTGAGGTATTTGATGAGGTTAATCCTGATCCGTCGGTTGAGAGCGTGTTACGAGGCCTAAGCCGTTACAAGAGCAATGGTTGTGATGGAATTATAGCGTTAGGTGGTGGCTCATCGTTAGATTGTGCGAAAGTCATAGGAGCTAAAGTTGTTAGGGACATTGATATTGAAGCGATGGCTGGGCAGCTCAAGGTTCGTAAAAAGCTCCCACATATTATTGCTATACCGACAACCGCAGGTACCGGCTCTGAAGCGACAATAGCGGCGGTCATTTCAGACCACAATGCAAACAGAAAGTTTGCGATACTCGACCCGGTGCTTGTACCTCAAACGGCCATACTTGACCCCGAGTTAATGGTTGGGTTACCGCCAGCAATCACCGCGGCGACAGGTATGGACGCATTGACGCATGCGATTGAAGCGTATATTGGTGAATTCAGTAATCCGTTAACAGACGAATTTTCTGAAGATGCCATAACAAAAATCTTCAAAGCGTTACCTGAAGCATATGAAAATGGGGGGAATTTGGTTGCTCGTGAAGCAATGGCGATAGCATCTTACAAAGCAGGGTGTGCTTTTACTCGTGCGTTTGTAGGGTATGTGCATGCCATTGCTCATCAATTGGGTGCGATTTATCACATTCCTCATGGATTGGCGAATGCCATTCTTCTGCCTCACGTTTTACGCTTTAATCTTGCCGATTGTGAAAGCCGATTTAAGCAGATGGCGCAAATGATTAGTGTCACGGATGGAGAAGCATTTATTTCTGCAGTCGAAAATCTGAATAGACAACTTAATATCCCGAGCTTTTTTGAAGAATTGAAACCTGAAGATATTCCTGAGATTGCAAAGCGTGCCTTAATAGAAGCGCATGGTACTTATCCTGTGCCGTGTTATATGAGTCAGCAACAGTGTGAAACGTTAATTAGACACGTTTTACCAACTGAATATATTTAATTACCGATAAGAACTGAGGTTGGTAGCTCAACAAATTAAGTGATCACTATGAGCATATTTGAAGATTTAGCGAACTCTGAGATAGATGAAGTGGCTCAGCTTTCTAACATGATAAGGTTGGATAAACGACTAGATATACATAATCTTGTCAGCGGAACATTACTCGATGATGAAGGGATGCCTTTCACTCTACCTACAGTTCTTAAATGTATTAACAAGCATGTTCGCTCTTGGGACGTGGATCGTACTGAGTCATTATACCATTGCCGTCGATTTGCGTCCTTAGTCACAAGCTTGGTGTTTGGGCATGCATTTGCTCAGGAAAACGCAGCCAAACTTGTGACTGTCCGTACCCTTGGTGGTACAGGAGCGTTGCGTTTAGCGCTAGATTTTTACTCGAAAAAGCTGTGCGGAAAAAATATTTGGGTAGGGTTTCCTTGTTGGGACAATTACCATTTTACTGCAACGGCAGCAGGACTGGATGTACGTTATTTTCACTATCAGGGTTCGATAGATCATTGGTCACAACACCTCAAAAACGCCCAGCCTAATGATGCAATTTTGATACAGTCAGGAGCATATAACCCAACAGGGACGATGTTTTCTAGTGAACAGTGGCGCGCTATAGCAACATTATGCCTCCAGAAGCGATTAATTCCCATTTTGGATAACGCCTGCCAAGGAGTAGGGAAGGGAGTGTGGGAAGATAGTGAAGGGATACGTATTCTATCAACGTACTGCCCGAATCTTTTAGTCGTGACGTCTTTTTCTAAGAATTTCACTTTGTATAATGAACAAGTTGGAGCACTTTCAATTAAGTTAGAAGCCAGCAGTCAAGTTGAGCTTGTTGAACGAGCACTTTGTTCAATTCAAAGGACTAGTTATTCATCAGCGCCACAACTTGGCGCATCGATTGTCTCGCTGATTTTAGGTGACACTAAGCTGTTTACAGAATGGTGCAGTGATTTGGGTGATGTTCGTTGTGCATTGGATAAACGAAAAAACAGGTTTCTAGGTGAGATTTCCAAAGAAAAAATTAAGCCGACTTTTCAAACCAATGGGCTATTTTTTCAGTTGAATTTGGATAAGCGAGTTATCGGCTTACTTCGTAAAGTTGATGGGATTTATCTTTTGGATGGCGGTAGGGTGAGTTTGGCTGGCATAAGTTTATCGAGAACTACAGAAATTGCAGCCCAAATCAATCGACGCTGTATAGAGAACTCATGAACTTAGTGTACTCTCAAGTGACCAATTAAAATAGGCAACAACATGGCATAGATGTTTTGTCTAATTTGATATAAAAGACAAGGTTCTAACTAAGATCTTTAGTACGCGGAACTACCCATATATTGGCGAAGTTGCACCAACCAATAGAGTTTATTTTGACATTTTTAACTCTAGTCGGAACCGTCAAAGTTAAGTCTTCTGATTTAAATATCACCAGTACATTATTTTCGTATAAAAACTCGATCAATTTATCAAGTAACCTCTCTTGTTGGATAGGAGAGTGACAGCTGCGTACAGACTTTAATGTGTCTACTAAGTGGTCATATTGCTCCCAGCTTAGGTTATGCTGCCAATAGGGATAGAGCTTAAAGAAGGCAAATAGGCTGGTGGCTCGACCACCTTCGAGACGAATCCCTCCAATAGCCAAATCCTGATTTGGCAGAGCCTCTCCGTATGTTACCTGTCGGCCGATGCTGTTGGTCTCTAGAGTGGAGTGAATTCCATTTAATTTTGAGGCGAACTCAAAATTGTCATTGTTGTTCTCATAGCTAAATGAGATTGGGAATGGCAATTCAAATGAGGCAGGCTCATCGTTTTGTAATAGTTCAAGTAATGAGTCTTTTGTTGACTTTATCTGCAATTCTTTATGGTTTAGGAGAATGAAAAAGTACCCGATATCGGCTGTTGATACTTGGTAAGTATCTTCATCATCATCAATAAAAAAAAAGTTTTCGGCGCATTTTTTATCTGGAGCCCACTCTTCGTGAATCCAAATCTCTATTTTTTCAATCAAAGCGTTATGGCCGCTATATTGATGGTTTCTTACCAGCCTCAACACTCTATCTGAATAGATATCAACGAAGAATGGTCCAGAGCCAATTGGCTTGTAGCTTGTATCAGGCTGATAGATATTTTTTGAAGGCAAAATTGCGGTTTCAGCTCTGCTTAGCAAGTGGGGAAGGTTAGGGTCAGGATCTTTCAATATGACGACGATACAGTGCAGTGAAATAGCCTTTATTTGAGTGATATGGTCGTATAAATTTTGCCAATATTTCGAGCGAGTCAACGCTTTTAGACTTTCCACGACATCGTTTGATGTAACCGCCGATTGGTCATGAAATTTTGCCGCCGAACTAAGGTGAAAGCGCCATTGGGTATGCTGTTCATTGCTTTCCCAGTAATGGGCAAGTTCCCCTCTCAGTGTGGAACCATCGTAACTCACGAGAGTTTGGAACACCTCATGAATTAGGTGTCTTTCTGTCCGGTTCATTGAGTAATGAGGGTGTAATTGTTCGATTTTTCGGTGAAATCGAGCGTACACAGTGTTCTCATTTTGGTTAGCCGACCTTCCCAAGTATTGCTTTAAACCTATCGCTATATCGCGGTCATTAAAACTAATAAGCTGATGAGCCAAATTGTATTTTTCGTCTTCTATGGCTTGACCTACCAGTGTATAGCAGGCCTGTATTGGCTCTATATGACAGTTGAGCGTACCTTTATGACCACGCCCCCTCGTTGGACGCCAAGTAAGTAAGCCACCATCGGACATTTGCTTTAGTAGTGTCCGGGCATGCCGATTACTACACTGAAAAGCGCTTGCGATATGTTCGATGGTTACTTTATTAATACCGGGACCCATTTTTTTAAATAGGTCCTCGTATAATTCTAACTTACGCTTGTTCATTTGGTTGTTCTGCATGGTGGCTAAATTCGTTTTCCTCTCCAAGTTTTATATGAACAGGTTCGTCATGCGGTGTGCTTTCCCAAAAATCGTCCGTATCAAATATACTGTTAAGTCTTTGAATTCTTTGGGCTGGTGTTAAATAAAAGAACCGAGCTAGAAACCCTTCGGTCTTATCATATTTATAAGTTAATTGAATGAAATTTGCAATGTAGTCATGGGCGTTCATCACGGATACCTTTAGAAACTAATGTCGGGGTAGATTAAATGGCAGGAGAAAAATAAAATCGGAACAGTCAAAGAATCTGTTCCGATTTTAGGTTTGAGTGAGATGCGAGCCGTTTAGAAGAGAGTCAAGTGGAAGGCGATTTTCTAAAGGCGTGAGGAGAACGAACCAAATTATTCAATAATTAGAAAATGGAGCAAAGGTGATACAAGTTATTCTAGAAAATGAACACATGACATAACTTGTATTCATTTTAGACGGTTTAGTTAATTTCAAACTTAATACGCTATGTAAATAATAAGGTATAGAGTCTGCCGTGAAAGAATTTTTAAGAGGAGCATACTGCTCCCCTAGTTAATATGGTGGTTTCGCGGGCATGATAGTTACGACAATATTGTTGTTTTATTCTGGGTTGCAACCATTTTGGCTAATATACATTTCAACATTCCATAGTCATAGCTTTGTTCGAAGTGTTCATAGAGAGGCTTTAACTTACCTTCTTGTAAAGTATCCAGCCTATTGGCTTGTGAGATTATTGTCTCAACCTCTGGTGAAGGTAAATCAATCACTTGCTCTAGGGCGCATGCACCGTTTTCAATGGCGATGGCCAAGTGCGCGAGTACTGTCGAATGCTTAATTTGGCGCTGCTCGGCAATGTCATCCACACTCAATCCTTGTTTTAACATCGACAAAGATTCTAGCTCGGTATCAGAGAGTGTATTTTCTTCTTTTGTTTTAGGCAAAATAGCGGTCAAAAAGCGTTCACCATATTTTTCAATCTTGGTGTCACCGAATCCGGAGATTTGGTTGAGTGCTTCTTTAGATTGCGGGCGTTCGGTTGCTAAAGCTTGAAGGGTTGCGTCGTGACAAATCATATACGCCGGGACCTGCTGCTCTGACGCTAAAGCGGCGCGAACTTCCCTTAATGTCTCGAATTGCTTACTGTCAGCTGATGTTAAACCAAGATGCTTCTGTTTCTTTGTGGTTTTCTTACTCGTCGAGCTATTTCGTAATGTTCTTAGCTGTATAGGGCGTTGACCTTTTAAGAAGGGACGACAAAGCTCAGTGAGTCTTAGGCTGCCATGACTGCCATGCACCTCGAGCAGATTCATCGCCAGCAGCTGCCTAAAGACACCTTGCCATTGTTTCGCCGACAGATCGGTACCAATACCAAAGGTAGATAACGTGTGGTGCTGGTTTTGTTCTATTCTTTGATCAGATTTGCCAAGTAAGATATTGATGAGGTAACTTGCGCCAAATCTCTGCTCGGTTCTGAATACCGTCGAGAGGGCTTTTTGCGTCGCTTCAAGACCGTCCCACGTTTCTGGTGGTGAGACACAGTTGTCACAATTTCCACATGGTGTCTCTAAGGTCTCACCAAAGTAGGCAAGTAAAGATTGTCTGCGGCAGCTAGCAAGGTCGCAGTAGCCTAATAAAGCATTGAGTTTTTGCAAAGAGGTGAACTTAAATTGTTCATTTGCATCAGAATTTTGCACCATCTGCCTTTGCAGTACCATGTCTTGCATGCCATACGCCATCCAAGCGTTAGCTGGTTCGCCATCACGACCCGCACGTCCGGTTTCTTGATAGTACGCTTCAATACTTTTCGGCAAGCTTAGGTGGGCAACAAAACGAACATCTGGTTTATCGATGCCCATTCCAAATGCGATTGTGGCCACAATGATGATGCCATCTTCACGTAAAAAGCGCTGTTGGTTTTGGGCGCGTTGCTCGTTGGACATACCCGCATGATAGGCGAGCGCTTGTTTTCCTTGGTCACATAGCCACTTTGTGGTCTCTTCTACTTTTTTACGCGATAAACAATAGACGATACCGGCATCCGAGGCATGGTTCGTTTCAATAAAAGACCACAGCTCTTGCTTAGCGTTACTGAGATCGGAGACATGATAGTGGATATTCGGTCTATCAAAACTATGTACAAAGATTTGGGCATTTTGCAGCCCAAGTTGCTCAATGATCTCATCTTTTGTTCGACTGTCTGCAGTCGCGGTGAGTGCAATTCTTGGCACAGAAGGAAAACGTGCTTTTAGGATGCTGAGTTTTTGATACTCTGGTCTAAAATCATGTCCCCATTGGCTTACACAGTGCGCTTCATCGATAGCAAATAGCGACAGGCGTGTTTGCTCTAATAGCGATAATGTTCTCTCCATTAACAGCCTTTCTGGCGCCACATACAGAATTTGAATTTCACCCATTAATAGCTGCTGTTCGACGGCCTGCTGATCATATGGACTGAGAGAGGAATTGAGGTAAGCGGCTTTCACTCCAATTTGATGCAGAGCATCCACTTGGTCTTGCATCAAGGCGATCAGCGGGGAAACGACGATGCCTACGCCTTCGCGAAGAATGGCCGGGATCTGATAACAAATAGATTTACCGCCACCTGTAGGCATTAGCGTTAGTGCGTCTTGACCCGAGATTAAGGTGTCAATGATAGTGGCTTGCTGATGACGGAAATCATCGTAGCCAAAAAGAGATTTGAGCAGCTGCTTTGGTGTCATTATTGTCAGAGAGAAAAGGTTGATGGAGGTAGTGTCGCAACCTAGCTCGCGCTTTTCAAGACTTGTTCGGTCTTGTTAGAGATTGCTCGCGATAATTTGATGACTTAATGTTAGCAAAATCGTAGCTGAGGAAGACTATTTCTAGAAAGAAAGAAAGAAAGAAAGAAAGAAAGAAAGAAAGGGATGTCGGGCCTAGCTTGGCATGTAAGCCCGACATTTACGGAGCTTTGGAATACGTTAGCACTCCATTGCTAGTCACTTTTTGTATCAAGTGACCTCTTTTTAGAACAAAAGGTAACAGAAAAGTTCCGTTTCCTTTTGCCAAAAAGTCTTGTTATAGATCTTTGATGTTTTCTACTTCAAGCTCGTTGAAGTATTTAACCGTTTTCACTTTTAGCTCTTGCTGTGCGGCTTCATCAGCAACGATGATAGCTTTAGGGTGCATTTGAAGGGCTGTCACTGTCCACATGTGGTTTACAGAGCCTTCAACTGCCATTTGTAGTGCAAGTGCCTTGTTGTGACCGTGCGTCAGGATCATCACTTCTTCTGCATCAAGTAATGTTGCAACACCAATAGTTAGTGCGTATTTAGGTACTTGGTTAATGTCGCCATCGAAGAAACGAGAGTTGGCAATACGAGTATCTTCAGTCAGAGTTTTGATACGAGTACGAGACGTTAGAGAAGAACCAGGCTCATTGAATGCAATGTGACCGTCGATGCCAATACCACCCATGAATAGGTTGATCTTGCCGTATGAACGAATCTTTTCTTCGTATGCTGCGCAGTGAGCGTTAACGTCTTCTGCTTGACCGTCAAGAAGGTTAATGTTTTCTTCTTGAATATCAATGTGGTTGAAGAAGTTGTTGTACATGAAAGAACGGTATGACTCTGGGTGGTTAGGGTCGATGCCGACATACTCATCCATGTTGAAAGTCACAACGTGTTTGAAACTCACTTCTCCAGCATTATGAAGCGCAATCAGCGCTTTATAAGTAGATAAAGGCGTACCCCCAGTAGGCAGGCCAAGTACAAATGGCTTGTCTGCAGTTGGTTGGAAAGCATTGATACGCTCAACAATATGACGCGCTGCCCACTTACCTACTTGTTCTGCTTTTTGTAATGGAATAAGTCTCATGTTCTTCCCCTGATAGAAAATTTTGTGTGTGCTGAAACATTAATTCGCATTATAAAATAAGTTTTTCGAGTCGGCTATTACTTTTCTTTGAATTTTATGTTTTTTCTTGATCGAGATCGCTAATGTGGCGAAATTCTCACTGCTTGGTATTTATGTTATTGCTTCTATAGCTCTAATTTTTATTAGTAAATAAAGTCACGGACTTAATTTACAGGATCGTAAGACGAGGCTATTGAAGCGAGGTGCAAATAAAAAATGATCGTTGCGTTTGGTTGTCACGTAAGCAGGCGTGACAACCAATAAATCGACGGAAAAGGAAGGCAACATGTTTAAGAAAATGACGGCACTTATAACAATGGTCGTTGCCAGCTTGTTTTTAATGAGTGGAGCACAAGCCAATCACCATGGTATGAAGAAAGACATTGTAGATGTCGCTTCAGAAAATGGTTCATTTAATACTCTTGTTGCGGCGGTTAAATCGGCAGGCTTAGTTGAAACATTGAAGGGAGATGGACCCTTCACCGTGTTTGCGCCGACAGATGAAGCATTCGCGAAGTTGCCAGCAGGCACTGTTGATATGCTTTTAATGCCAGAAAATAAAGACAAGCTGGTTGCGATTCTGACTTACCATGTTGTTCCAGGTAAGGTGATGGCGGCTGACGTTGTCAAACTGGACAGTGCCGCGACGGTAGAAGGACAATTGGTGAGCATCAAAGTCGAGGGCGGGACTGTGATGATCAATGATGCTAATGTCGTGGCAACTGACGTTGCGGCCAGTAATGGTGTTATTCACGTCATAGATACGGTTTTAATACCTAAATAAGGTGTGAGTAGATAAACAAGATGTGAATAGACAAATAAGCGGGTGTTGTCTCGTACAGCATTTGCACTTGCAATAAAGAGCGCACTAACCATGGTTGAGTGCGCTTTTTTATTCGAGATAACAAACGTCCCCGGTTAACGACTAAAGGGTTTGTCCATTAGCTGTTACTTTGACATCAACATTACCACGCAAGGCATTTGAATAAGGGCAAACTTGGTGAGCCACCTTCACAAGTTCAACGGCTGCTGAGGTGTCTAACTCAAGTGTTACGTCTAACGCCACATCCAAAACAAAGCCCCCATTTTCGTTTGCTTTTAGCGCAACAACCGCTTTTGTTGGTGCTTGCTTCAACGGAATTTTTTGCTGCTGTGCAACATGTAATATGGCATTAGAAAAACAAGCTGAGTAGCCTGCAGCAAAAAGTTGTTCTGGGTTGGTCGCGTTTCCTGTTCCACCGAGTTGTTTTGGGTAGGATAGGGCAAGGTCGAGCATGCCATCATCGGTTTTAACTTGCCCGTTGCGGCCAGCCAGTGCAGTTGCAGAAGTCGTATATAGAGCGTTCATCGTTAATTCCTGTCGTTATTGGGTTATAAATATTGATTTGATGTCAATTAGGTTGTGTGCAAACTATATTGATCATTTATGCTATTTGCAAGTATATTGTGCACAACTTAATTTTTGGATTCATAATGATGGATGTAAATAGCCCCGATAACTTAGATCTGGATAAGCAGGTTTGCTTTGCTTTATACAGGGCAAGCAACACGTTAATACGCGCATACCGTCCTATTTTGGATGCGTTAGACTTGACGTATTTACAATATATGTCGATGTTAGTGCTGTGGAAAAAGTCGCCAATGAATGTCAAAAATATTAGTCAGGATTTGAATATTGATTCTGGCACCTTGACCCCATTGTTGAAACGATTAGAGCAAAAAGGCCTGGTGCTGCGTCGGCGTTGTGAAATAGATGAACGTGCAAGACTGATCTCTTTAACCGATGCCGGTTGGGCGTTAAAAGAGAAAGCAGAGGCAGTACCTTCGGCGATTGCGTGCAAAGCAAAACTTTCCGCAAAGGATGCCATTGAACTTAAGCGCCTTTGTGACCAACTAACGATAAATCTAATGGAATAGATAATGGACTTTGACGGACTGTCTCGTGTTAGCTTTAAACATTTGACCGCTTTACACGTTATGCTGAATACCAATAGTGTGACGAAATCAGCAGAGATCTTATCCGTGACGCCATCAAGCGTGAGTAAGACGATCGCTCAGCTACGGGAAATTTTACGAGATGAACTGTTTTACCGCGATGGTACACAACTTACCCCCACCCGCTATGCGTTAAAGATTGCACCATTAGTGCACTCGATGCTAGCGAGCATGAACGGGTTATTGAACCAAACAAACTTTATCCCTCATCGATTCGAAGGGCGATTTTCTTTGTCGATGCGTGAAAGTACGTTTGAACTGTTCGCGAAACCATTGGCTCATTTGACAAATGAATGTATCCCTAACGGCAAGCTTAATATTCTGACTAAGGCAAAGTATGGCTTTGATGCGCTAATGAGCGGACAGGTCGACTTTATTATTTTGCCTCATGATGTGAGCCAGTCACCCACTAACATGAAGGATTTGATATGGGAGCCTATTTTAGAAGATGAGTTTGTCTGTTTGATGTCACCAAGCCACCCGCTAGCCAATCAAGAGCTCACTATTGAAGCCTACTTAGACAGTCAACATGTCGGGATTACTGATTCCGAGTTGAATCGTCCTTATTTCGAACAGACGTTACGGCAAACTCATCGTGCTCGTGATGTAAAAGTGATGCTGCCAGATTTTGGTTCGGCAGCGATTTTGTGTCATCAGTCCAATTTACTGTTTACTTGCTCTAAAAAGTGGGCTGACGTTGCAATGCAAGCAAAAGGGTTGGTAGCAAAACCAGCGCCTTTTGATTACGGTCGATTGGGTTATAGTCTAGTTTGGAACAAAGCGAGTATTAACGATCACTCAATTCAATGGTTATGTAATTATCTTAGAGGGCTAATTGATATTACTTCTGTTCACTTACCGGAGTGATGGAATAGTCGGGATGCTATTGACATAGGTTGCACAACGGTTGATTTGTCCGTAGTGTAATCAATGTTCATTTATGGAGAATCAAATGATACACGCAATGACTTACCTCTGGCTTCTGCTGCTTATACCTGTAGTCCGGTAGGTAACATTGTGCCTGGCTACGAGTGACGTAGTTAGGTTAGCCCTTCTCAACTTCTCGTAGCCCAAAAATATAGGGAGATGAGAATGACCAACCGCGACATAGCGAATGATAGTAACTCAGACAATCGCCAAGCAAACGTTAGCAATACGGAAAATAACGAAGCATCTAAGCAAGACGCCGGAGTGCGCGCGACCGACGCGACTCATGATGCGTTGCCCTCAAAAAAGCTGCTAACGGGAATACTGCTAGCGTTGCTCGGAGCAGCATTATTTTCAATCAAACCTATTTTGATAAAAATTGCTTATCAGTATGGCGGTGACACAACGGCGATAATGTCGCTTCGTGCATTTAGTTCGTTGCCTTTCTATTTGGTCGTGTTGGTGATGCTATGCCGTGACAAACAGCAACGAACAAAAGTCAAAAATCACGGTTTGATGGCCGCAGCATTGGGTATTCTCGGATATTACTGTGCCAGCTATTTGGATATTGAGGCACTAAGTTATATTTCAGCTCAATTGGAGCGCTTATTGTTGTTTCTATTTCCAAGTTTTGTGGTGCTTATTTCATGGGTTTTCTTAAAGAAGAAACCAAGTGCTAACGTGTTAAAAGCCGTGGTGATTGGGTATACCGGCATTACACTTATTGTGGCACATGATGTGTCTTCATTGGGTAGTGATGTTTGGCGAGGGAGTGCATTGGCGGTGAGTTCGGCGTTGATCTTTGCCTGTTACTTAGTGTTAAGCAAACCCGTTATTACGCAGTTAGGGAGTACTGCGTTTACCAGTATAGGTATGGGGAGTGCCGGCCTTGCGATTCTGGTGCATTTACAATGGTCAGAAACGGAAGTTATGCAATGGAGTGTGGAGCTTGTGTCACTGGGCATCACTTTGGGTGTGTTTTGTACGGTTATACCGTCTTACTTGATGGCAGGGGCGATGGCAAGGTTAACGGCAACGGAGTTCAGTTTGACGGCTAATGTGGGGCCGGTCATTACCGCTATCGCGGCAGTGACCGTACTGGGTGAAGAGTTTACGGCTTTTCATGCTTTTGGGATGGTACTAGTGATTACTTCGGTGTACTGGATGACAAGACCTAAAACCGAATGATGTGCAGCGCACCAGCCCAGTGATAGAATTAACTAAGCCTATAACATAGGCTTAGTTAATTCTGTTGGCTACCATGCCCCGCCGAATTGAATATAAGTCGTCCATTCTTCTGGACCCTTCGCGACATCCACACCCATTCTCAACCCGAGTTGTTTTGCCAATAAATAGCGAAAACCACCGCCGCGAGTGTAGTGTAATTTGGCCTGTCCGATGCTTTGGTCATGATCGAATGCCGTACCTGCTCCGGCAAATGCCAACACCGTCCAACGGTCATCAATATCATAGCTTAGTTCCACTTCTCCGAGCGCGGTGTTGTCTGCTTGGTAGCGCATGGCTGCGATGCCGCGCATTTCGACAAACGGCTTGGCGTAGATAGACGCAGGAAAGTCGACATTATCTGAGATGGATTTGGCATCAGCACGTAAACCCAGTCCCCAATCTTCTGATAAACGTCGATAATTATGAACGTAGGCATGATATTTCTGATAATTGAATTGCCCACCAAACGCTTTTCGATGGTGATCGACTTGAAATTGCGCTTTGGTTCCAATACGAGGTGCAAATTGATTGTTTCGGCTATCGTAGGAGACTCGCCACCCTAAACGCCCATCTTGAGAATCGGTATTGAGGTCCTTTTGCCCCGCAATGGTCGACTCCGAAGACATGTAACTGTATGAACCACCTACAAAAAAGTTGCTATCTCCTAAACGCACATCTAAATCTTGAAAAAAGTAGCTGCCTTTGAGGCTTAGGTCCGTTGCTCCTAGTTCTGGAATGGGATAGAACTTTAGGTTGAAAGTTGCACTAAATATTCCGCCTAAGTACCTCACGCGATCATTAAGCCAGTTTCCAGAATGAAAGCCCCCAACCATGTTACTACCATTGCTGGTTCCTAAGGCCATAACACCCGATACACTGGCAGGAATATCACCCACATGTTCACCGGCGAGACGCTTCGCTTTACGCTCTTCTGATTCATGAAAAAAGAGCAATGCTGCACCGCCGCCAAATCCGACGGCTGGGTCGGTGACAGTGAGAGGGATTGGTAAGAATCCTACGGCATTATCTAGGATAAACTGACTACCATCTAGGCGCCCATCGTCGGGGTCAATGAATGAATCCATTAGACTGGCGTGTACATAAGGAGCGGAAAAAAGTGTAGTAGCGAGCAGAGAGGTGAACGAAGATGTATAGATTTTTTTCATGGATTGTGTGTTCTTAATATTGAGGCTAGAAGGTGCTCCTTGCAACTAATGGTATTATAAACAGTAACTTTGGGTCCTGAAGTCAGCTGGGTGTCTATTATTACTATTTAATAGTGAACGACAAGTATCGACTATTGGCATAACGAATGATTTCTGACTTGATATTCCCTGTTTGCATTTTGTTGTCTTTTTTCCGTAGTGCAATCGTGTTGTCAGTGCTCATTGTCACTGCGAGTTTTGAAGTGTTTACGCTGTTGTTCCAGAATGGTAACAAAGCGATCAATACCAGTTCTCCATGCTCGATTGTCGTGAAAATTGGCGACATTAAAACGTAAGCAGTGCGCGTATTGTCCTTTACTGCCAAACAATGTCCCGGGTAATACTGAAACACCTTGTATTAAGCATTGATCATAAATTCGTTGACTGTCGTAGTGGGTGGGCAGTGTCAACCAACATAAAAAAGAACCTGTAGGACTTGTGAGTGAATATTGATCGTGAAAGTGGCTGTCCAAGCGCTGACGAAGCAGGGCGATAAAGTAGGTCAGATTGTTTTGATAGTAGCGTGTCATACGGCGAACATGTTGCTTATATTTTCCAGTGGCGAGAAACTCCCCAACAGCCGATTGGATCAGGTTTTGACTGCCCATATTGTCACTGATGAGCGAGCGCTCGATATGATGACGATATTGCCCCGCGATAAGCCAGCCGATTCTAAGGCGTGAGTCCAGCGTTTTTGAAAGTGACGTACAGTAGATCACTCGCTTTTGTGTATCGAGTTGCTTGAGCGATGGAATGGCAGCATTGTTGCCTAATGCACCAAAGACATCGTCTTCAATAATAGGAATATTTCCGCTGCTTTTTAGTAATTGTCTCCGAGCATCTAACGGCATTAAAGCTCCCGTTGGATTGGTATAGTTTGGCGTTACTACGATAGCCGCAACAGGCCATTGCGTGAGGGCAGATTGTAACGAAGGGACATGCAGACCAAACTCCGATGAGCTTGGGATCTCCAACGCTTTTAAACCTAATGATTCAAGCATTAATAAGATACCGAAATAGCAAGGAGACTCAACTGCGATAGTATCTCCAGGCTTGGTTACCGCTCGTAAAGCTTGGCTGATGGCCTGTTGTGAACCATTGGTGACAAATACTGACTCTCCTTGAAGTTCAATACCTTGGTCAATGGAAATTTTTGCGATTTGTTTGAGGAGTTTTTCGTTTCCCGGGGGGAGCTGATAGTGGCTAGGGATGTGCGATTGCGCTCGGCTGTGGCGACCAATTTCTGCGTACAGGCTACTAATTGCAGGGCCTTCGGTGTTTGGGTGAGCTGAGCCTGCGGGCATTAACAATGTGCCTGGAGATTGACCAAGGATTTGTTTGGTCATTGACAGTAAGTCGACCGTCGTGGGGACGGTATCAATCTGTGCTGAAATAGAAAATGGTGCCAAGCTGTTTAAAAATGAGCGATGCACAACAAATCCTGAACGGTCACGGGCAGTAATCTTACCTACGGCTTCTAACTCTTGATATGCCCGAATGACGGTGTTCTTTGCAACTCCTAATTTACTGCTGGTGGCACGAATTGACGGAAGCTTATCGCCCACATTTAAACCTCCGCTTTGTATTAGTCTTTCGATATATTCTTCGACCGCTTTATATCGAGAGACGACTTTGGTTTGAGTTGTAGGCATCATCATTCCTTAACATAGCGATGGAAACATAGCGACGGAAATATAGCCGCGGGCTTCCTGAGCCGTGCGACAACAATCTGTACCCATAAAATAAAAGAAAACTGTATCTTACTGTTAATTTTGTACCCTGTTAATTTAGCACCATCATGGAGCGAATGACTAGGTAAAATCATGTTGAAACAGACTATCCCATTTATTTTTGTTGTGCTTTGGGCATCGGGTTTTGTGGGCGCCAAAATTGGGTTGGTGTATGCCGAACCAGCAACGTTACTAACTATCCGTATGTTGGGTAACATTGTGCTGTTTTCAGTGCTTATCATTTTGCTTAGGCGCTCGATACCCAAAGGAAAAGCGCTGCTGCATTCTTGTGTTGTAGGTATGCTTATTCATGGTTTCTATCTAGGTGGTACTTATGAAGCCATTAAATACGGTATGCCAGCAGGGTTAAGTGCGCTATTAGTTGGCATTCAGCCACTTTTGACGGCAATAGTTGTCACTAGTTTTGCTAAGCAGGTTTTAAAGCCTTCCCAGTGGCTTGGTTTAGTTATCGGGTTTATCGGTATTGGCTGTGTCTTAGTGGGTAATATCCATTGGCAAGAGGGAAGTGAAAAGCTTGCTGCGTTCATTTTTGTCTTTGCTGCGTTGTTGGGCATTACTTTTGGCACGCTTTATCAAAAGCGATTTTGTCAGGGAGCCGATATGATTGGAGGAGCGATGACGCAATATGTTGCTGCTGCGATGTTATTTATTCCCGTGGCGGTGATGACAGAGACGCGAGAAGTGAATTGGACGTGGGCGTTTTCATTGACCATGTTGTGGCTGGTGGTCGTGTTATCTGGTGTCGCGGTGTTATTGCTGCTTTATATGGTAAAGCATGGCGAGTCTTCTAAAGTTGCCTCAGTATTCTATTTAGTTCCTCCGGTTGCCGCTGTCCAAGCATGGCTATTATTTGGCGAATATTTTGACCAATTTGGTATGTTAGGCTTTGCTCTAGCCTCTGCTTCGGTCTATCTCGTGGCGAAAGCACCAAGGCTAAAGTTATCGCGTTTTCATCCAGAGAAATTAATTCAAAAAAAATATAAAAATGTCGACAAAGGCATGTCCAAGCAGTATGAAATACGATAATGTCCGAGATTATTGACATCTTATAGTAAGAATTGCCATGTTAACCCGTTTTTTAAGCTCATCTGAATCAACAAAGGGCGTTGTTGCTTCTATCATTGCCTCGTGCTTGTTTGCACTAATGCCAATCTATGTTCAGTTTCAACCGGAGTTTAGTCACTGGTCTGTGGAGGGTGGAGAAGGGCATTGGATTGCCAGTCAGAGGGTGATATGGAGTGCACTCTTCATGATGATCGTGCTCAGTATTAGTGGGCGCTTTCTCCTTTTTTGGCGCGCGTTTCGTCAAACTCACCGTTGGCATCGATATCTGTTCTCAGCCTTGCTGGTAGGTCCTCAATACTGGATATTTGTATGGGCTCCTTTGTACGGTGAGACACTTTCTGTTGCGCTGGGTTACTTTTCTCTTCCGCTGGTATTGGTATTAGTGGGGCGGTTTGTTTATGGAGATCAACTGTCTCCTCTGCAAACCGTAGCATGTATTGTTGCAGCGGTTGGTGTGGCGTACGCCTATATGATGGCTGATGGTTTATCCTGGATTGTCCTGTTGATCGCTTTAGGGTACCCAGTCTATTTTGTTCACCGTCGTTCACTCAACATTCAAAGTGATGTGGGTTTTACTTTAGATAATGTATTTTTGTTGCCATTTGCACTTAGTGCGGTGTTCTATTTGCAGCCGTTGGATGTCATTCGTAACTTAGACCTATCTGTGATGGGCTATTACATTGGTTTGGCGATTACAGGCTCTGTACCAATGCTGCTGTTCCTCTTCGCCTCGCAGTCATTATCTATGTCACTATTTGGCCTGCTGGGCTATGTTGAACCGGTATTAGTTTTTGTCGTCGGGTTGCTATTGGGTGAGCGAGTGGCAACGGCAGACTTGCCTACCTACTTACTGGTGATGGCAGCATTAATGATATTGGCTATAGATGGAATGCGTCGGGCGCGTTCTCACGGCATGGTGAAAGCCAAGCGATAGCGGGTTTCGTGAGTGAGATAACATCGGGCAATAGCGTGATGTTTAGACGTTTTAATGAAGAGGGTTTAACCATGATACCATGGTTAAACCCTCTGTCATTTTTGCAAGTCAGAGACTGAACTGCACGATTCTTGGAAAGAAACCATGATTGGAAAGAAACAATGACTGAAGCGAAACTATGATTGAAAAAATATGGGCCGAGTATCAAGCTAGCCTGAAACGTTTTCTGTGGACTAAGTTATCTAATCCTGAGGATGTGGAAGACGTGTTGCAGGAAGTGTTGATTAAAACTCATCAAAATTTGGAAAAACTTGAAAGTCCGGACAGCGTTAAGGCATGGCTATTTCAGATTGCGAATCGAGCGGTGATTGATTTATATCGTCGCAATGGGCGAAGTGCAGCACTAGAGGGTGATTCGCTATGGTTTGAACAAGATGAAGAAGATGCTAAAACGCAACTGGCTCAGTGTATGCAGCCGTTGGTTGACTCTTTACCAGCGGCCTCTGCCGCATTGCTTACCGCCGTGGATTTAAATGGACAATCCCAGAAACAGTTGGCACAAGAAATGGGAATTAGCTATTCAACGTTGAAGTCGCGCATTCAAAGAGGACGCAGCGATTTACGCCATACTCTGGAGCAATGTTGTCAGCTATCTTTTGATGTTAATGGTAATTTGATGGACTTTCAGCCAAGGAAAAAGGGTTGTGGTAAGTGCGAATAGAGTAAGAAAATAAGGGGGCAACACAGTTACGGCCCTTATTTTCTTAGTATGTGAGAATGCTCTCAGTGTTCGATATATCTGGATTTTACATTGTAAATTTTAATTAACCTAAAGACGATTCCGCATTAGAGAATGCATCTCTGGGTTTGCAATAAGTGTTACATTGCAGTTTCGAATATCGCCATGATTTCTTCTTTTGACGCCTGTTTTGGGTTGGTCATGCAGCAAACGTCTGTCAGTGTGCTTTCTGCTAACGCGGAAATATCGGATGCTTTAACACCAATTTCCGTTAAATTGGCAGGGATACCGACGGTAGTCGCTAAATCAGCCATTGCATCGATAGCGCAAAGTGCGGCTTCTTCCACAGCCATTCCTGATACGTCTCTTCCCATCGCGACAGCAATATCACGGAATTTTTCAGGGCAAGCCGTATAGTTAAAGCGCTGCACGTGTGGCAGTAGTACGGCATTACAAACGCCGTGAGGTAGGTGGTAGGTCGCGCCAAGTTGGTGTGCCATAGCATGGACATAACCTAACAACGCATTATTGAAGGCCATACCAGCCATAAATTGTGCGTAAGCCATTTGTTCACGAGCTTCTAGGTTTTCACCGTTTTCGATGCACAGTGGTAAGTTGGTGTGGATCATCTCTATCGCTTTTAGGGCGACGGTGTTAGTGATGGGATTGGCAGCCGTCGAAACATACGCTTCAATGGCGTGAGTCAGTGCGTCCATACCAGTGGCCGCAGTCAGAGATTTAGGCATCGCAAGCATCAATTGCGGATCATTGACTGAGATAAGCGGTGTGACTTTTTGATCTACAATCGCCATCTTGATTTGGCGTGCTTCGTCAGTGATCACGCTGAACATTGTCATTTCAGAGGCAGTACCAGCGGTAGTATTGATTGAAATCAGTGGGAAAGGTGCTTGAGTTGCTTGGTTTATACCTTCGTAATCCTGGATCTTACCGCCATTTGTGGCTACCAGTGCCACGCCTTTCGCGCAATCATGAGGTGAGCCGCCGCCGACAGAGATGATTAGGTCGCAGTCGTTATCGACTAAATGGCTTAGACCTTGCTCAACATTGTCAATAGTCGGGTTTGGTTGAGTGCCATCATAGACTGCAAATGAGATATCACGCTCTGCTAATAGGTCGGTAATTTGAGCTACAACGCCGATTTTGTTGAGCACTGCGTCAGTGACGATCAATGCTTTCTTAAATCCTTGTTGCTCAATAATATCGATGGCTTGTGTTAAACACCCGTTACCTAACAAGTTTGTAGATGGGAGGATAATAGTACTGCTCATTTGAATGCTCCTTGCTATTCGTCATGATGAATATAAGGCGTAAGCTAACACGGAGTTTTTTTGAATTTTATGACTTGTGTCAATGAGAGTAATGCAGCACATTTAGTGAGCATTTTCATTTAATTTAATAAAATCAAATACTTACCTGGCGATATGGTTGTTATGTTATGCTACTCGGGTAGTTTACCTTCTCAAGTATAAGGAAAGCGGATGGTTAATTGAGACTCAGATCACCTAATGTGACTTTTGATAACGCGTTGTAAGCCATATTCGAGTAGTGAACAATTTGCGCAGCGCCTTCGAGTTCGAACCCTAATTCTAAGGATTCTTTTGTGCGTTCATCGACCTTGTTCAATAATTGAATGCAAAACGATACGTCGTCATTGGACCCTTTTATAGAGTCTAATAATTGCAAACTCATTAATTGGTCGGCGAGTTTTCTTACTGTCACTTCTAAATCATAAGCGTCTTCAGTGCGGCAAATTTGTTGTTGGTATTTCTCTAGTAATTTTAATGTGATGACAAGATGTTCTTGTAGCGTCAACTGATCCATGTTTTTACTTATCCTATTGGAAACGAAAGGTGTATAACTTCTATGTTAAACACCAGTGTCGCCCATAAAATGTTCACATGCAGGAAACAATTAAGTAACGCGATCTATATCTCATTAAATGTCATTTGTTTCATATTATGCGCTGGAGTTAATGGATCGATAGCGCGCAACCTGTGGAGTGAAAAAGTCATTGAGTTTATTCGACGATGAGCCCTTTTAGCTTTGCCAGCCCCCAAGCGCCAGTCGTGACGATATCTTGAATGTCACCGGCGATAATCATGGCCTCAAATTCTTCGATGGAAAATGATTGTGTGATTAAATCTTCTTCTTCGATATCAAGTTTACGTTGTGCTTGGGTTAATTCTGTCGCGAGATAGATATGACAAGTCTGTTTTAGAAAACCGTAGGCGATGAGCTGTTGCCCTACAGCCACCATGTTGCCAGCGATTAATCCGGTTTCCTCTTGAAGCTCACCTTTTGCCAGAGTCAGCGGATCAACGTCAGGATTAGACTCCCAAGCTCCTTGGGGAAGCTCCCAGTATCGGGCACCAACGGAGTAGCGATACTGCTGTACTAGGTGAATATACCCATTATCAATGGCGATGATCACCGCGCAGTCTGGCTTTTCTACCACACCGTAAATCCCTTCTGTGCCACTTTCTCTTTCAATCTGATCTTCTCTGACCGTCATCCACGAGTTTTGATAGACGACTTTTGAACTTAGGGTTTTGATGGACACTGCGTTGGCTCCTTTTCGTTATCATCTAAAACGCCTAGTTATCACATAGAACGTTTGTCAGTATGTTGTTTGTACCGCATAAGCATTGTATTGAATCAGTACGATGTCACAGTTAATGAAGATGTCGTGACAAATAGGCGGAAAGTATAGGGATTTCTACTAGTTTGCAATTAAGCCGAGTGGGTTGGAGGAATACGTATGAAACCATGGATGATGATGTGGCTGTTGAGCCTAAGCATGGTGTCGTTTCAAAACATAGCTCAGAGTTCATTTCCACTGGCCCCTCCAGATACCAGTTCACCAAGTGCCACATATAATAGTTATTTAGATCTTGTAGAGGAAGCCAATCAAGCATTAAAACAGGTCGTTGAGTCGTCAAAACCGATGACGGATGCTGAAAAGCAACATATCTATAGCCTTTTTGATAAAGCCACGCAAACCTTTGACTTGTCGGGAGTGCCGGCCTCGAATCACCAAAGAATTGGCACAGAGTCAGTGATGTTATTAAAAGAGGTACTTGACCGGTTACCGCCGTTTGATCTTGATACGATCCCAGCCGATCCGGCAAGTACTAGATGGCGTGTACCCAATTCGAATATTGAGATTGTTGCCGATCCGCAAGGGCAGTTTTTGTTCTCTCAGCATACTGTAAATAATTTGTTTGAGTATTATTCGCTGGTGCAGCACTTACCGAGTCGTGACACCGCAGGGGTAGACTACTACCAGTATTATTCACTAAGTGCAGGTCGCCTTATCCCTCCCAGTTGGTTTGAGTACATTGAAGCATTACCTGAGGAGTTTATGTTGGAGTTTGCTGACCAAGCGGTGTGGCAATGGCTAGCCATTGTGGTAGTGAGCGTTTTTCTCGCGAGTTATTCTTTTATAGTGTATCGACATGTCAAGCGCGCCATTGTAAAGCCTTTGCTGATGGCAATTGGCGTGTTTGGTTATATTTGGGTTTCGGACTACCAACTTAATCTAACCGGCAGCGTAATGAACTTCATTAATATTGTTGGTGAACTATTACTTTGGCCGTTGGTTGCACAAGTCGCTTATATGTGGGGTGCGTCAACGTGCAACTGGTTACTCGGGGGCGGGCAGCAGGACAATGGACTACGCAGAAGTCTGAGACAAATTTCCGGCACAATTATAGGCAGCTTGTGCGCCGTTGGCGTGCTGGGTTTTGGTTTACATCGCTTAGGTGTGCCAGTTTATGGCATTGTCACTGGCTTAAGCTTGGGCGGAATGGCGATTGCACTTGCGATTCGTCCAACAATGGAAAATTTGATAGGGGGAGTGATTTTGTTTATGGATCGCTCGCTATCGGTCGGTGATTTTTGTGCAGTAGGGTCAATATCTGGTGTGGTTGAGCAAATAGGCGTGCGCTCCACTCGAATTAGGGCAAAAGATCGCACCCAGGTGACGATAGCAAATGGGGATTTGGCTAAAATGCAGATTACCAATTTTAGCCGACGTGACAGGTATCCATTTTTGGTTAAATTGGGGCTGCGTTACGAGACATCGATGGAAACGATGGTGCAGATAACTCGAGGTATTCAGCAGGTTTTGTCTGATCATGAGTCGGTACTAGAAACGCCACTGCGGGTCCATTTCTCTGCTTTTAGTGATTACAGTATGGATATAGATGTTTTCGCACACATTGACACATCCGACAGGGAAACATTCCTAACTATTCAACAGGGGTTGTTAGTGAAGATTAATGCCGTGATTGTCGAGCACAATGCCAAATTCGCCTTACCTTCGAATACTACTTATTTAAACCCGGACAGCTTGGCTCAAATGACAACGCCACGCAAGGTCGTAAATGATATGAGCCAGTGATATACGAAGTAAGACGATATAACAGCGTGCGTTGTACCTGTTAATTACTCGCTTTCTGAAGCAAAACCGAAAATGCCGCTAGCTCCAATCCTGACTTTTTGTTAAAAAGAGCAGATAAAATGAGAGTGCAGCGGCAAGTTATCTTCATAGTATTGTTTGTGTGCTAATCCGCATAGTGAGCGTACTAATCTGCATAGCTGGCGTGTACTCAATAACTCCCAATTGAAAAATAGTAAAAGGACATAGGCGTGCAACCCAATATTCAGTTCGAAAAATTTGTAGACCTAGATTTTGACCTTGCCGAATGCCCTCGATGGGATTGGCGTAATGACTCTTGGATGTGGGTAAACATCTGCGATGGTGAGTTATGGCGCAATAAAAACGGTGAAAATGAAAAGCTCGAATTCGGTGAGCCGATTGGCTGTTTTGCTTTGTATGGTGAGCAGGGCTTCATTGTGGCGTTAAAATCAGGAATGTACCTTGTTGATGGTTGGAATAGTGAGAAAACCTCGCTAGCACCGCTGGTTTCTGAGTACCCGAGAATGCGTTACAACGATGGGCGCGGTGCCCCGGGTGGACGCTTTGTTGCCGGGACTCGTAATGGTGCGAAAGTTGGCGACCAAGGTCAGTTTCACCAATTGAATCTTGATGGCAGCATTGAAGCATTACCTATGTTTGCTTGGACTTGTAACGGCTTAGCGTTTTCTCCTGATGGTCAGTGGCTATATTGGGCAGATACAGGGTCAAGTAAAGTCTATCAACATAGCTATAATCCACAAACGGGTGAATATGGCGAGCAGGAGCTACTTTGTGATCTTGAAGGTTATGCGGGTCGACCAGATGGCGCAAGCGTGGACGTAAATGGTAATTATTGGGTTGCAATGTATGCCGGACAATCGGTAGTACAGATTTCACCACAAGGCGACGTTATACAAGTTGTCAGCGTAGAATCAGAGAATCCAACCATGGTGGGTTTTGGTGGTGAAGCGATGTGTGATCTGATGGTGACGTCTGCTGCGGGTAAGGACGAAAAGGGTCAGCTGCTCATTGCAAAAGGGGTAGTAGAAGGCTTGAAAGAGTCACTGGTTACTGTCGAGTTATAAGTCGGTTTGATTAATTTAAACAGCGATATCAAGGATATCGCTGTTTAAGACGTCATTAATAGTCTTTGTTTTTCCGTTCTGTTCATCTCACTTAAATCATCTTCTGTGATGTATTTTTTCGCGACTACGTTGCCGGACACAACTAAGTGTGAAATGTAGTCATGCCTAGGTGATGACGGCATATTACTCCACAAAAAATCGGCCTTTGTGGTATCGGAAAATTGGATATTTAGCACAATGGCGTCTTGCTCATCTCTTACGTCATAGACGTTAATTTCACATTGCCTCATAGGTCACCTTTTTATTTAGTGGACGCACTTTGTTTAGTGAACTCACTAACGTTAAACCAAAACAAGTAATAGAAGAATGCGGTTTACTGTATTCGTCGTCTGTCTCTCAACACTGCAACATGTTCTCATATTTGTTAACGTTCAGGTTACGCGTAATCCATACGGTAAACTTTGAATTACTTCTAAATGCCTCAACCCCGTCTGGTAAAATTAGTAAATTTGGAATAGACCTCTTAAAAAACCACGCCTAACTGACGCTTTTTCTTGGGTTTTCTAAAGTCAACTTTGAATTTACAAATCTCAGTATTGATTTACACCGATCATTCTAATTATCTAAAATAACAGGCTCCTTCAAGCGATATTAGGGTCACAAGCCTTGATGGATTTTTGTTACTGGAGGTGACTATTGAACAGCAGGTGATTGTTAGAAGAAAGGGATCGTGTCGTGACTGAAAAGTGAGAGAAGGTATGATTTACCAAAATTGGTAAACCATACGAGACGGATTACTGCAGTACTTTTCTGGCGTGGATTGGCTGAGTGGGTCTAGCATTATTGCCCATGATGGCTTTTAGCTGGTCGATTTCTTGTTGATCTGCGGTTTGTTTATCTTTAAGTACAAACCAACGAACGCCTTCACTGCACGGTGGTGTGGTCAGGGAGCCACTAAAGCGATAATAACTACGAACTCTAGGAAGGAGTGAGTCGAGGGTAATAGATGCAGAAGGCTGTATAGTTTGCTTATTGTTTGGGATGTTCGACAGTACTTGCTTTAGTGCGCTGTCTTCTCTTAATCCTGCTTGATAAAAAACGCTGACGACAGCTAAGGCATTATCGCTATTGGCGTGGACAAAATGCGCCTCTAGTGGCGAATGTTTACCGTTCAGCGTATTTTCCGAAGGGGTATGGAAGTGGAACTGTTTGAGCGCAAAGGTATCCCCATCGATACTGAGCGTATTTTCTCCAGTGACATTTACTTGCACGGTATGTCCGTTATTTACTATGTCAGACACTTGGCCTGAATAGTTCATAGCTAGGTTGGCTAGCGAGGCGTCAATGGTGACGTTGCTATTGATGTCGATAGGGCTCTGATTTTTGCCGTCAGAGCAGGTAGCGCTAATGGCTCCCCAACTATCAACCCCATGCTTGCCTTGATAGCCCCACTCTGATGCGATTGTGATTGAAGGCGATAGTAATGCCCCACAACTGATGAGTGCCAATAAGCCTGTTCGATAATGCGCTGCTCGTGTTTTCATACGGTCTCCTTATCTTTGCTGAAGTGATGAGCCAGTAAGCCCAGTTCTTTTGGATGAACAAGCGTAATTATGACTTCACGACATGTCGCCCCTTTTTTAAAGTGACAAAGACTAAGGGATTTATAGATATATGCTATCGAGTGAGTATGGGTTTGTGAGGCTAGTCCAAGTTTATGCAATGGGTTGCTTTGTCGGGCTAAGGCCAAATTTGTCACAGTGGCAAGAGAAGAATATTTGCGGGGATAAGTCCCCACCAAGGGAGGGGACGAGGTTGGTGGTTATTTTTAGACGCCGTGCAGTGATTAAAGTTGGTCCTTTAGGCGTGCCATATAGTAGGTGGAAATAAATTCACCATCACGTAATGCGGAGCAAAGTGCTTCACCTTCAATTTCAAAGCCGTACTTCGTATACAGTGCAATTGCCGCTTTGTTGTCGGCATTGACTTCAATTTGAACGCGCTGCACATTTAGCCAGTTGTCCGTCAGCTCTAAGACGGTTTCTATTAATCGGCTGCCGATGCCCATACCGTGAAAGTCATCATGAACACCTAGGCCAAAAGTGGCGCAGTGCGCGGTTCTTGGTCGTTGTGAATGCTCAAGACCAATGTTACCAACAATTTTCCCATCCAGTTCGGCGACAAAACTGTAGACACCAACGGGCATGTTTTTTAGTCGCTCTTGCCACATTGTGATAGATGGGAAGGGGAGCTGAAGCGTTTCGCGCTGCGCTTTTGGCTGAGAATAGAGGTGTGTTAGTCCTTCAGCATCTTTAAGTTCTGTTGGTCGGATAAGGATGTTCATGCTCGCGTCCTAAAATTGGATGGTATGATATAACTAATTGATTCTAAGAGATTATGCAATAGCTTCTGCACATTATTCTCTGTCGGCTCTGAGTTTGACCGTTATACTGACAATAGCGTGATCACTACTGACGTCATCAATGCCAAACCTTGGGTCGATGATGTGTTTGTCGATCAGTTGATAGTTTTGTAGCTCGAATAGCGGCTGAGCGTAGCTAATATCAAACTCAGGGGAGAGGAGAATGTGGTCGAGCCGGTTTCCGTGCGCACCATAGTAATGGGTCACGGGGGAAGCCGTGTTAGGTGACACTTGTCGTTGCTGAAATAGTGCCCAGCTATCTAATAAGGTAAAGGGTAAAAGAGAACTCGCCGATGAAGGTTGTCTTCTTAAGTGATTGGATCGCAGAGGGCTAAACTCAATCGCTTCAAGATTATTGTTGAAGTCTCCTAAAAGGACCACTGGGTTATGTGTGGCTTTTTTGCGCGTTACAATGGCGTTTTGCAGTGATAGCACTTCCATTTGTCTGAGTTGTGTCGAAGCATTAGAGGCATGCAGCTCATTTAGCCATTGCTCGACGGTTGACTCAAGAGTGGGATCAAGGATATCGGAAGCTGGCCGCTGAGATTTCAGATGGACATTGTATAAGTCGATATTTCTTTCGCCACCAAGGTTGAGGGTGACATGCAATGGAGGACGGCTAAACTCACCGTATGTGCTGGTTAGGAATGGTAGATTCGCTTGTTGTATCAAAGGAAAGCGAGATGCAAAGGCAAGTGAAGGCTCTGAGTAAATGTATTCCGCTTCAACATGACACTCTTGGTTTAGATAAAAGTAGTGATAACCAAGCTTGTCTAAAAGCATGCGGAGTGCCTCTGCGGAAAAGACTTCTTGAAACGCGATAATGTCGGCATCTAGCACGCGCAGCGTTTTTTCTAACCAATTGGTCTTTTGAGTCCATTGTTGGCTGGTGTAGATATTGTCCATTTCATAGAAGGCAAATGGTGGCGCAGCGAAGTTACATAAGTTAAAAGTCGCGAGTTTTATTGTATTTATATTTTGCAACGGTTTAGACTCCACATTGGCTCGTAACATCACTCGAATAATAGAACGAGCATCTATCAGATCAATAGTATCAGTACTTCAGGAAAATAATCATGTTATCTAGTCATAAATCACAAGACTGGCGTACGCCACAAAACTTTCTCATTATCATTTCTATTATTGTTCCTATCGCGTTTTCTAGTTGGATGGCGTTGTTGAATAACTTTGTGATCGAAAAGGCCAATTTCGATGGTGCTGACATTGGTTTGCTGCAAAGTGTTCGAGAAATTCCGGGGTTCTTGGCATTTACGGTGGTGTTTGTGTTGCTGTTCATAAGAGAGCAAAAGTTTATGGTGCTTTCACTACTGATGCTAACGTTAGGAACGGCTATTACAGGGCTCTTCCCCTCAGTGGCGGGCTTATTGATTACGACATTTATTATGTCTACCGGGTTTCACTATTTTGAAACGTTAAAGCAGTCGTTATCTCTGCAATGGTTGAATAAAGAAGAAGCCCCAGAGGTGCTAGGAAAACTAATCTCCATTGGCGCTTTGGCGTCGTTACTGACTTATGGTGCACTATGGGTCATGCTCGAAATTTTTGAGTTGGATTACATTTGGGTTTATGGCATTTCTGGTGGTATTGGCTTTGTGTTGGTTTTGGTGATTGCTTTTGCGTTCCCTCAGTTTAAGACCGAAACCCCACAAAACAAGAAGTTGGTATTGAGAAAGCGCTATTGGTTGTATTACGCATTGACCTTTATGAGTGGCGCGAGACGACAAATATTCACCGTTTTTGCCGGCTTTTTAATGGTAGAGAAGTTTGGTTACAGCGTGGCTGATATCACGTTACTTTTTTTGATTAATTACTTATTTAACTTTTTATTTGCGAAAAAAATCGGTCGTTTCATTGGTATTGTTGGAGAGCGTAAAGCCCTTATTTTCGAATATATAGGTTTGATCTTTGTTTTTGTCGGTTATGGCCTAGTACAAACCGCTGAGTGGGCTGCTGCTCTGTATGTGGTTGATCACTTGTTTTTTGCGCTGGCATTGGCAATAAAAACCTATTTCCAAAAGATTGCTGATCCTGCAGATATGGCATCGACCGCAGGTGTGTCATTTACCATTAATCATATCGCAGCCGTGGTGATCCCGGTAACATTTGGCGTTATCTGGCTTGTCTCGCCTGCGAGTGTGTTTTATATCGGTGCGGCGATGGCAATGATATCGCTTGTGTTGTCTCTGAATATTCCAAGAAACCCAGAAGAAGGAAATGAAGTTCGAGTCCTTAAGTGGAACTAATGCGTTTTGGTTTCCATTTGTCTGATGTTGGATTGAATCGTTGGATTGAATCATACTCGATGTGTGATTGAGTTGAGATAGGGTTCGTTAATTCTTATGCATAGGCAGCCTTTGGGCTGCCTTTTTTAATGATCTCTATCACAAGCAATAGGGAAATAAACGCTACAACCGCACTCTGAATACTGGTATGATTATTAAAAATGAACCGCCATTTCATAAAAATAGATTTCTTTTTTCGAATTTGTAATGACTGGTAGGGAGTGGAGAAGAACACAAGGACAGGTAAAGGTTCTTGCTCATCCACACAAACAACAAATTAATATTGAATGGAACGCAACTGGACAGTCAACTATGACCCAATACAAAATTGCCATCATTGGCGAATGCATGGTGGAACTGCAACGTAAAGGTGAGCTACTAAAACAGAGTTTTGGTGGCGATACTTTGAATACGGCACTCTATCTTTCGCGTCTTACTCAGCAACATGATCTCACCGTTAGTTATGTGACGGCTTTGGGTGATGACCCTTTTTCTACTGAAATGATGAATGCATGGCAGCAAGAAGGGGTGGATACACATTTAATCTTAAAGCTGAAGGATAAAATGCCTGGTCTTTATCATATTGAAACGGATCATACCGGTGAGCGGACTTTCTTTTATTGGCGTAGTGACGCCGCAGCGAAATACGTTTTTGACCAACCTGAGTCAGCCAGTCTGTTAGAAACCTTGCTGAGTTATGATGCTGTGTATCTAAGCGGAATCACGTTGGCCATTTTAACTGATCATGGCCGTGGTAAGTTGTTTGAATTCTTGAGTGCATTCAAAGCGCGCGGTGGCAAAGTATTTTTCGATAATAATTACCGCCCGAAACTGTGGCGTGATCAAGCGCTTGCTGCCGACACTTATAAAACAATGCTAAGTTACACTGACACGGCTTTATTAACGTTTGACGATGATCAAGCCCTATTTGGTGACAAGGTTGTTGAGCAGTGTATAGAGCGAACTTATCAAGCGGGCGTGACTGAAATTGCTATCAAACGTGGTGCGGAAGATTGCTTAATATATAGCGGTAGTGAAACGACAAGTGTGGCACCAAAACCGATTAGCCATGTTGTGGACACAACGGCAGCAGGTGATTCGTTTAGCGCAGGCTATCTTGCTAAGCGACTTACCGGAGGCAGCGCTGTTGCCTCTGCCGCGATGGGTCACAAAGTCGCGGGCGCAGTCATCCAGCATCAAGGCGCCGTGATTCCAAAGAATGAAACACCAGAACTCGATTAGTAGGACAATTAAATGACAACATTGAATGAAAAACTAGCGGACTTAAAAGTCATCCCAGTTATCGCGATCAACAAGGTTGAAGATGCCGTTCCACTAGGTAAGGCGCTGGTTGAAAATGGCATGCCTTGTGCTGAAATTACCTTCCGCACCGCTTGTGCCGTGGACGCGATTGCCGCTATGCGTAAAGCGTTCCCAGATATGCTAATTGGTGCGGGAACAGTGCTAACCAATGAGCAAGTTGATCAGGCTATCGATGCTGGCGTTGACTTTATTGTCAGCCCAGGCTTTAACCCAAGAACGGTTCAATACTGTATCGATAAGAATATCCCAATTGTTCCGGGTGTTAACAACCCAAGCTTGGTCGAGCAAGCGATGGAGATGGGGTTACGCACATTGAAATTCTTCCCTGCAGAGCCGTCAGGTGGTGTGGGCATGCTTAAAGCGCTAACCGCTGTGTATCCAGTTAAATTCATGCCGACAGGTGGTGTTAGCCTTAACAATGTGGATGATTATCTCTCTATTCCTTCAGTATTGGCATGTGGTGGTACTTGGATGGTACCGACGACGCTTATTGATGAAGGCCGATGGGACGAGTTAGGCGCATTGGTTAAAGATGCGGTAGCTCATGTAAACTAATTCAAATCCGCTGCGCTCGACGGGGCGGTTTTTGATAGCGTTACAGATGATAGAAAAAGAAAAGCAGCCGCGTCATATCGATGCAGGCTGCTTTTTTTGTTTGTTAGTGATGTTGGTGCAAATATGTTTTGTGTAATGAATTCTAGCATATGGCTACAAGCCGACGATGTGAAAAATCGTTGCCCATAACGGAAATGACGAGAGCTAGTTACACAGGGTAGTTCTTGAACCCTAAGTGTTCCGAGATATTCTTACCAGCTTGATGCAGTAGATGTACGTAATGATCTTTTCTGTCTTCGTCAAAGCGAATCGTCGGGAAAGAGATCGATACGCCTGCGATGACCGTACCAAAACGATCATAAACTGGAGCTGCAATGCAACGAAGTCCAGGTTCTTGCTCTTCGTTGTCTTCACCAAAATGTTGTTGTTTGACGACCGCCAACTCCTGTAAAAGTTGCTCGATACTTTCTAGTGTATTCGGCGTGCTTTTGACAAACTCAGCATCGACTAATGCGTGACGAATTGAGGCTTCATCGCGCTCAGCCAGTAATACTTTACCGATTGCGGTCGTGTGCAATGGGTTTCGGCGTCCCACTCTAGAGTGCATTCTTAATGCATGGCTAGAGTCTATTTTATGAACATAGATGATAGAGCCATGATCCAACGCACCAAGGTGGATCGTTTCATTGGTTTCTTCTGAGATCACACGCATTTCTTTTTCCGCTAGCTCAACGAGATCGACCCACTCTAGCGATTTTGAACCCAGTTCAAACATCTTCAATGTTAACGAATATTTGTCAGCTTCACCTTGTTGGGAGACATAGCCAAGCCCTTTCATCGTTTGTAAAAATCGATAAGTTGTGGCTTTAGACATCATTAGACGTTGTGACAGATCGGACACGCCAATCTCTTTTTGGTCACCTAATGACTCTAGAATATTGAATACTTTTAATACCGAAGATACCGCTTCAGGCTGCGTGGATTTCTCCATGGTCATTCCTTTCTCATTATGTCCTACATGCGAAAGCTAACACTGTTCACAATTTTTAAAAAGCCTTTTTAGAAAAAATGATTCAATCACGATCTGTCTCACATTTATTTTCGTCTTCAATGAATATTTTTGAAATGATGTTTTAAAAATATTGCTAATGGTGTTTTATTGCTTTATTGTAATCACATATTCAGTCAGCGATGCACATCGCTACGATGACAATCATAAGTTGAGGAAAAGGAACATGATGTTAGATTCATTTAATTTAAGCGGTAAGGTCGCGATTGTTACTGGTTGTGATACAGGCTTAGGTCAAGGTATGGCGCTTGGTTTAGCAGAAGCTGGCTGTAAAGTAGTAGGTGTTAACTACGTTGAACCAACAGAAACCATCGAGAAAATGCAGGCTGCGGGCCATACTTTCTTAGATGTACGTGCAAACCTACTTAAGCAAGAAGATATTCCAACTGTTATTGATAAAGCAGTGACTGAGTTTGGTCGAATCGATGTGCTAGTGAACAACGCGGGTATTATCCGCCGTGAAGATGCGATCAATTTCTCTGAGCAGGATTGGGATGATGTGATGAACATTAACTCTAAGACTGTTTTCTTTATGTCTCAAGCGGTCTCTAAGCAGTTCATGGCACAAGGCAACGGCGGTAAGATCATCAACATCGCATCAATGTTATCTTACCAAGGCGGTATCCGTGTGCCATCTTACACGGCTTCAAAAAGTGCCGTTATGGGTATCACACGTGCGATGGCGAATGAATGGGCAAGTCACAACATTAATGTGAATGCTATTGCACCTGGGTACATGGCAACGAATAACACACAAGCATTGCGTGAAGATGCTGACCGTAACAAAGCGATCCTAGAGCGTATTCCTGCGAACCGTTGGGGTACACCGTTAGATGTTGCTGGACCATGTGTGTTCCTAGCATCTTCAGCTTCTGATTACATCAATGGCTACACTATTGCTGTTGATGGTGGTTGGTTAGCGCGCTAATACGCAAAGAGAATAAGTGAGATGGGAGGGGAAGTAACGGCACAAGTTTTTGGCTTAATCAGTTTTGCGCTGGGTATGTCGACGTTTTATCAAAAAGACGACAAGAAACTCAAAATTTTGATGCTGTTACTTAACCTTAACCATCTGGTTCACTTTATCTTAATGGGCTCGATGGTGTCGGCGGCAAGCGCGTTACTGTCCACTTTTAGGACAGGAATGGCGATTTATACTCGTTCATTATGGGTTGCGACATTGTTTGTGATAATCAGTGTGGCAGTGGGGGTAACCCTAGCTCAGGATGCATGGCAATTATGGCCAATTGCTGGCACGGTTATCGGAACCATTTCGATATTTGTATTAAAGGATATTCCTTTACGCTTGGGGTTCTTACTTGGCGCTACGTGTTGGCTTATCAATAATATTTCGATTGGGTCAATTGGCGGAAGTTTGCTTGAAGCGTCTGTCATCATGATGAATGTGCTGACGATTGCTCGTTTATATCGCGATAAACGCAGCGCAGATATAGTCTCTCAAGGTTAGTTTATCAATATCATGGTGCGTGAACCGTCTGAAAGACGATATAGCAAGGAGTCATGTTTAGATACCAATAAATGTGACACTGTCACTATTGGTGTCGGAGTTGAGCAAGGGACGGTAGAGAAGCACTGCCATTCACATGAGGAGCTCACACTCGTGCTAACGGGTTGCTTTGAATTTGTATCTAGAGAAGAGACCCAACGACTTCGTGCAGGTGAGGCCATCATTCATGAGGCGCATACTCCACACACAGTGACATGTATTGAAGCGGGTATGATAGTCGACAGTTTCATACCAGGTAGTAAAGAAAGATTTTAGTTATAACTTTTGATTCGCAATATAGCGGGAGAAACAAATGAAAATTGCATTGATGATGGAAAATAGCCAAGCGGGCAAAAACGCGGTGGTTTACAACGAGCTGACTAACGTGGTTGCACCATTAGACTATTCAGTCTTTAACGTTGGTATGAGTGATGAAAACGATCATCATCTTACTTATATCCATCTAGGTATCATGGCAAGCATTCTTGTAAACTCGAAAGCGGTTGATTTTGTTGTGACTGGTTGTGGCACAGGCCAAGGTGCAATGATGTCACTTAACATCCACCCAGGCATTGTTTGTGGCTACTGTTTAGAGCCGTCGGACGCATTCTTGTTTAACCAGATTAACAATGGCAATGCTTTGTCTTTAGCGTTTGCAAAAGGTTATGGCTGGGGTGCGGAACTGAATGTACGCTACATTTTTGAAAAAGCATTTACTACAGGTGAACGTGGTCAAGGCTACCCACTTGAGCGTGCTGAGCCACAACAACGTAACGCTGGTATCTTAAATGATGTTAAAGCGGCAGTGGTTAAAGAAAACTACTTAGACACGCTAAAAGCCATTGATGTTGAATTGGTAAGAACGGCAGTGACAGGTGAACGCTTCCAGCAATGCTTCTTCGAACATTGCCAAGTGCCAGAAATCGAGCAATACGTTCGTTCTCTGCTGGACTAAGAATTTGTCCACTCAAAATTACAGATAGAAAAATGGCAACCCTAGGGTTGCCATTTTTTATCTGGGTCAATCAACATTGTTGTGGCAGTCGTACTAACACGCGTTAAGACCGCTATGGTTCATGTTCTTTTAATGATCCAGATAGAGGTAGTTTTGCCAGCTTTTCATGCGAATTAAGACCTTACGCATGATCGAAACGTGTTCGAAGCTGTCTGAATAAATCGCAATTTCCGCGTTAGAGCCGGTAGGTAGTACGTATTCACTCATGTCGTCATCTAGCACGAGTTTAACCATCGCTCGTCCCGATGTATTAAAGGTTTGCGTGCCTCTTAATGTACCGCTTGCACTAATCTGACCTTCTGCGATAGTAGGCAAGACTTCAACCACTTTACCTTTAAAGACTTTACCTGGCAGTGCTCTAAATAAAAACTCCGCTTCAAAACCTGGCTGCAAGCGTTGCAAAGAGTTTTGTCTAAACGCACCCACAAAGAAGTTATCCTCTGTGTGGACGAACGTCATTAGAGGAACTAAGGGTAGCGGTACTGCCATCATGCCGGGTCTAAGAGCAAGTTGAGTGACATAGCCGTCGGTAGGGGCTAACACGACGGTTTCGCGAAGATTAAACTCCGCTTGTATTAATTGTGCTTTGAGTTGGGCAACGGTGGTATTTTCACCAAAGATCTGAGACTCAAACGCAAGTCGAGCGCTTTCTTCTTTTGCTTGCGCGGCTTCAAGCGCTGCTTGGT
Organism: Vibrio cionasavignyae; assembly: GCF_050337155.1. Classification (NCBI taxonomy): domain Bacteria; kingdom Pseudomonadati; phylum Pseudomonadota; class Gammaproteobacteria; order Vibrionales; family Vibrionaceae; genus Vibrio; species Vibrio cionasavignyae. Next base: position 52,473 of record NZ_JAKJSR010000033.1, read on the forward strand.
TAGCTTTGAATTGCTGACGGCGAGTATCCACTTGCTGTTCGGTAAATGCGCCCTTTTTAAAGCCTTTTTGATAACGGGCGAACTCGCGCTCTGCTTTGTCGCGCTCAGCGGCGGCCTTAATCGTATCGGATTGAGCAGCCTTATAATCACTCTCTAGTTGTAAAACATCTTGATTGGCATCAGCAAGGGCCGCTTTGGCTTTAATGACTTCTGCTTGGTAAGGGATAGGGTCAATTTTTAGCATGACATCGCCCTTTTTCAGTTGTTGGTTGGCTTCAACGTTGACTTCAACGACTTTGCCTCGAACACTGGAAACGATAGGGGTTGTGCTGTAAAACTGTCCACCAATTTGCGTAAACGGATGGTTATAGTTCATTAATAAGATAAGTGTACCAATGAGCACGACACCACCAAGTACCGCGGTTGGGACGGTCCATTTATTCAGCGGGATTTTGAAAATTTTAAAAATGGCGATACACAGCGCGGTGTAAGTTAATATGAGTAATAAATCCATGAATTACTTCTCCTCTTCCGCAGATTGAGTTTGCGGTACATCTTGTCTACTTTTTAAGTAATGGATTTCTTGTTCCATCGTAGCGACTTGGTCGACTAATTTCTCAAGGCGATGATGCAGATCGTGCTGTTCTTCTTCGAGTTTATGAAATCCCCAACCGCGTTCTTTTCGCCAAAGCGTGGCCCAAATCCATAGAAACGGCCAAATCGCGTGGAGGGTAAATAAGCTGACCCAACCAGCGACATGGATGGCGTCTTGATGCGGGTGGTCGCGTTCTTTTGCGATTTCAAAAGGAATATCGTGAATAACAATAATGCCGTAAAATATGACTAGGGCGACGAAAACGAGCAGTCCAAGAGCAAAGTAATCAAGAAACATAGTTCATCCTTGCGAGAGTTAAAATAGCGAATTGAAATAATTCAACTAGTTAAGTATTTGTTATATTTATGTATTGTGCAACAGATAAATGATGATTTAAGAGGAATTTGATGACTTTTATTGGAGAAAGTGCAGCGATTGGTGCTGCCATAGTTTGGGCGGTCGCGACTTGGATTTACAGCCAGTTTAGTCATCATTTTAGCTCTATGCAGCTAAATATTATCAAAGGCTCGATTGCTTCGTTGATGATGCTTATGGTGCTGCCTTTTACCGAGATGCCGGCCGTGGAGATTGATCCTAGCTATTTATGGATATTGGGTATTTCTGGGGTGATAGGCATTGCCATTGGAGACAGCGCTTATTTTTCAGCCCTTAAGCGAATCGGCGCAAATAAGACACTATTACTGGAATCGTTAGCGCCGCCTTTATCAGGGGTTTTGGCATTGGTCTTTTTGGGCAGTGCCTTACAACTTCAAAGTTGGCTCGGTGTTCTTATCACAACGATTGCTGTGACGTCGGTGGTATTTCAACCTAATGATAGTGCAGAAAAGGGCTATGATTTAAAAGGGATTGGTTTTGGATTATTGGCAAGTATTTGTCAGGCATCTGGGGTGGTGATTTCTCATTTTGCCTTGGTACAAGGTGATTTGCCACCCTTACTCGGGGCATTAATTCGTTTAACGATAGGCGTTGCGGCTGTTGCTATGGTGGTAGGGTTTGTCGAAAAGAAACCGTTTTCTGCCATCAAAAAACAGTGTACGAGGATGAACCGTAACAACTGGTTGTGGTTACTTGCCGCTATTTTTGTCGGCACATTCTTGGCGTTATGGTTACAGCAAGTGGCGTTGAAACACGCTAACCCCGCAATCGCACAAACATTGATTGCCACCAGCCCACTGTTTATTTTAATTATCTACACAATCCGTGGCGAAAAGATCAGCCGTCGTAGTGTTGTTGGTACTTTATTCGCGGTGTTTGGGGTATCGTTATTCTTTCTTTAAACGTTGTGTTTTAAAAAGATACCCCACTTATTCTAGTAGCTGCTTTAACGTCATAGGGGCCTCACAGACATTCAGTCTTTGAGCGGCTGTGAGCCCTTGTTTATCTTGATAGCAGAGGTTATGCCAAGCCCGAAAGATGTCGAGCAGCGGCATAATACCGCCCGGTCTTAATTTTCGTCTTGGCTCATTAATAAAGCTTTCAAATAGCAATTGGAAACGAGCTTGGTAAAATTCAACACTCTCAGTTGAGGCCACCTGTAGCCAATAATTGGTATCGTCCACGTTATCTGACGAAGAGTTTGTGCCTGACAGAGAATCACTCGCGGATGATAGATAGCATAACCCCTTGCTGGCTCCACTAGCCTGGTGCGCAATAGCCCAACGATCACGCCACCAGCCCATAAGAGCAATATCGGTTGTTTTTGACAGCCCGCTATTATCCCAGTTGGGATCTTGCATCACGTATAGCAGATCGACGTTGTCGTTCTTGATACGTTCAAGGTACACCGTTAATGCAGCTGAGCGAAGCACTGGGTCTTGAGGCATAAAGATAGCTAATGGTTTTTCGTTACCTATCATTTGTGAAATATGCAGGTAATGCGCATAGGAAGTGTAGGGAGCCCTTATAATCGTGCCTGTATTAGGGTAGTGGAACTTAGAAAAATTGCCCAAAGGGTCTTCAACGTTGCTTCTTGCTAGAATATTCTGATAGTTAATATCTATACGCTCTTTGATGCTAGTGGGTGTTTTTTCTACTGGAGTGTTGTTAACACGACTTTTAGGGCTTCGCTCGCTTTCGGTGCGCTCATTTGTGTTGCCATAATTTTCCGCGACATATTGATGAGGCAGAAACTGGGCATTTTTTTGATAGGCATCGTGATCAAGTTGGGTACTGGGTGTGCTTTCTAATGTGTAATTGGTGTGCTGGCACAGTACATAGCCAGAATTTACGTCACAGGTTGCGAACCAAAAAACACCGTTATGGCTAGCGGGTTGCAGACTTTGGTAACTTGAAGCAAGGGTATAATGACTCGCATGATTCAACCAGCGCGCATCAATATGGGCGAGCTTTCTACGACAACGACTCGCGATTTGGTCGATATTGTCATAAAACGTTTTAGGGTTGATGCTGAGTTTACGGCAGATTTCTCTGACGGAGTAACCGGTAAATAAGAACGCTAGCAAAGCTTCTTGAAACTCAATTTTTTTGTTGGATCCAGACCATTTATCGACAAATGTCCCTTGGCACAGTTTACATCGGTAGCGCTGCCGATCACCGCTAAACCCAAAAGCGTGATAACGCTCTTTGTGGGTATCGACCGAAAGACCAAAGTTAGCGCATTGGCTATCTTTACACGCTGGCAGTCCATCGTCGTGAGTCAGCCGCAAGCGGTTTAGCTCGCAGAGGACTTCTTGGTTGTTAAGTAGGGGGGGAAACGCACCACATTCTCGGCATACCATCGCAGGTCGCTTAGGATTACTGTGTTGCAAAATATAAAGATTTGCATCACTTTTTCCAAAATTGTCACACGCCAATGTTTTACAAAAATTGAGCTGTAATCCATTCGCGGCCAGCGGCAATTTGCCTTCTGACACGTTCACCCCCTATGGTTTGTGAAAAAGGTTCATAAAAACAGTTTTAAAAAAAGCCAGTGCAACTTCAGGCGTTGAACTGGCTTTTAACATTTATAGGTTGATGGCAGTTTCTAGCGCGACAGTCATCATTTCGTTAAATGACTTTTGACGGTCTTCAGAACTTAATTTCTCGCCACGGATAATATGGTCGGAAACCGTAAGAATAGTCAGTGCTTTTGCGCCCAAGTCTGCGGCAACGCCATAGATACCGGCCGCTTCCATATCCACACCTAAAATACCTAGATGTTTCATTTTGTCGAAGATGTCTGCTTCTGGTGTATAGAACAGGTCAGCAGAGAAAATATTACCCACTTTAACGGGAACGTTTTGGCTACGGGCCTGCTTTACGGCTTCTTCTAAGAGACCAAAATCAGCAATAGCAGCAAAGTCATGGTCATTGAAGCGGATGCGGTTAACTTTTGAGTCGGTTGATGCGCCCATGCCAATAACGACATCCATTAGGTTAACATCGTCACGTACCGCCCCACAGCTGCCTACTCGAATCACGTTCTTAACGCCGAAATCTTTGATGAGCTCGTGAACGTAGATACAGCAAGATGGGATACCCATGCCATGGCCCATAACTGAAACACGTTGACCTTTATAAGTACCGGTATAGCCAAACATATTGCGCACATCACATACTTTTTCTACGTCTTCTAAAAACGTATCAGCGATATATTGAGCGCGAAGCGGATCGCCTGGCATCAGGACTGTTTCAGCAAAATCACCCGGGTTTGCATTGATATGAGGGGTAGCCATGGTATTGCTCCTAATATTTTAACGAATTCTGTTGAATGTAATCATTCTTTGTTGAAATGAATGTTAGCTCTAATAATAAGGCTTCTATGAGATTTTAATCACATTTTTCTTTTAATGTTACTAGTTAAGTTGGCATGATAACTAAATCTGTTGAAAGTGAAAGGGCAATCGATTGACTGAGTGAATCCTAGGTGCTGAAGAAAAAAGTGCTGCATGAGTGAACTGTTACACAAGAGCTACGTAAGATTGTACAGAACAATTTTTTGTATCACTTATTTCATTGTGTCTTTGCCTGTATGCGAGCGCACTTTAAACACAAGGAGAACTTCATGAATGAGCCAGTCATCACTATTGGAATCAGTTCTTGCCTATTGGGTGAAAACGTACGTTTCGATTCAGGTCACAAGCAAAGCAGTTATGTAAACAAAGAGCTGAGGGAGTATTTTTCGTTTGTGTCTGTCTGTCCTGAGGTAGGGATGGGGCTCCCTGTGCCCCGTCCAACCATTCGTTTAATGTCAAATGAAGAGCGAATTAGGTTAGTAGAAACGAAGGATGTAACTCAGGATCATACGGACGGTATGTTGGCCTTCACTCACAGCAAAGTCGCTGAGTTGGAAAATACCCAGATGTGTGGGTATATCGTATGTGCTAAGTCTCCAAGCTGTGGGATGGAGAGAGTGAAGGTCTATACCGTTGGTCATGCCAAAGCGAATGGGGTTGGTTTGTATACCGAACATTTGATGAAGAAAATGCCATGGTTGCCCGTAGAAGAGGACGGCAGGCTGAATGATCCTGTGCTTAAAGAGAACTTTATATCTCGCGTGTTTGGGCTAAATGATTTTTACCAGTCTATGCAAGGTCAGCCTACTCCGGGGAAAATTGTTGATTTTCACTCCCGTTACAAACTGACGTTGATGGCTCATAACCCGACATCATATAAAACGCTAGGTAGATTGGTTGCTCATCAAAGCGAGTACGCTCCTGATGAATTTTACCAAGCCTATCGGTTGGGGTTGATGGAAGGACTGAAGCACCGAGTGTCTCGTAAAAATGCCACTAATGTCCTCATGCACATTCAAGGGTATTTTAAGCGAGCGTTAGATGCAGATGAAAAGCGTGAACTGGCACAAGTGATAGACGATTATCGTACAGGCTTACTGCCTTTGCTTTCGCCGCTCACTTTGTTAAAGCACTATCTCCGTGCATACCCTGATGATTATCTTGCTTCGCAACGGTTCTTGCAGCCTCACCCAGAAGAAATGCGTCTGCGTTATGGGCTTTAATCATGCTCGTTACGCCATTCGAGACGTTGCACAGATGACTGGGGTAAAACCCGTCACTCTAAGAGCATGGCAGAGGCGTTATAATCTTGTCCAACCTGAGCGCACAGAGAAAGGGCATCGTTTATATACAGAAAAAGATGTGGAGACGATTAAACGTGTCCAGGGTTGGCTTGCAAAAGGGGTATCCATTGGCAAAGTCAAAGCTTTGTTGGCGTCAAATACTTTACCTACGGAGCACGAACCGTCTCAGCGCCTTGATGAAGTGGAGCAACTACTTCAAGCTCTAAGCTTATTAGATGGTGACGAGGTAGGAAAAATTCTCCGTTTTGTCTTGAAAGAGTACCCTCTGGATATCGTAGAAACGCAATGTGTTATCCCGGTGTTGATGGCGATAGATTTTGTCAAAATGGGTCAACGGTCGCTGCAATATGCGTTATTTCGCACCTTACTCATTCATCAGTTGTTACTGATGATCCAAGCTGAGTCAAAAAAGGGCGGTAAACATCAATACCTTCTCGTTAATTTGGACACGGTAGGCAACCTTTTTGCTTGGCTTTTTTACGCCCGACTCGTTGAAAAAGAGGGGCGAGTGATATTTTTAGATGGTGTTGATGATATTGGAGCCTTATTCAATGAAGAGGTGATCGCTGCGTATCATGGGGTGCACTTATTTGCGGAAAAGTCTTTATCGGAGAAGCATCTTTCTGTGATAAGAGAGCAGCGAGCCAACCATAGTGTTCCGGTTTATGTTTCACCTGTTATAGAACATTTAATTTGATGTTTAATGTGACCGCTAAGCCTAGTAACTCAACGCTTTAGGAGAGCTCAATGAAACGATTAGTGTTATTCAATCGTGATCTAAGAACTATCGATAATACCGCTTTAATTCAAGCTGTTGATGGCGAGACACCAGTAATAGCCGTATTTATAGCGACACCACAGCAGTGGGTGCAGCATGACTTGGCGCCGATTCAGGCTGATCTCATTCGCAGGCGCTTGGAGGCGCTAAATACAGAGCTTGAGCTATTGAACATACCGTTGCTCTATCATCAGTGTGACAATTTTGAACGGGCTAATGAGTGGTTGCTGGCATTGTCAATTGAGCTAGGTGTGACCGAGCTATTCTTGAATCTTGATTATGAAGTTAATGAAAGAAATAGAATTTCTGCGCTGTCAGAACAGTTTAAACAGCATGGTAAAACGGTTTGTTCATTTGATGACAAATGCATACTTCGGCCGGGCAGTGTATTAAATAAACAAGGCCAAAACTTCAAAGTTTTTACGCCATTCAAAAATGCTTGGAAAGCGCAGTTTACACTAGCCAGAGTTCGCAAGCCGATAGTCTCCGTCCCTACCGATGCTCCGTTTCATTATCGGTATGCGTCGAATGTACCGTTTAGCTATCCACTGGTGTCGAGTTTACCTCTGCCGGTGGATACCGACAGCATCATAGATAGGTTGCGGACATTTAGTCACGATAGGGTTATGTATTACCATCAGGATCGAGATTATCCTGCGGTGGATGGGACGAGCCAACTTAGTGCTTATTTAGCGATAGGGGCACTTTCAGCCAGACAGTGTGTGGCTCGCCTCTATCTTGATGCGACAATGTCCGATGGTCAAGAACCGTCATTATCAGAAGGTCCCGAGGTATGGCTAAGTGAGTTAATTTGGCGAGAGTTTTATCAGCACCTAGTGCACTTTGAACCTAAATTAAGTCGTCGTCATGGCTACCTTAGCTGGGAAAAAAAACTGATTTGGCAAGGGCGTGAAGACGTCTTTAAACAATGGACTAATGGTGTGACAGGTTATCCCATTGTTGATGCGGCAATGCGTCAACTTAATGCTACAGGCTGGATGCATAACCGGTTGCGTATGATTGTGGCAAGCTTTTTAATCAAGGATCTTCACGTAGATTGGCGATGGGGTGAAGCCTACTTTATGTCCAAGCTGGTGGATGGGGATTTCGCTGCAAATAACGGGGGTTGGCAGTGGTGTGCATCTACAGGGTGTGATGGACAGCCTTACTTTCGTATTTTTAACCCTATTCGCCAGGGCGAGCGTTTTGACGCACAGGGGGAGTTTATTCGTCAGTGGATTCCGGAGCTCGCCCAGGTGCCAAATCGTCATATTCATCAACCTTGGCGGTGGGAAGCGTTTCAAAAGTTGGAATATCCTGAACCGATAGTTGATCACAAGACACAAAGAGAGATAACCTTAAGCGTATATAAAGAAGCAAGGGATCAACATTGATGTATCGTAGGACGATTTTAGCGGCTTGTCTGAGCTTCTCACAATGGATAAGTGCTGCCACCTATACGCTTCCAGAAGATGGCAGTAACTTGGTTGGGACAATTCAATATCATAGTATTGTCGCTGGACAAACGATGTCTGATATTGCGAAGCAATACGACGTTGGTTTTTTGTCTTTAATGGCAGCAAACAAGGGGGTTGACCCTTTTTTACCTCCCGAAGACTATGTCTTGACGATCCCAAGTCAGACGATATTGCCAGAGGTTGAATACAAAGGAATTGTCATCAACCTTGCGGAACTAAGACTTTATTATTTTGAGCCAGAAAAAGATATCGTCCACATTTTCCCCGTCGGTATAGGTCGAATCGGGCAAGATACGCCAGAAATGACGACTAAAATCAGCCAACTACGGAAGAACCCGACGTGGACACCTCCTGCGTCAATACGTAAGGATTACTTAGCGAAAGGGATTGAACTCCCTGACGTTGTACCTGCAGGTCCAGAAAATCCGCTAGGGGACTACGCTATGCGCTTAGCGTATGGGACGGGATCATATTTGATTCACGGCACCAATAAAGACTTTGGCATCGGCTTACGAGTCAGTGCTGGGTGTATCCGTATGGATCCCAAAGATATTGATTGGCTGTTTAATGAAGCGAAAGTTGGACTACAAGTTCGCGTTATCGATGAGCCAATTAAAGTCGCTCTTGAGCCAGACAGAAGTGTATTTATTGAAGCACATGAGCCATTGACGAGAAGTGATGGCACGAAAAAAGCCATGTTAGTTCCACAAGAACTAGAATGGTGGTTAGAAGAGTATGGGATTTCTGACCGAATCGCTAAAGCCGTTGTGTTGGCGCAAAATGGTGTTCCCGTTGAAGTGGTACCACCGATGGAAGCGCTTGAATAGTCATCGTATTGTTAGTATGAAGCGTTAGTAGGCTAGTGTTTAGTATTAGCTCCAGATTGAAAGAAAAAAAACACCCGCATATAGCGGGTGTTTTTTATTTATCTGTGTTGCTTACTTAGTGTAATGCGTAGTCATTTTTAGAAGCCAGTAAAACCAAGGGTTCCGTAGGCATTTCAATGCGTTACTGGTTTCTCGTTTCGCCAGTATTGTTCAATAATGACCAGTATTCGGAAAATCTGTCGCCATTTTGTCGCCATTTTTCGTTAAATTTATGGCTACAATCCCAAGCTGGAAATCGGGTTTAATTCCGCTGCCTGAATGAGGTGATCGGGCGAGAAATGGGAATAACGCATCGTCATTTTGATGTCACTGTGACCAAGGATTTTTTGCAGTACCAAAATGTTTCCTCCTGCCTCCATAAATCGGCTTGCAAAGGTATGACGAAAAACGTGGGTATTCTGTCCATCCGGTAAGTCTGGGAATGTTTGGTTAATTAAAAACGCAATGCCGTGATGGCAGCATTTAAACAGCCGATCCTTTTCACCCGTTGGTTCAAACGCTATCAGTTCATTATAGAGCTTCTCTGTGATAGGCACCGTGCGGTTCTTTTTGCTCTTGGTATCCAAAAATGTGATTTTGAATTTAGTAACCTGCGATACACGAAGATTATTGGCTTCTGAAATACGTGCGCCTGTAGATAAGCAAATTTTACAGACCAGCTCGTATTCTTTGGCGCGTTTGCTTTTAGTGATCCTCTCAAAAAGCGCAGTAATATCCTTATCTGAGAAGAAGCCCATTTCAGATTCCGTCACGGGTGTCAGCGCCGATGTAAAAATGACCCACTAACGCCGATTTAAAATTGACCCACCTGAGGCAAACTATCCGTTCGTAAATGGACAAAGCGGCGGATTATGATCAATCAGGAGCAACTAGTGGAAATACACGTTTTACATCAGCAAGGGCAAAGCATCCGCCGCATCGCGAGAGATTTAGGTATCTCAAGGAATACCGTTCGCACTTATCTTCGAGACAGAAGTAAAGAGTCTGTGTATCCCGAGCGGCAATCTCGACCAACCAAATTACAGCCTTACCACGACTACTTGCGCAC
>NZ_JAKJSR010000034.1:0-56223 GCF_050337155.1 Vibrio cionasavignyae
TAAAGAACATCTCTTCACTTGGTTAAGCAATTTGCTTTCCGTTTGAAGAGGCGGCCATTCTAGCGAGATATTCTTTCGTGTCAAACACTTTATTGATTTATTTTTTACTTATTTCAAAAACAAATCCTGAAATCTCTTTTGGCTAGAAGCCTTACTGAACATTGCCTTGAACCCTTGTGGGCTCTGCCGTGTCAGTGAGGACGCATTATAGAGGTCAGCATCACATTGGCAAGCGTTTTTTTGAATAAATTGCAAAAATAGCGGTTATTTATTAAAAACCATCCCAAAGGCTTATTTATCCCAATTTACCCTCAACTCAAATACAGGTTATCCACAGAGTTATTAAAAAAAGAGGGCTTTCGCCCTCTTTTTTACATCTTAATAGTTAGATTCCAGAGCCATCTTGCTCATCATCTTCTTCATGTAGTCCACATTCTCGCTTTAGACCATTAAACCGCGTCTCTTCTTCTTTCATGCCAGGCACCCACTTTTGAGTTGTGTGCGTATCACCGATAGATAAATAGCCTTCTTCTTTAAGAGGGTGGTAACTCAGCTCATGCGAATGAAGATAATCTTCTATATTTTGGTTGGACCAATCAATAATGGGAAGAAATTTAAAGCGTCCATTTTGAATAGCTAACACGGGTAAACTCGAACGACTCTCTGCTTGCTCTCTTCTTAAACCGGAGAACCAAGTTGTAACCTTGAGCTCTTCAAGCGCACGCTTCATCGGTTCCACTTTATTAATGAGGTTATACTGCTTAATCCCCTCTATCCCCTGCTCCCATAATTTACCATATCTAGCTTCTTGCCAGCTTGGACTAATCTTCGCACTATATATATGCACATTAAGGCCAAGTTGCTGGGTAAGCTGATCAATAAATTGATACGTTTCAGGAAACAAGTACCCTGTATCGGTGAGTATCACTGGCACATCATTCCTAACCTGGCTTACTAAGTGAAGCATCACCGCTGCTTGCATACCAAAACTAGAACTAAGAACGTGCTGTCCAGGTAAGTGCTCGAATGCCCAGGCGATACGTTGCTCTGCACTTAACGATTCTAGATGTCCGTTGAGTTCGGCCAACTTGAGGATTTGCTCGGTCTTGGTCAAAGACAATAATGTTTCTAGTTTATAGCCCTCTTCAAATTTAAGCATAGAAATCCCTCTTTGACACTTTGACTTCCTCGATCACGCCCGTTCTTATTACGAAGTCACCAAATGCTTCCTTGTTGGTACGTTTTTGAGCCCACTCTCCAACCAAGCTATCAAGCTCCTGCAAGATTTGCTTATCAGTAATGTTCTCTTTATACATTTTCGGTACACGGGTTCCCGCTTTATTGCCGCCAAGATGAAGATTATAGCGACCAGGTGCTTTACCCACTAAACCAACTTCAGCCAACATCGCTCGTCCACATCCATTAGGGCAGCCAGTAATACGTAAGATAATGCTCTCTTCTTTAGGTATTTGATGTTTCGCTAACAGGTCTTCAACCTCAGTAACAAATGATGGAAGAAAACGCTCTGCTTCCGCCATTGCTAAAGGACAGGTTGGGAATGCCACACATGCCATTGAATCTTTACGCTGCTCGCTCACTAGATCATCCATCAAGCCATGCGCGCGCGCTATCTTTTCAATCTTGGTTTTCTGCGTTTTACTTACCCCTGCCACTATCAGATTCTGATTTGCGGTCATTCTGAAATCACCCTTATGAATCTTGGCTATTTCAGCGACGCCTGTCTTTAAAGGTTTTCCAGGGTAATCAAGTAAGCGACCATTCTCTATGAATAAAGCTAAGTGGTGTTTACCGTCTATTCCTTCAACCCATCCAATACGATCACCACGTTCTGTAAATTCATATGGTCGACTTTTAGAGAAAGCGATACCTGCTCGCTTTTCCACTTCAGCTTTAAATACGTCTATCCCTACGCGATCTAACGTATATTTGGTTTTCGCATTTTTACGGTTAGAACGATTGCCCCAATCACGTTGAGTCGTTACCACCGCAGCTGCGACATCTAAAGTATGTGCCAGTGGGATAAAACCAAAGTCATCAGCACGTCGTGGGTATGTCGACAGGTCACCATGCGTCATTGCCAAACCACCACCGACGAGAACATTAAAGCCAATAAGCTTGCCAGCATCTGCGATGGCGACAAAGTTCAGGTCATTTGCGTGGACGTCCACATCATTTTGAGGAGGGATAACAACGGTTGTTTTGAATTTCCTTGGTAAATAGTTACTACCAAGAATGGGTTCTTCTTCAGTGGTTTCGACCTTTTCACCATCTAACCAAATTTCTGCGTATGCACGAGTCTTAGGCAATAAATGTTCGCTGATTTTTTTTGCCCACTCATAAGCTTCTTGATGAAGCTCAGATTCAACCGGGTTAGTCGTACACAACACATTTCGGTTAACATCGCCAGCCGTAGCAATGGAATCAATACCAATACTATTCAACGTCTGGTGCATCAGTTTAATATTAGGCTTCAATACGCCATGAAACTGAAACGTTTGACGAGTCGTTAAACGAATACTGCCGTAGAGACTATGGTCTGAAGCAAACTTGTCGATAGCTAACCATTGTTTAGGAGAAATGATCCCGCCAGGCATACGCGCTCGTAACATTACGTTGTGTAGAGGTTCTAACTTTTGCTTGGTGCGTTCATTTCGAATATCACGGTCATCTTGCTGATACATACCGTGAAAACGAATTAGTTGGAAGTTATCAGCTGTAAACCCACCAGTGATTTGATCGGTTAAATCCGATTCAATCGTGCCTCGTAGGTGATTACTCTCTCGCTTCAAGCGCTCGTTATCAGCTAATGGGCCCAACACTTGGCCTAAGACTTCTTGTTTGCTCATTAGTACACATCCTTTTGATAACGTTTTGCTTTTCTTAACTCGTTTATATATTCCTCAGCTTCAGCTAAATCTTTGCCGCCATATAGCTTTGCAATTTCAACCAAGGCCGTATTCACATCTTTTGCCATATGGGTCGCATCTCCACATACATAGATATGCGCACCTTCCTGCAGCCATTGCCAAACTCGTTCACCTTGCTCCAGAAGGCGATGTTGAACATAAACTTTCTCATGCTGATCACGACTAAACGCAACATCTAAACGATCCAATACGCCAGACTTAAGGTACTTTTGCCACTCTACTTGATATAAGAAATCTTGAGTAAAGGTCCTGTCACCAAAGAACAACCAGTTCTTACCTTTCGCGTCTTTATTTTCACGCTCTTGAATAAAGCTTCGGAAAGGTGCGATACCTGTCCCAGGCCCCACCATAATAATGGGGGTATCATTGTCGTCTGGAAGTTTAAATTGCTTGTTATGTTCAACAAACACTTTAACCTCACCACCTTCTTCTAGCCCTTTAGCTAAGTGGTAAGAAGCCCCTCCGTATCGGGTTTCTTCTCCTTTGTCATACTCCACTAACGCCACCGTCAGGTGAACTTCTTCATCCACTTCTGATTGGCTTGACGCGATCGAGTATAAACGTGGTGTTAGACGACGCAGTATAGACAGCAGCGATGTGGCATCGAGTTTGGTTTTCTTCTCTTTGAGTACATCAATCACTTGAGTTTCAGCTGAATACTCTCTTAGCTGATCTTTATTCTCGACTAATTTCAGCAGTTTTTTACTACCTGATAACTCGGCATATTTGGTAATAAGCTGCGGATTTGACGCTGTCACTTCGTAGTTCTTAATTAACGCTGTACGCAATGAGACACTTTCACCATCAACATCGACACTTTCAATGCCAGATAAATTAGTCTGTGCAAGAATCGCATCCACCAGCTCGCTACTGTTTTCAAACCAAACACCCAGTGCATCCCCCGCTTGGTAGGTCAGCCCAGAGTCTTCTAAATCAATTTCAATATGACGAACATCTTTACCTGAATCACGCCCGGTAATTTTTTGGCTTGTTAACAGTGTCGCAGTATAAGGGTTCTGCTTAGTATACGACGCAGCAGCACCTGCCGTTGCGACAGGTAACGTCACAACATCCGCAGGTTGAGACGATAAGTCATCTTTGATCACTTCGAGCGCTTTAAGGCGCCATTCTGCTGCTGAAACGTCGTAGTCAACATCACAGTCCAACCTTTCGATGAATGGAGTTGCGCCTTGCTTCGTTAAAAATGCATCAAAATCCTTACCTGTTTGACAGAAAAACTCGTAGCTTGAGTCACCAAGACCAATCACACCAAATTTTAGATTGGTGAGTTTAGGGACTTTTTTAGACTGCAGAAACTCATGTAATTCAATCGCATTGTCTGGTGCTTCGCCTTCACCATTCGTCGACGCAACAAAAATAACGTGAGTTTCTTTCGCTAAGTTTTTGCCTTTATAGTCACTTGCATCGAACAACTGTGCGGAAATACCGTGAGCAGAAGCTTCTTGCTCAAGCGCTTCCGCTACACCTTTAGCATTACCAGTTTGAGAGGCGTAAATAATAGTCAGCTTACCCGCGGGGGCAGCAGCAACGGCAGAAGTCACGGCACTGGCGACAGGGGTCAATTGTGCTGAGTTTTGAGATTGGCTTAATCCCCAAAAGTACCCACTTACCCAGGCTAATTGGTTAGAAGATAAAGCGGTTGATGCTTGCTGTAGTTGAGATAACTGCTGATCATTAATAGGAGCAGCTAAACCCGGTAATTGTTGTTGTGTATTTCCATTTGATGACATAGTCACGACATCCCTAATCATTGCGTGACGATAGATTAACCAACCATTTTAATAACAAGAAAGAATAGATATGAATGTTTTATAACTTTTTGGAAGAAAGGAATAGTTTAAGGTGGGTTACTTAGCTTCAATACGTACCTGAGAAAAGCCTACAGCAAGAGCCGATTTTGAGGCTTTATCGAGATCAAGGTACTGACACTCAGCTCCATGAATGTCGGTTAACATAAGGAAGCCACCCTGTTTGTGGCGAAATTCCACTACCCACCCACCATCAAGCTCGGAAGGCTCGATAATCGCTTCGGCTAACAAGTCCTGATGATAAAGGTGCTTCAATTCGGTTATGGTCATAATTACTCCCTAAATATACCGCTCGCCTATCTACGTAGGTTGATTAGTATAACTATAGCAAGTAGCGGCACATTCGCCTGTTTAGTTGTTGCGAACATGTTAACCTTCACGTGCAACAAAGCGATGATAAACCCATAAAGCAATGACAAAAGCAACAATCCAAGGAAGCAACTGAATAACCACTCCCATCATCCCCAGCACAAACATAACAGCAAAAGAAGCTACAATGGCTAATGTGACCGTCACAAACGTCACACCAGTCATGACTAACATCCCAAAAAATACCATAAGAAAAATCAGCTCAAACATATCGCCTCCTCAGGCTCAAACTAAACAGTGAAACACACAAACTACTGTACAAACTAACTGCACAAACCGTTCCAGTTTTTAAGTAACTGATTTAGTTGAACTTACAAAACAAAAAAACTCCAACTAGCGTCAAAGCCAGCTGGAGTTGGTATTTTTTACCACAACATTGGTAAATTTAAACGTCGAGTTCTTTTGGAATTTTAGTCAGTGCTGTTTGAATCACTTCCACACCTGCACCTTTTTTATGAGCATTTTCACTAATATAACGACGCCACTGTCTACCACCTGGCATTGCTTGGAATAAACCAATCATATGTCGGCTGATATGACCTAGATTAGAGCCATTAGCAAGCTGCTTCTCGATGTAAGGGTACATCTCTTCTACAACCTGACTGCGCTTTTTCACAGGCTTGTCTAAACCAAAAACCTTTTGGTCTACTTCCGCAAGTAGATAAGGGTTTTGATACGCTTCTCTACCAATCATCACTCCATCAAGGTGTGCCAAATGCTCCAAAGATTCGTCCAGTGTTTTAACGCCGCCATTCATACCGATCTGTAAATGTGGGAAGTCTTTCTTAATCTGGTAAGTTCGAGGATAATCGAGCGGTGGGATCTCTCGGTTCTCTTTTGGGCTCAAACCACTCAACCATGCCTTACGAGCGTGAATGGTAAAGTCTTGACAACCACCTTGCTCTGAAACGATAGAAACAAAGCGCGTCAGAAACTCATAAGAATCCTGATCGTCAATGCCAATACGTGTCTTTACCGTAACAGGAATCGACACAACCGCTTTCATTGCAGCAATACATTCCGCAACCAGTTCAGGCTCTCCCATAAGGCAGGCACCAAAACGGCCGTTCTGTACCCTATCCGACGGACAACCAACATTGAGGTTAATTTCATCATAACCACGCTCTTGGGCAAGCTTGGCACAAGTCGCTAAGTCGATTGGGTTTGAGCCACCTAACTGCAACGCGACTGGATGCTCTTCTTCGCTGTAAGTTAAGAAATCCCCTTTACCATGGATAATGGCACCTGTTGTGATCATCTCGGTATACAGCAAGGCTTGCGAAGAAAGCAAACGATGGAAATAACGACAATGCCTATCCGTCCAATCGAGCATGGGCGCAATTGAAAGACGGCTTGAATGGAAATCGCTTGTGTTGTCTGGCTTCATCATTGTTTTACCTAAGTTTTAACCACTCAAATCCGCTTTGAATATCATGGGTACTTTGCCTAAATTAGTCCCATAGTCCCCGTAAGATAGGAGGACAACGGAATGCTTTCTCTATCAATGAAAAAACGGTCGCGACAAAACGGGGAATTCCGCTACAAGGCAACCATCATCGTGAAGAAAAAGCAGGCAATAATACACAGAGAATTAAGAACTTTCAAAAAGAAAGAGCTGATGTCAACCCGCTTGAAACCCTCCACCTAGACACTACCCCTTGATAAATTTATGACTAGTAAGGATTTTACTGATTTACAGAATAGTACTGCGTGTACCAAACGCTATGTCATCGACATGTTTAATAGCTGGTAATTAAGACCCAGCCATAGCACTACTCTAAACCTGGGTTGTCTTTTTCTCTTTCAAGCTGATTTACCTTTGTGGTGATAACTTCATCCCCCCCTCTTTATATCTAACCCTTCCTTGCCTAATACAAGGAAGGGTTACCATGTTCTTTTTACTCCCCAACCTGTACAACGACTCTTCGCTCACCACTACTCAATAAAACCAGCCTGCACTCCCAAGCCCCACGATAAAATATAACACAATGAAAAATATAAATAAAAACACAAAAACCAAGTGTTAATATCAAAGAAAACAGCCGATACGCTTAGCAATATGTGTATTTGGCCTATGATGATCCTTTTACTTGTAGAGCTGTACATTAGGTCGTTAAATATCTCTTCAGAATTAGTCGACTCAAAGTATGACTTTTGATCTCACCTCGGAGTTGGCCAATAATCTATGTGACAGAAGCATCGCAATCCATGAATCTATCTGCCGTTCCCCACACGACAATAACGATCTGTGTAGGGAAATAGTATAAGATGTAGGGATATCGCTTAGGTAGGTGGTCATGTGAATCAACAGTTAATCCAACAAGTCGAAGATATTTGTGCTGCTCGTGGTGTTCGCTTAACGCCACAACGTCGCAGTGTCTTTGTTCTAATTTGTGAAAATAAAAAGGCATCAAGTGCTTATGAACTACTGGAGCAATTAAAGGCCAGTGAACCTAAAGCCAAACCGCCAACCGTATATCGCGCTCTTGATTTTTTATTGGAGCAAGGGTTTATCCATCGCGTTGAATCGACAAACAGCTTTGTCTCATGCTGTTCATTTGGCGAACATAAGCATTTTTCTCATCTTCTGATTTGTGACAAATGCGGCAATGTCGTTGAACTACAAGATGATAATCTGATAGCCTTGTTGAATAGCAACGTTGATAAATATGGCTTTCAATATTCCAACCACGTTATAGAATCTCATGGTACTTGTCAGACGTGTTCGTCATTGGAAGATCACACTTAGATAGAAGAAGTTATGCGCGCTGAATTTGTAAACCCGTTTTTAGCCTCACTCATGAATGTGCTAAAAACAATGGCTTCAATGGAGATAAAGCCATTAAAACCCAGAATTAAAAAAGATGAGGTTGCACGTGGAGACGTGTCCGGTCTTATTGGAATGGTAGGAACGCAATCTCGCGGCTCAATGTCAATTACCTTTGAAGAAGGGTTGGCACTGGAGATCATGCAAAAAATGTTGGGTGAGCGCCCTCATGGCTTAAATGAAGAAGTGACCGATATGGTCGGTGAAATCACCAACATGGTCACTGGTGGTGCAAAGCGTATCCTAGCAGAGAAAGGCTTCGATTTTGACATGGCGACCCCTGTGGTCGTTTCGGGAAAGGGGCATACCATTCGACACAAGTGTGATGGAGCCATCATCATCATGCCATTTACCTCAGAATGGGGTAACGCATTTATTGAAATTTGTTTCGAATAACGATTAATTTCGAAGAGCCATTTTTCGAAGAAGCTTGTCGAACACACCTCGATGTTGCTCACTCATAAAAAATGCCAGTCCTTAGATGTGACTGGCATTTCTCGTTGTTAAGCTCGTTAACCGTGTAAGCGATTATCCGCTTAATCTCCCGCGACTTTCATTGACTCAATCAAGATTGAACCAGTTTGAATCTGCGAGCGAGTTTCAACGTCACTACCAACAGCAACGATATTTTTAAACATCGTTTCCAAATTAGAAGCAACGGTAATTTCAGATACCGGGTATTGGATCTCGCCATTTTCCACCCAGAATCCAGCGGCCCCGCGTGAATAATCACCCGTGACGGTATTGACTCCCTGCCCCATGACTTCAGTCACTAGCAAACCAGTACCGAGTGTTTTAAGCATGGCATCAAAGTTTTGCCCAGTATTTTTTACGTACCAGTTATGAATACCACCAGCATGACCGGTTGGCGTCATATTCATTTTTCGCGCCGCATAACTGGTTAATAAATACGTCGCCAGTTTCCCATCTTTAATAATTTCTAGGTCTTGAGTAAACACCCCTTCACTGTCAAATGGGCTAGATGCTAAACCGCGAAGTACATGTGGTTTTTCTTCGACTTGAAACCACTCTGGCAGAATAGTTTCACCCAGTTTATCAAGTAAAAATGAGGATTTTCGGTAGAGATTTCCACCACTAATCGCCATGACGAGGTGGCCCATCAATCCCGTTGCCACATCATTGGCAAACAATACAGGGTACTTACCCGTTTTTATTTTCTGAGGGTCTAATCTTTGAATGGTTTTGGATGCTGCTTCTTTACCCACTCGTTCAGGGGACCAAAGGTCATCGATATGGCGGGCAAGCGTATAGCTATAATCACGCTCCATATCACCATTTTTACCCTGACCGATAACGCTACAGCTGATACTGTGGCGGCTAGACGCATAGCCTGCAAGCAAGCCGTGACTATTACCATAGACTTTAACACCGTAATGACTGTCATAACTCGCGCCGTCGCTTTGCTTAATCTTATCACTGTAAGATAATGCCGCTTTTTCTGCTTCAATGGCTCGCTGTGCTGCAACATCAGGATTCGGTTCATCAGGATGGAAAAGATCAAGGTCTGGAATGTTGGAGACCATCAACTCTTTCGGTGCAGGTCCTGCAAA
This sequence comes from Vibrio cionasavignyae, assembly GCF_050337155.1. NCBI lineage: Bacteria > Pseudomonadati > Pseudomonadota > Gammaproteobacteria > Vibrionales > Vibrionaceae > Vibrio > Vibrio cionasavignyae. Next base: position 9,545 of record NZ_JAKJSR010000034.1, read on the forward strand.
CGGATCTTCTGACGTATATTGTGCAATATCCAGCGCTGCGGCAACGGTCTGCGCAATGGCTTTTTCACTCAGATCTGATGTCGAGGCACTACCTTTACGCTGACCTCGGTATACCGTGATGCCAAGAGCACCATCACTGTTAAACTCAACGTTTTCAACTTCGCACATACGTGTTGAGACGCTTAGTCCGGTACTTTTTGTAATGGCGACTTCCGCGGCGTCGGCACTCACAGATGCCATGTCCAAAGCTTTTGCTACCGCGGCTTCCAGCTCAGCTTGCTGCTGAGCAACTTGCTCTCTTACGTCCATAATCCATCTAACTTTTATCAATTATCTTTGCCTAGAATAACAAGCTTTTCGCTTTCTCCCCAGATTTCTTGCTAAAATAGGCAATATTCGTAACGAGATAGTGATATAGGCAGAAAACATGGCTCGCAAAAATCAGAAAGCACCGTGGGAAGAAGAAGAAGAAATCATTTGGGTAAGTCGAACCGAAATGAAAAATGACATGGAAGCGTTACAAAAACTAGGCGAAGAGCTTGTAGGGTTAAAACCTTCCGTGTTAGCAAAATTCCCGCTTAGCGATGACCTAAGAGATGCAATCAAAGACGCGCAACGTTTTAAAAACGAAGCTCGCCGTCGTCAGTTACAATACATTGGCAAAGTCATGCGTAATGTTGATCCAGAGCCTATTCAAGCAGCACTGGATAAAATCCGCAATAAGCACTCTCAACAAACAGCAGCATTGCATAAGTTGGAAGAGCTAAGGGACAAGATTGTAGAAGAAGGCGATTCAGCTATTGCAGAAGCCTTAGACTCGTATCCAGATCTCGACCGCCAACGCTTGCGCCAACTTGCTCGTCAAGCGAAGAAAGAGAAATCAGCCTCTAAGCCAGCTAAAGCGTTTCGTGAAATTTTCCAAATGCTAAAAGCGGAAGAAGAAGCAAAAGAAGAAGCGCTAGCACAAGAGCAAGACCAAAACAGCTAGAGTCAATTTAAACAGTGGGAGCGAACTCGCTTTCACTGTTTTCTTCACTCTTTTTACCACCGCGCCACATCGTCGATTTTAATGCTGCGCCGCAAGAACAAATTTGGCTAACTCAGCATGGTCATGATGACTGTTCAATGCCTCAATGTTACCCACCATCGATATACTCCCCTTAGAAAGATAAGCAAAACGATGAGCAATTGCCTTTGCGTCATTCAAGTGATGCGTCACCATGACAACCGTAATAGCATTGTCCTCAGCCAGATTTTTTACCACCGACAGCATCTCTTTCCTCAACAGTGGATCGAGCGCAGAAAAAGGTTCATCTAATAGCCACAATGGCCGAGATTGAACAAAACAGCGAGCTAAGGCTACCCGTTGCTTCTGCCCGCCAGATAACTCTGAAGGTAAGCGAGATAAGTAGTCTTGTAGCCCCACCTTGCTTGCTGCTTCCTTTACTTTCTTTAGGACTTCAGGCGTCAGTTTAAGCGAAGGGTGAATACCAAGAACAATATTGTCTTGAACGGTAAGATGCTCAAAAAGGTTATTATCTTGAAATAGCATCGCCAGCGGTCGCTGATGAGGTTCCAATGACAACATTGACTGCCCTCCGATAAGGATCTCACCCGATTCCGGGGCGCAAAAGCCAGACACCATTGCCAGTAATGTTGATTTACCTGCACCACTTGGCCCAATTAATGACAATATTTCACCTCGTTTGACCCCTAAGGTGAACTCAAACCATTCTCGATGATAGCGATATCTTGTTTGCTTCAATTCCAGCATCATGTTTATTGCGACTCCCGATGTCTATTTTTCACTACTAGGCGATCGGTCAGTGAGAACATCCCAATACTTATCGTAAATAACACCAATGAAACCACCGCGGCGGCCTGCATTTGATAACTTCCCAATAGTTGATAAAGATACAAGGGAAGCGTTTTAAAATCTTGACTACCAAACAATGCAATCACGGTTAAATCCCCTAACGAGAGGATAAAACTCATTGAAAAAGCATGCAGCAATGGCGCTCTTAACGCTCGCCACTCCATACTAAAGAATCGCGCAACCCCTAAGATACCAAGACTCTGCCAAAGTAGATGATACTGGGTTGCTAGTTGAAGCATGGGCTGGCTGAGCGTTTTAATCACAAACGGCAGAGCCATTAACGCGTTAACCATGACAACAATCACCACGGCTAAACTAAATACATCCGTCATACCACGCAACATCAAGAATGTTGCCGTGCTCAGTACTAGTGCAGGTGTCACCAGTATCACTGTACCAACCAATTCAATTTTATCGGCAAGGCGGGAGCGCTCTTTCAGCCGCAACATTCGCGTGGAACTCACTATCAAGACGCCCACAATCAAAGCAATCACCGCGGAGAACATCGCCACTTGCAAAGACGAAAATAGCGACTGCCAAAATATAGCATCCGTTAATACCGTATAGGCTTTGTGATTCAATCCACTAAGGACCACCATCAATAAAGGCGGTATGACAAGCAATAGACTTGCGATGATCCAAAAAGCATCCCAAAGCCGCTTATTCCAGGTATCTGATGATTGAATCGGCGCGGCATGACAAAAAGTGCTCGCCCCCTCCAATACTTTACTAAAGCGTCCTACAAGCAAGACCAATACGGAGCAAGTACCCATTTGCCATATCGCTAATACCGCCCCAACCTGCAAGTCAAAGTCGAACTTAATGGCTTGATAAATAGCCAGCTCAATAGTCGTCGCTTTCGGCCCTCCTCCCAATGCCATGACCGTCGCGAAACTGGTAAAACAAAGCATGAAAACGAGTCCTACAACATGAGGTAAATGCTGCTTAAGCCTTGGCCACTCAACAAACTTAAAGCAATGCCAACTTCCCATTCCCAGATGTTTTGCCAGTTTACGCTGCTCACTAGGAACACTTTCAATCGTCATCAATAGCAAGCGTGTTGCAAACGGCAAATTAAAAAACACATGGGCGATCAAAATGCCATTTAGTCCGTATATGGAAAAAGGCAGTTTGGTATTGAATAGCCCTAAGGCCTGAGCGACGACCCCCTGATTTCCGTACACAGCAAGAATACCAAACACGCCTACTAGCACAGGTAAAACAAGGGTTGTTCCAAACACTTTAAGCAAAAAGTTTCGGCCGAAAAATCGACGACGTGACAGCGCATGCGCCACCGGCAAAGCTAAGCCGACACTCAAGCCAGTAGAAAGAGTGGCTTGAAAGAGGCTAAATTTGGCGACATGAAGATAGTAGCTATCCGTAATTAAATCACTGAAATTGGCAAGTGATGAATAAGATAACAACGTCCAAAGCGATGCCACCACATAACTGGCGATGATGATGACAATGACAATGCCTGTTTTTGGTGTACGTATCACATAGACCTCGAAAAAAGCGGCCCAATATAGGCCGCTGTGTAAACGTATTTAACTCAACCATTTTGGCTTTAGTCTATCACTGAATCACCAATACTACTGGATTAGCGCAGATTGCCACTCACGAATCCAAGCTTTACGGTTTTTTGCTACTTCATCTGGCGTAAAGGTCAGCGATTTACTCGGTACGGTAAGTGCATCAAACCCTGTAGGTAGATCACGGTCCACAACTGGATACATCCAATTGCCTGTGGGAATTTGAGACTGAAAGTCATCAGACACGACAAACTGCATAAATTCATCGGCTAATTTGTCATTTTTGGTATTGGCAACCTTAGCGGCGACTTCGACTTGAGTATAATGCCCTTCCACAAAATCCGCCGCGGCGAATCGAGCATCTTGCTCAGCGATTAGGTGATAAGCTGGCGATGTGGTGTACGATAATACCAAATCTGCCTCGCCTTCTAGAAACATGGAATACGCTTCAGACCATCCTTTTGTCACGGTAACGGTTTTTTTCGCTAACTGCTGCCACGCCTCACTGGCGTCATCGCCATACACAGACTTCATCCATAGCAGTAAACCTTGCCCAGGCGTCGAGGTTCTTGGATCTTGGTAAATCACACTAAGATCATCACGATCTTCAATCAAAGCTTTAAGACTGGTAGGTGGCGTTTTTACTTTGTCTTTGTTGTACACAAACGCAAAGTACCCGTAATCGAAGGGGACAAACACATCGTCACTCCAGCCATTGGGCAATACTAAATTATCGGTATCAACCTTGTGGTTCGCGAGTAGACCCGACGCTTTAGCTTCGCTCATTAAATTATTATCAAGACCTAACACCACATCCGCTTTTGAGGAAGCACCTTCAAGGCGTAAACGATTCAAGATCGATACACCATCATCCAAAGCAACCAATTTCAGCTCACAATCACATTGAGCTTCGAACGCTTTTTTAATCGCAGGACCTGGCCCCCAGTCTGACGCAAAAGAGTCATAGGTATAAACCGTTAATGTCGATGCACTTGCCACTTGTGTGAGCGCCAGAAGGGAAGTAGCAATGGCTACTTTAGATAAACGGATGCAGTTCACTCATTCTATCCTTAGTTATTGTTTTATCGTCCAAACAGCCTTTGCACCGAAGTATCAGTAGCAAAGCTCAGTAACAACATTGATGATGAATTGTAACCGCTGCATCACATATTCACCATCCTTATTCCTTTATCTTTGGTCGTACCCCCAACGCGGTACCAAAGCTTGCTCAATGCCCATGTGATCGAGTACTCGCGCGACAATAAAATCAACCAAATCATCAATGCTCTTAGGTTGATGATAAAAACCAGGCGCTGCTGGCATAATCGTGACACCCATGGTGGACAGTTTATGCATATTCTCCAAATGCAATGTCGAGAACGGCGTTTCACGCACGACCAACAACAACTGTCCGCGCTCTTTCAATACCACATCCGCAGCACGTTCAATAAGGTTGTCAGACATGCCATGCGCTATGGCCGCCACACTTCCTGCTGAGCAAGGACAAATGATCATTTGCTTAGGCGCTGCAGAGCCAGATGCAACGGGGGAAAACCAATCTTCCTTGCCACACACCACAAGTTTTTCTGGCTCGCAATTAAGGCGCGCCACCAGCTGCTTATGAGCTGCATCAGGACCACTAGGTAATTTGATATCATGCTCTGTTGCTAACACCACTCGCGCCGCTGAAGAAATCAATAAGTGCACGGTATAATCCGCCGCTAAAAGACATTCCAGCAACCTCATTCCATAAGGTGCACCAGAAGCACCGGTAAACGCGAGCGTGATAGCCTTGTTGGTTGCGTTCATTAAGCCAATCTCTCTAATAGTTTCTGATGAATACCACCAAACCCACCGTTACTCATTACCAGAATTTGGTCACCAGCTTGCGCTTTAGATTGAATCGCTGCGACTAACTCATCCACGCTGTTTCTAATTACTACTGGCTGAGAACAGCTAGCGGCGATATCGTTGACGGACCAGTCAATGTTATCCGGTTGCAGCAAAAACACCTCATCGGCATGCTGAAGAGAATCGGCAAGTTTATCTTTATGAACACCTCGCTTCATCGTGGCTGAACGAGGCTCTAATACCGCTAAAATACGCTTTTCACCCACCTTATTCCTCAACCCTTCAAGGGTGAGCTGTATTGCCGTGGGGTGATGAGCAAAATCATCGTAAATTTCAATTTGGTTCACTTCACCTTTGAATTCAAGGCGACGCTTGGTATTAATAAACTTAGTTAATGCAGCACAGGCAAGCTCAGGCGTCACGCCAACATGCCTTGCGCCAGCAATAGCCATCAGTGCATTATCCACGTTATGATCACCGACCAAATCCCACTTCACTTCCCCCACTTTGTCGCCATGTAAGTAAACATCAAAATGAGACCCATCTTTATGTTGTTTCAGCGCATTCCAGTCAGCTGAAGGTCCGGTATGCTCGACCTCACTCCAACAACCTCGTCCTAGCACATCTTGAATTGCGCTATCACCTGCCGGAGCTAAGATTCGACCATTCCCCGGCACCGTGCGTACCAAGTGATGGAACTGCCGTTTTATCGCTTCAAGATCATCAAAGATATCCGCATGGTCAAACTCAAGATTGTTCATGATGAGGGTTCGTGGATGGTAGTGAACAAACTTGGATCGCTTGTCAAAGAAAGCGCTGTCATACTCATCAGCCTCGACAACAAAAAACATCGACTCACCTAGCCTCGCCGACTGACCAAAATTGCCCAGAACGCCTCCGACTAAAAAGCCTGGCTGATAGCCACACTCCTCTAAAATCCAACTTAACATGCTCGACGTGGTGGTTTTACCATGAGTTCCAGACACAGCAATAACCCAGCGGTCGTGAAGCAAGAACTCTTGTAACCATTGAGGACCCGAGGTGTATTTGAGATTTCGATTCAATACATACTCAACACAAGGGTTACCGCGACTCATTGCATTACCGATCACAACTAAATCTGGCGCAGGATCCAACTGACTAGGGTCGAAGCCCTCAATAATTTCAATTCCCTGAGACTCAAGAAGTGTGCTCATAGGGGGGTAAACGTTAGCATCACTACCAGTGACTCGATGGCCTAACTGTTGAGCTAGAACGGCAGCGCCACCCATAAAGGTGCCACAGATACCAAGAATATGAATATGCATGTTGGGTTCTCTATTGTTCACAGTGCTTCTTTTTGCTTTCGCTATATATACCCAAACCACGCGATAAAAGCGAGGAAGTTAACAGTTACGCGGCATTTTGTGACTTCCATCATACAAACACCCCATTTGTAAGGTTACTTCATTACCATTAAAAAGTTCTGCCCCCTACAATATTCCATGTGTGTAGATGAATACCCCCAACTCGTTCACTCACACTTCTCCCCCAAGATAATAGTTAGCAGATTAAAGGAAAGACCATGTCTGAAATGCGCACCCTAGGCGAATTTATTGTTGAGAAACAAAACGACTTCCCCCATGCCAGTGGTGATTTATCATCCCTTATCTCTTCAATTCGACTTGCCGCAAAAATTGTAAACCGAGAAATTAATAAAGCAGGCCTTGTCGATATCACCGGTGCAGTAGGTACTGAGAACGTACAAGGTGAAGCACAGCAAAAGCTGGATCTTTATGCTAATGATAAATTTAAAGCGGCACTTGAAGCTCGTGACCAAGTTTGTGGTGTTGCCAGTGAAGAAGAAGATGAAGCTGTAGCCTTTAATAAAGAACTGAATAAGAACGCAAAATACGTCGTGCTAATGGATCCTCTTGATGGTTCTTCTAACATCGATGTAAACGTATCTGTCGGCACTATCTTCTCCATCTACCGTCGAGTCTCACCAATTGGTACGCCTCCCACTCAAGAAGATTTTTTACAGCCAGGAAATAAACAAGTCGCTGCTGGTTATGTTGTCTATGGTTCTTCAACGATGCTGGTTTACACCACAGGTAAAGGCGTCAACGGTTTCACCTACGATCCCTCTATCGGTACCTTCTGTCTATCCCATGAAAACATGATGATTCCTGAAGATGGTTCGATCTATTCCATTAACGAAGGTAACTACATCCGCTTCCCTATGGGCGTGAAAAAATACATCAAGTACTGCCAAGAAAATGAGCCAAGTGAAAACCGCCCATATACCTCGCGCTATATCGGTTCTTTGGTGTCAGATTTCCACCGCAACCTGTTAAAAGGCGGTATTTATCTGTACCCGAGTACGCAAAGCCACCCGAGCGGAAAGCTTCGTTTGCTGTATGAGTGCAACCCAATGGCCTTCATTATGGAACAAGCTGGCGGAACAGCCTCTGATGGTAATCAGCGTATTATGGATATTAAGCCAACAGAACTTCACCAGCGAGTGCCTTTCTTTGTAGGCTCAAAACGTATGGTAGAAAAGGTTGAATCTTTCTTGGAAGAATACCCAGAGCAATAAATTTTCTACAAATTAAACAAATTAGAAGTGTCTCTCAGTGAGGCACTTTTTGTTTTAATTTTCAGCGTATATACTTTATTTAACCCATTTGAATGATAACGCCTATCCTTAATATCTATAGGGATTTAGAATCAAGAAGGAAGATCCAAATGAGCTTAAACCACGTACCTGCCGGTAAGTCACTACCTGATGATATTTATGTCGTCATTGAAATCCCGGCGAACGCCGACCCGATAAAATATGAAGTGGATAAAGACTCTGGTGCTGTCTTTGTCGACCGATTTATGTCCGCACCTATGTTTTATCCCTGCAACTATGGTTATGTTAACGACACGCTTTCACTCGATGGCGACCCTGTGGATGTTCTCGTCCCAACACCGTATCCACTCATCCCAGGTTCTGTCATTCGCTGTCGCCCAGTGGGCGTTCTGAAAATGACGGATGAATCGGGCGAAGATGCTAAAATTTTTGCTGTTCCGCACAGCAAAATATCAAAAGAGTACGAACACATCCAAGATGTAAATGATATTCCTGAGCTACTTAAAGCCCAAATTACCCAGTTTTTTGAGCGTTATAAAGAACTAGAGCCAGGTAAATGGGTAAAAGTAGAAGGGTGGGCTGATATTCACGCCGCTCGAGAGGAAATCATCAGCTCCTATGACCGAGCACAACAAAAATAGTCACCATCAAAAAGCGCTCTTTATGAGCGCTTTTTGATTATACTCACTTAACGCTGGAACATCATTCTATCAGCGCTTAGCTCTAGATTGCTTCCCTCGCCAATATTCTTCCAAATAGGTACGGCTAACATCTTGGCAAATCCCGTAGTAAATCTTACCACTCAACCCCAAAACAAATGGGTCCTGCTGGCAATACGTCTCCTTTCCTAACGCATACCCCATTTGATATTGCTTATATTGAGCAAGACTCAAAGAGGGCGTATCCTGCTCCAACTCACTACGATCTTTGATAACGTAGCCTTTCATGGCCCAAGCTTGGCCAAACTCTTGCCATGCTTGGTTATCATCACCTGTTGGTGGCTGTAATTGAACACACCCTACCATCAGTAGCCCTAAAATCAGCACGCTATAATTTTTCATGGCTAACCTCACGCAAACTTTCAGCTTAGTTAATCGGTCTTATAACTTATTAACTGTAGCAGCATCTCTCGAGTTAAACGGCCATCAATCAACTTCAAATTGGTATAAGAAGACCACAGAGCTATAGAGCCCCGACACCGCCTCAACATAAAAATCTTCAATAATGCGATAACGGATAGTGAACTCACCCAGTGAGTTAAAGATGCCGACGCCATACTTTACCTGCAAGCCCGGTAATACATAGCCACTAACGGTAACTTGAGAGTCATCCCCCGTACCAGCGGTATCTAATTGTAGGTCTTGAACCCCAAACGCTTGACCAATTTCACCGACCACCTTGCCGCTTTTTGCCAAACTTAAACCAATTAGCGTCGTTGTCAGCGCATTGCCTCCAGTCTCACCATCGATGTCTTGACCACGAAGTAGATAAGATAAAGCATTCGCCTGTGGCATCGTTGGGTCTGAGAATATCTCGATTTTCGGCTGCGTTGCCAACCCCGTTACTTTCACACCAGCTGTCACATCATCAGCGGTAGTGTCTGGGTTTCGGATGGCTTTAATATTGACGTAAGGTTGGTCCACAGGTCCGGTCATCAGGATCTTACCTTCATCGATGAGTAAGTCCTGTCCAAAAGAGTTATAAGAACCATTCACAATGTTCACTTCCCCTTGGATAAATGGCCCTTTATCTTTTTGAGAGACATGAAGCTTGCCGCGCAAACCACCTTTAAGACCAAAAGCAGAGACGGTGAAATCATTACCAATAGAGATTGAAACGTCAGTTTCAATATTGAAAGGTACTGGTATTGAATCGTCTTGCGGTGTTAAGTCAGCATTGAGTATCACCTGATCACTAGACACTGCCACCGCACTTGGTGGCAGCTCTTCGACTACAATGCGTCCCCATGGTAAACCAATGCTACCAGTGACTTTAGCCAGCTTTGGTGTGGCCTCAATGGTCATATCAGGTACCACTTTCACTTTGACCATTGGTGGCACATCGACCTTTAATTCTTCAGCAAAGACTCGCAGTTTTGTTCGCCAATCTTGTAGATCTTGCCAATTCCCGTCGCCGTTGATCAACAGTTCGCCATCGGTGGTCTGAATTTTTGCATCAAGCTTACCATCATAACCATTGAGATTAAGCACAAGTCCACCAGACTCCACCTGTATCGGAGAAATATCACCTTTCAGTGATAAGTCTTCTACTTTAAGATCGCCGTACAATTGAGGGTGCAGAGCATCGCCTTTTATCTGAATAGAGGATGATAAGTTAGCTTGCAGCTTGTTAAATTCACCAATGATGGGCTGTAAGAAGTCAAGATTAAACGTGGAGAGATTTAGCTCGCCTTCAATTTGCTTGTCCTCTTCCAGTACATTAGGCAACGTCACTTTGCCTGATAGGTCGCCATTATCGGTAACATCAAGTAACCAAGATGCATCCAATTGGTCATTGGCCAAGTTGGCTTTGAGTTCTATCGACTCCCACCCAACCACAAGCGGGATTTCTAACTCCTGAGTTACCTGCCCTTTTGGTAATCTAACGTCTACTTTCACTTCAGGCGAGACCTCTGGTGCCCATTTCGCCCATATGGTGGCGCTGGCCGAACCTTCTAGGCGGGTTTGCTCAGGAACATACGCTTTAATCTGTTCAAAATTGAAGTTCTTCAACGTGACCAACGCTTCACCCGACGTGCCGGCTTGAATATCCTTTTCTAAACAAACACGCGACTCTGACTGCTTCCAACAGTGGGCGCTGACGTCAGCACTTTGTTTGTCTACATCAACTTTCACTTGAATCGGGTTTTGCAGGTGTAACGGCCCTTGCTCCGTTTCAAAGTGAGCGCTTGCTAACTCACCTGTCCATATCAAACTCGGCTTATCAATGAGTTCACCGACAACACTTAACTGAGCGGAGAGTAACGTTGAAACCAGATCTAAGTCCAGTTCATGTTTTGCCTGCGTGCCTTGTAAACTGACATCGAGTGAATCAACTTTGTGTTCTTGATATTGAATTCCCGAGGCCTGCAAACGAATATCGGCTTTGGCCTGATCTATAGGCAATGGTTTCGCTTCACCGGAAAGCGATAACGTGTCGATACTCGCCTCTTGCTGCCATTTAGCCTTCTTAACCTGCAGATCTAAACGAACATCAGGCTCTTGCATCTTACCTTTTAGGGCGATGGTGCCGACCAACAAACCTTGTAACTCAGGGACAGTCTTGGCTAGATCAGGAAAGTCGATGGCGACATTCATATCCCAATTTTTACGCAAGCTGCCTTTCGCGCTCATATTGTTTGGGCCATGCGCTAACGACAAGCCATCCGTATTGACACTCAGCTCTCCTGATCCTGACTTGTCCGCAGCCTCTACTTGCCCTTTTACCAATAATGGGTAATCTCGCAAAATACCGACGATGTCGAGTTTAGGCACTTGTACTTGCCAGCCACCAGCGTCGGTCAACGCACCTGAAGTCACGATTTGGCCACTAATGTCTCCTTCGGCTTCTGGCCATTGCAGCCCTGGCTGAATATGCGACAGCATCATGTCCGCCTTCCAATTGACAGGCGCTTCCCAATTCGCCATGACCGAACCTTGAATGGAGCCACCGAGAGAATTGATCGTCAACGTTTCAAGATTAATCTGTTTAAGATCGCCTTTACCTTGTAATTCAACCGCAACATCTGGAATTGGCTTGCCCGATGCCTGTGTTTTTAACACTACTTCGTAGCTGTCCAGCGACCCTTTGGCTTTAAGCTGGTCAACAATAACCTGATACTCACTCTCACCTTTCAAAGGCCACGCAGCCTTGCCATCCGACAAAACAACATCAAACGGTAACGTAGGCGCTAATGGCTGAATATTCCCAGATAAAGCGGCGTCAATAACCCCTGAAAAATGACTATCCAGGTGCAAGTCACCAACACTGCCCTTAGCGGTAAGCGCCAGTTTTTGTCCAGTAAGATCTGTTTCTTTTAATTGGGCATCCAAAGTGATGTCAAGGGGGTAATCTTTTATTAGCGCAACGTTGCCAGACAAAGAAGCATCAACCTGCGGCATGGCTAATTCAAGACTTTCGACATGAACATCATGTTTACCCGCGAAGCCTTGCAACCCAAGGTGATGGACAACAATCGGCTCTTCTTGCTGTAAGGTAAAGTCTCGAATATCAAGGCGAGTAATATTGACAAATAAAGGAATGAGGACTTCTGGCAACTCAATTGCGCGCGCAGGCTCTGCCGTTGCAGGATTCTTAACGGCTGTCGAGGTCTCTGCAGCTACAGCGGTATTCGCCATCGCGGTATTTTTCTTAGTCGCGATCTCTGGTACCTCTTCTGCCGGAGGTAACGCTACGCTCGGGGTCGCAAGCAGGGTTTTACCTATAGATAATTTCGAACCGGTCATAGAAAGCGATGTCGTAAAGCTGTCCCAACTCACTTTTGTGCCCAAAATATCCAGTTTAATATCTTCAAGATTCACCTTACCGATCGCGATTGGAATTGGCGTCGATATACTGGTAATCGGCTCTGAAGGTTCAGGAGAAGGCTCACTCGGCGCGATTTCAGGCATGGAAAAGTCTAACCCATGAACCGACAGCTCATTCACACACACTCGAGGGTCGCTGAGACAATTTAGATCAACCGCCAGCGTCAGTGAATCCGCCGCTAAGTCGATAAATAGAGATTCATCTTTAAACGTCACGTTGTTTAAAGTAAAACGAGGGAATAACGCCCCTTTGGTTGACTCCACTTTAAGCTCAGGTAGCGCTTGGCTTGCTCCCCATAAAATGGCCGTTAACCCAGTATTGGTAAACAGTGCAAAAGCAAGGGTGGCCAGCAATAGTGTCACAATCAATATGAACGTCACTGACAGCCACTTTGTTACTCGCCAAACTTTTAACATCATAACTCTGGCCCTAAACTAAAGTGAACTCGCCATTCTGCCTCAGGCTTTTGATCGAGTCCCTTGGCAAAATCGAATTTAATAGGCCCAACAGGCGATACCCAACGTATCCCAACACCCGCACCACGCTTCCAAACTGGCGTGTCATCAAAGGCATCACCCACATCAAAGAACGTTGCCGCCCACCAGTTATTGTAGATACGGTATTGATACTCAAGCGTGCTGGTTGCTAAATATTGGCCACCGGTCTTGGTTCCACCAGTATCAACAGGGGAAATACTCTCATAGTCATAACCCCTAACACTGTTGTCACCACCCGCGTAGAAACGCAAAGATGGCGACAGTTTCGAAGGGTCATCGGCAATATTGGCACCCACATCAACCTTAAATATGCCGCGATGGTTTTCGCCAATACTGCTGATCCATGTTGAGGTTCCTCGCATTCTAAACACCGAGGTTTCTGATAACGCCCGCTTATCACCCACCTCGAACATAATGGTTTGTTTATTACCACTCATTGGCAATACGCCACCACGAGACACAACGCGTGAATAAGAAAGCCCCGGTAAAACAAACTGGCCAACATCGCCTTCTAAATTACGCTCATAATCTTCGACTAAATAGCGGATGTAAGCGGTACGGTGCCAACCACTATCAAGCACCCAGTGCCTTTCAAAACCTAAGTTAGACTCTAGAGTCTTTTTATCCGAACGATTGACGTTTTTCAGACCATACTGAATCACGTAATAATCTCGCAACACATCATCTAATGGAATTTTATAGGCAGCAGTGACCTGTTGTTCAGGAATGGATAAATCAAGACTGGTATTAAAGCTGTGACCACGAGAGTTAATCCATGGCTTTTTCCATTTAAATTTAACTTTTGCTCCGACATCGGTCGAATAACCTAAACCCGTTTCAAATTGATTTTTTACCTGCGGCGCTAGTGACACCTTCATCGGCAACTCTCGACCCTTGCCAACCTGCTCCAAGTCGGGCTCAACAAACACCGACGAAAACCACTCGGTGTTCGACAAACCTTGGTTATATTCCCCCACCTTTCCAACCTGATAGTAATCACCACTTTTATATGGCTGTAGTGATTGCACACGGTCAATATCTATCTGGCTACCTGTGATCGTGGAAGACCCAAATTTATAACGAATGCCGCTATCAAAATGTAACCGAATGAATGCTTGATTGAGCTCTGGCACAACTTCGAGGCGACTCAATGTGTACGCGCCGTCAAAGTAGCCTTTTTGCAAGGCTAAATTGCGAAGACTCGACTTTAACATGTCATATTCACCTTGATTGAGTACCCGCCCTTCTTTGACTGGCGTCACTCGAATCAAACGCAAAAAGTCGGCGTCTTCTTTCGCCTCTCCGGTGAGTTCAACATCCACCAGTTTAATTCGCATCGGTTGCCCTGGCGTTACTGCCACAGTTAATTCATCTTGCTGGTCATTGATCGAGAACTGAATCTCAGCATGGTAGTAACCTAACGCATTCAACGCTGAGTTAATTTCTTTGGTAATACGAGATTGAAAGCGCAGCGAAGTAGAGTATTCGCTAGGGGAAATCGCGGACACATACGCATCCACATTATCTTTTAAGGGGCCGCTCAATCCATTGATGTTCAACTCGATATCTTCAGCTGCCATGAGTGACATTGAAGCGATCATGAACATTAGCGGTGGAAAAACTCTCTTTATCATGCTTTATTGTCGAGACTGAAGTTCGCTATTTTTATTATTACGTTAAATGATAACGCTGTTCAATTTGTAAGTCTGTATTTAACAACTCATACCCATAGAAAAGTATCATTTTTCATACAATATTTCGCCATCTACACTGCCGTTCGTCAACTAAAAAAGGAATCCCCATGAGAAAAACAGACATGGTTTCAGAAGCCGAAGCACTTCCTGGCAGAGAACATGCCATCGCCATCATGGAACCACACTTTATTTACCACAATGATGTCACCGCTCCTTTAGCGGAGCATGAAGAAAGTATTATAGTTGGCTTAGGGTGCTTTTGGGGGGCTGAGCGTGTTTTTTGGCAACTCCCTGGTGTCACGAGCACCTCTGTAGGTTACGCGGGAGGCTATACGCCTAACCCAACCTACGAAGAGGTGTGTTCAGGCATGACTGGTCACACAGAGGTCGTACGTATTGTCTATGACACCACGCTCACTACGCTCACCGACCTTCTCAAAGTTTTTTGGGAAAAACACGACCCGACGCAAGGAATGCGTCAAGGTAATGATGTCGGTACGCAGTATCGATCCGCCATCTATTGCAATGATGACAAGCAGCTAGTATTGGCGCAAACCACTAAACAACAGTTTCAACAGGCGCTAGGGGATAAAGGCGAAATTCAAACTGAGATTCGCCTCTCAGACCATTACTATTTTGCTGAAGTCTACCACCAGCAATACTTGGCAAAAAATCCCAACGGCTATTGTGGTATAGGCGGAACGGGCGTTTGCTTCCCTCCTCAATAAAAATATGCTGCATGCTAGATTAGCGTAAAAAAAATGCCCCAGACAAGTCTGAGGCATTTTTTAACGTTTGGTTTAGACTGCTTATATCGCTAAGGCAGCAATCTCACCGTTAATCTCTTTAAAGGCATCCAGTTTACGGCGGTCTTCCATCCCCGGAAGTAAAACCTTGCCATTATCGAACATGAACAATCCAAGACCAGCAATAAAGAATTGCCCTTTAAATAAAGTTTTTACAAACTTTGCGATCTGTTTCGGACGATAAACCGTAAATTTTTTTAGCATAATCTGACCTCAATATCCGTTTGAGTAAATCTTGTCTTACACAGTTCTTTGCTGTGCCTCGCAATATCTTTTGCGTCTATTGACAAGTATACCTGAACTTTCGCATTAGACAAATTGAAATTAACATCTTTGCAACAAGTTATAAATCACTGTTATGCTTATGATGATTTTATCAAGCTGAGTACATGTCTTGGTCAAATCAACATCTACAAGTTGTACTTAACCTAAGGTTCACCTATGGTTATCGCGATCATCAAATAATAATATGGAAATATCACAATGAAACTAAAGTCTCTCCTCTCTTTAACGTTACTCTGTCTGCCAACACTCGCGTTAGCGACCAATGTACAAGTAGGCTCAGCCGCGCGTTCTGTCTCTGTCGATGCTCATGGTGAGCTTTTACTAGAAGGCGACACCATTAATTATAGCGCTTGGAAGAGTACACAAATGCTCGGAAAAGTACGGGTTATTCAGGCCATTGCAGGACGTAGCAGCTCGAAAAAAATGAACGCCCCACTCATGGCAGCCATTACTGATGAAAAATTCCCAGAAGACAGCTATCAAACGACAACGGTGATCAATCAAGACGATGCGATGTGGGGAACGGGATCATTCGTAAAATCATCGGCAGAGGACAGCAAAAAAGAATTTCCTTGGTCATCCATGGTCCTTGATGAGCATGGCTTAGTGGCAAGTGCATGGCAATTAGAAGCCGAAAGCTCCGCTATTATTGTGCAAGATAAATCAGGGAAAGTACTATTCGTGAAAGAAGGGATATTAAGTGACGATGAAGTCAACTCCGTTCTAGAGCTAATCAAACAAAACCTATAATAAGTTACGCATACCACCGCAAGGGAGCACCTCTCTCCCTTGCCTTCTCCCAGCTAAATAGACCGAAACCTCACCATTCATCTGGAAAAAATATTTAGTTGTTATACTATAACAATTAATTTCAAATAGAAGAGTTCATGTCGTGTTACGAACCTATGCCGTTACATCAGGTACACCCTTGTATCATGCTCTCGCATTGGCTTTGCTTCTACTCTCTATTAATTTTATTTCCATCGAACATCACTACGAGCAACATAGCGATCACCAGCATCACCAGTGCGCCCTTTATGGCAAAGGCTCACACTCCATTCCGACCTCAGGCTTAGCAATTCCACTTCCAACACTGGCTCCCGATACCATTCAGCCATCGTTTAATGAAGTTGCCAACCGACCGCCTTTATCTGTTTCTGCTCGCTCCCCTCCAATGCCCAGTTAACTCATACACTCTTATTTTTATTACACATTTTATTTATTAGGAATCACCATGAAACTACGTATGACTTTACTCGCCTCTATCATCGTTGCCCCTATTGCTGTCGCAAATGACGAGTTTCGTCAACATGACGCTCATGTCCATGGACAAGTAGCGATGAACATTGCTCAAGATGGCCAAGACTTATTATTCGAAATTACAGCACCAGGCGCCGATGTTGTTGGATTTGAGCATAGTGCTAAGAGTGAGGCTGAAAAGAAGGCTCTTGCTAACGCTGAAGCCATACTGGCACAAGCGGACAAGATCTTTACCCTACCAAGCTCACTAGGCTGTACACTCGTTGATACTCATGTTGAACACGGGTTAGGTGGGCACGACGACCATGAAGATCACAGCGCTCATAAAGGTCATCATGACCACGGCGATCATGAGCATGAGAAACATGCGGAGCATGACGGTCACGACGATCACGGCCATGAAAAACACGCAGAGCATGATGGTCATGACGACCACGACCACGACCACGACCACGACCACGACCACGACCACGACCACGACCACGACCAACATGATGGACACGGCGAATTTACCGTGCAATACCAATTTAGCTGTTCAAACCTATCTGACCTCTCAAAAATTGAAACCCAATGGTTTACTCACTTCCCATCAACCGAGAAAGTATCAGTCAACCTATTAACCGATAACGCTCAATCTGCTAGTGAGCTCAACTCAACGTCAACCACGATTCAATTTTAACGAATTCGACTCGATTAACTGCTGCCCTGAGCTTTCGCTTGGGGCATATTTAGTGAGGTCTTTATGACGAGCGTAATTGAGCTCAGCAATGTTTCTTTTTGCTGGCAAAAAAACCAGCCGCCCACCATCGATATCCCAGAGCTCATCATCGAGCAAGGTGAGCATTTATTTTTAAAAGGGCCAAGTGGCAGCGGAAAGTCGACACTATTGAGCCTACTGACCGGTATTAATACTGCCGACTCTGGTGAGGTTAAAGCACTAGGGCAATCCTTGACCCAGTTGCCATCACGACACAGAGACCGTTTTCGAGCAGACCATATTGGTTATATTTTCCAACAATTTAACCTGATCCCTTACCTGTCGGTTATTGATAATGTCACACTCCCTTGTGAGTTTTCTCAACATCGACGTAATAAAGTTTCAGGCACACTCCAAAACGAGGCTAAGCACTTACTACAACAGTTGCACCTTGACCCACAGCTATGGATGAAGCCTGTGGTTGAGCTGAGTATCGGCCAACAGCAAAGGGTGGCGGCTGCGCGCGCTTTGATCGGACAACCAGAAATTCTCATTGCAGATGAGCCGACATCCGCACTCGACCATGATAATCGCGAAGCCTTCATTACACTGCTAATGGAGCAAGCAAACCAAGTAAACTCAACCATGGTATTCGTTAGCCACGATCCAAGTTTAGAGCCGCTGTTTAGTCGCAGTGCTAATTTGACTGTTTTAAATCAGGCGAGGTCATCATGAGTATCACCCTAAAGCTGGCTTGGAAAAGCGTGCTCAATCGCAAAACCACCGCCATACTCACCGTACTCACTGTGGCGATTTCCGTTATCTTATTAATGGGCGTCGAACGTATTCGTACTCAAGCGAAAAGTAGTTTTGCTAATACTATTTCTGGCACCGATTTAATCGTCGGAGGACGGTCAGGCCAAATCAACTTATTGCTCTACTCGGTATTTCGCATTGGTAATGCCACTAACAATATTGATTGGAAGAGCTTTGAAGAATTTAGTCAGCACAAAGCCGTCAAATGGGCGATTCCCATCTCTCTTGGAGATTCGCATAAAGGCTTTAGAGTCATGGGCACCAATCACAGTTATTTCGAGCACTATCAGTACGGTAAAAAGCAGGCTTTGACCTTTAGCCAAGGTCGTGCTTTTGATAGTGTATTTGAAACGGTTCTCGGCTCAGACGTGGCAAAATCATTAGGGTATAAAATTGGCAGCGAAATCATTATTGCTCATGGTATCAGCGATGTGAGTTTCAGCCGCCACGACAACCTCCCCTTTAAGGT
Source organism: Vibrio cionasavignyae (assembly GCF_050337155.1). Lineage (NCBI taxonomy): Bacteria > Pseudomonadati > Pseudomonadota > Gammaproteobacteria > Vibrionales > Vibrionaceae > Vibrio > Vibrio cionasavignyae. The sequence continues at coordinate 28,493 of NZ_JAKJSR010000034.1, forward strand.
CGTCGGTGTATTAGCCCCGACCGGAACCCCTGTCGACAAAACCGTACATGTCTCACTTGGTGCTATTGAAGCTATACACGTAGGGTGGGAAACCGGTGCTAACTTGGGTAATGCCCCGAGTAAAAAGCAATTAGAAAATCTGGACTTCCAACCTAAACAAATTACTGCAATGTTGGTTGGGCTAAACAGTAAAATCCAAACATTTGCACTACAAAGACAAATCAACACCTACAAACAAGAGCCATTAAGCGCCATCATGCCTGGTATCGCCTTACATGAATTATGGGGTTTAATGAGCGTGGCAGAGCAAGCTCTGTTAATGGTCTCTATTTTTGTTGTGGTTGCTGGTTTGATGGGAATGTTATCTAGCTTATTAACAAGCCTGCAAGAACGTCGGCGTGAAATGGCAATTCTACGGGCAATGGGAGCAAGACCGAGACATGTTTTTGCATTGTTGGTCAGTGAAGCAACGGCTTTAACGACTGTCGGTATAATCGTGGGGGTTGCAGGCACTTATGGCCTACTTGCTATCGCGAGTCCCATCATTGCGTCACAATATGGAATTAGTATAACCTTATCAGGCGTTAGCCAACATGAATGGCTGCTACTTGGTTTTGTGCAACTGGCTGGGATCCTTATTGGATTCTTCCCTGCCTTACGCGCCTATCAACAATCTTTAAGCGATGGCATGACCATCCGAGTATGACGAGATTTTTATGACAATATTCACTCGCATAAGCTGTGTCATTATGCTGACTATGGGCTTATGTCTACCTCCCGCACTAGCTCAAGGTAGCGAAAGTACCGATAGCGAAGTGCTTAAGCTTGATTGGATTGATTTAATCCCCGAAGCGGAGCGAAATCAGTTTGATGCCGTCGGTATGCCTATAACCAATCACTCTGGTGGACAAATGGAACAGTCAAAAGTTGGCACCGTTCGTCAAGAGCTTGATGGCAGCACAGTAAAAATACCAGGCTTTGTCGTGCCACTAGAAGGCGATGAAGATACGGTGACTGAATTTTTGTTGGTGCCCTATTTTGGTGCTTGCATACACGTCCCACCACCACCGCCAAACCAAATCGTTTATGTGAAATTTAAACAAGGCGCACCAGTGCATCGTCTATGGGATGTCATTTATGTTGTAGGGACACTGAAGACAGAGACCATCAATTCTGAACTTGCCGAGACAGGTTACTTAATTGAAGGTCTCCATATTGAAGATTACGATGATAACTAGAATGCACATAACAAATACGCAACAAAAAACTGCGTGACGAAAATGGATGATTTGCTAGCGTATAGTATTTAACTGATATAGGTTGAAAGATACGCTAGCACGCCGATATAGACGCCTAGTAACAATACCGTCGAGATATGTTTCTTGAGTTTAGGTTCTCCTGAGTGCCGCATAACGCCCCCCTTACTTACCCAATAAATTTAACAAAATTTTATCATTTAGCCTAGGTATTTTTACAACATACCTGCTCTAATTGTTAAATCGGAAAATAGCTCACACAAATAGCGCTAGTCATATTGGCAAAACCTCGTTAAATTTATCTTTCATCCCAAACTCTCATTCAACCTGCCAAGTGTATGACTATGAGCAATGTAACGACCAGCAGTCCATCTCCAATCATTGAGGCGACATCCGCGCGTAATGAGCAAACTCAGAAAAAGAGTTCTCATATGCGTGACAGTGCGAGTCGTATCCGAGCCATTGCTCAAAACCACTTGCTTGACGCTCTCATCGGTGAAGAGTCCCCCAGCAAAAGTGTTTTTGAACGAGCAATACAACGAGACAAACAGCGCAAAGAGCAACGACAAAAAAACCTGGAGCAAATCGTCAAGTTGTCACTTCAAGCATGTAACAGCGAAGTATCCAGCGAACCCGATTTTGATTGGCTATTGCGCTTTTTTGATATGGCTCAGGATATTCATAATACGTCCATGCAAAAGCTCTGGGCGCAAGTGCTCAAAAGAGAAGTCACTAATCCCGGATCCACCTCAATGAAAGCACTAAAAACGCTTAGGGACATGACACCAAAAGAAGCTCAAACACTGCAACGAGCCGCCTCTCTTGCTTGCAGCTTTGGTGCAGACAGTAGCCGAAAGCTACTATTAGGGATCAAACATCATGCAGGACTCTTTAGCTTTTCAAAAAGAGAGAGCTTCGATGAACTAAGTCTAGGTGAGTTTAACCTGCCATATTCAAGCCTATTACTGCTCATAGAGTTGGGAATTTTGTTAGGTACAGAACTGGAGTCAGGGGAAATTGCGCAAGAGCCAGCATTGAAGCTCAACTACCAAGGAAGCGAGTTTCTGCTGCAATCTAAGCTGAAAGGGATTCGGCTAACCTACTATCGCTTTACTCCAACAGGGAATGAATTATGCCAGCTGTTAGGGCATCGCGGTAATACTCATTACCAAGAGAAACTGGTGAATTTGCTCAACAGAAAATTCACTGTCGCGGGTGAAGTAACGTCCTCTTTTCACCACCAAGTCTAATGATAGTCAGCATCACTAAGATGCGAAGACAAAGGAATAGAGTGTGCCCCCTATTCCTTACCCACCTAGCCTTGCCAGTTTACGCAAAGTCATCACATGGAATGAAATCATTGCCTGAATAGTAACCGGGTGGGATTAACCAATGATCCCTTTTTCTTTAAGTACCGCTAAGCAGTCTTCCACCAACGTTGCGACGCTTTTCTCGCTCGCTTGAAGATGAATATCTGGGTCAATAGGTTGTTCATATTCAGAATCAATGCCAGTGAAGTTAGCGATCTCACCTGCTCGTGCTTTCTTATACAAGCCTTTAGGATCCCTAGATTCACATACCGCTAGACTCGCATCCACAAACACTTCTAAAAACTCCCCCTCTGGAAGCAGTGATTTCACTAACGCCCGCTCTTCTCTATGAGGAGAGATAAAGGCAGAGAGTACAATCAATCCAGCATCCGCCATCAGTTTTGCTAACTCACCAACACGGCGAATATTTTCACGTCTGTCTTGTTGCGAAAAGCCAAGATCTCGACACAAACCGTGTCTAACATTATCCCCATCCAGTAAGTAAGTATGGTGACCCAAACGAAGTAACTCCGTTTCTAATGCACCCGCAACCGTGGACTTTCCAGCACCAGAAAGTCCGGTAAACCATAATACAACGGGCTTTTGCTGCTTTAATTCTGAACGCTGCAATTTGGTGACGTAATGCTGATGCCAGATCACGTTCTCATCTTTATCTAAAGTAATGTCCGACATATAAATCCTTAATTGTCACTCTCATCAATATTAAAATGGAAAGAAGTACGGAATAAGCGCTAATACCAGTACCGAATACACGATAGAAATAGGGATGCCTATTCGCAGATAATCTTTAAGTTGGTAATTACCAACGCTATACACCAACAAGTTAGTTTGATAACCATACGGTGAAATGAAGCTTGCACTAGCGCCAAATAACACCGCCATAATAAACGGCATCGGATCAACGCCGTAGCCCACTGCCATGCTGTAGCCAATAGGAAAAGCGAGAGCCGCTGCGGCGTTATTGGTAATCAGCTCCGTAAGAATTAAGGTCACAAAATAAGTCGCCACCAAAGCCCCGAAGACACCCCAACCGTTAAACAACTCCATAAACATCTCGCCCATCCGTACAGATAGGCCCGTTGAGATCATCAATTGAGCAATAGATAGCGCCGAGCCAACAATCACGACGATGTCCGTTGGAAAGCGTCGTCTTAGCTCACCAATATTCACGATGCCAAAAGCAAGAATCGCGATAAGATATAGCGCAAGCCCTTTAATGATCGGCAAAATGTTAGTAAGTGCTAACGCAATAACGACAACAAAGCCCAACAGCACATAACTCGACTTCGAAATATCTAGCCGAGCACTCGAGTCTAAGTCATTCACCAAGACAAACTCTTTACGATACTTACGCCTTTCATCGTCAAAACGTTTTCCAGGCGCTAAAACCAACGTATCGCCGGCTTGCAAAACAATGTTCCCTAATCCACCTTCCAAACGTTCATGTCCACGACGAATGGCCACAACTACTGCATCAAACTTGTCACGAAAATGACTCGATTTCAGCGTTTTATTACAAAACGTAGCCGAGGAACTCACTACGACTTCAAGAAGATTTTGACCATTTAAATGATGCTGTCCAAAAAACGTCAGTCCATTGATTTCTTGTAACGTATTGACGCTCTCTACATCACCACAAAACAATAGCCTGTCTTTTGCCTTCAACACAAAATCGGGACCAACGGAAGCAAGCGTGTCACCATCACGCACTACTTCAGCTAAAAACAATTTTCTTAATGCACGTAAGTTATTCTCAGCAATACTGCCACCCACAAGTGGTGAGCCAGGTTCAACCCTAGCTTCCAAAAAGTAAGGCAGTTCATCTTGATTATCATCATCATAGTTTGGTAATAGGTAGCTCAGTGGAATCAGAATAATGACGCCACCAACTAAGACACTCAAACCAATCCAAGTTGGTGCAAAAAAATCAAGACTCGGTAATCCTACATCTTCAACAAAGCTATTAATGATCAGGTTGGTTGAGGTACCTATGAGCGTTAGTGTTCCCCCCAAGATAGCCGCATAAGACAAAGGAATGAGTAATTTAGAAGGCGCATGGCGTTGGTTACGTTTAATCGCCCCAATAAGCGATACTACGACAGCGGTATTATTGGTAAACGACGACAACAGGGCCGTAGAAATCCCCAGTTTGGCGACCACCGACCCGAGTCTTCCGGTTGCAATAGAACGGCTTACCCAGCTAATCAAACGTGTCTTCTCTAAAGCGGCAGACGACATAATCAACAGCACTAACGTCAATAATGATGAGTTCGTGAAGTTCGTGGCGATAACACTCAATTCTGTCATACCACTAATGAAAGCAATAAACGCTGCGCCAGCAAAAATAAGGCTAGGTTTAATTTGAGTTGCTACCAAGCAGCTAATGATTGACATCAATAGCGCTAAGACGACTCCCTGTTCCCACATAATCCTTATCCTCGATAGCAGCTACACGGTCGATTAATCTATCATTAGGCTGACGAGATCATCGACCGAGTAAACAGTCACTCACCACTAGGGCTACACGTTAAATTTTTGCATCCCACTCAGGGAAGTGCTTCATGATTAACGCTTTCAACTCACTTTCAAACGCCCCCATACGTTCCTTAGGCGAGCGCTCTTGCTCTGCTAACGCATCACGTACTAAACCAGCTCCGACCGTCACATTGGTCAGGCGGTCAATGATAATAAAGCCTCCGGTATCTTGAACCGCATCATAGTTATCAATGGCTACTGACTCAGTGAGTGACCACTCACATAAACCAATTCCGTTGAGGGGTAAGGTTTCTGTATCAAATGATGCGAGCGTGTTAATGTCGTACTGGTGACGCACTGTCTCTAATTGACCTTGGGTTTTCTTACCAGCAATCTTGATGTCGTACGTTTTTCCTGCCGCGAGCGCGTCATCCGTCATCCAAACCACGTCGGCAAGTAATCGGTTTGAAGACGTGACTTTTGCGTCTTGCTTAACAATCAGATCACCTCGACTAATATCAATTTCATCGCTCAATGTTAGCGTGACCGCTTGTCCTGCAAAGGCTACATCTAAGTTTCCATCAAAGGTGACAATACTCTCGATGGTGGATGTTTTTCCCGATGGTAATGACTTAATTTCATCGCCAACTCGAACTTCGCCCGAGCCAACCGTCCCCGCAAAACCACGAAAGTCTAGGTTTGGGCGGCTGACATATTGCACCGGGAAACGGAATTCCCCATAGCGTTTGTCTTGATCGATATCGACATTCTCAAGCAACTCTAAAAGCGGCTTTCCTTGATACCAAGGCATGTTTTCGCTGGGCTCAACCACGTTGTCGCCGTCAAGCGCAGACAAAGGAATAATTTGAATATCAATGCCTTTACCTAGCTTCTCTGAAAATGCCAAATAATCATCACGAATGGATTCAAATCGTTGCTGGGAAAAGTCAACTAAGTCCATTTTGTTTACAGCAACCACAAAGTGCTTTAAACCCAGTAGACTGGCGATAAAGGAATGGCGTCGAGTTTGATCTAACATGCCTTTACGTGCATCCACCAAAATCACCGCTAAATCACAGGTCGATGCGCCAGTAGCCATGTTACGAGTATATTGTTCATGCCCTGGAGTATCGGCAATGATGAACTTTCGCTTTTGAGTTGAAAAATAACGATAAGCTACATCAATGGTAATACCTTGTTCGCGCTCAGCTTGCAGACCGTCAACTAACAGCGCAAGATCAGGCTTATCCCCTGTCGTCCCTACGCGTTGGCTATCTGAGTGAACCGCAGCTAGTTGATCTTCATAAATTTGCTTAGAATCATGGAGCAAGCGCCCAATTAACGTACTCTTACCATCATCAACTGAACCACAGGTCAGAAATCGAAGTAAGGATTTGTGTTGATGCTGATTGAGGTATCCCTCAATGCCTAGCTCGGCAAGTTGTGCTTCTACTGCGCTATTCATAATGTGTCCCTTCGATCCTTAGAAATATCCCTGACGTTTTTTAAGCTCCATTGATCCAGACTGATCATGGTCGATCGCACGGCCTTGTCTTTCACTGGATGTCGCAACCAGCATTTCTTCAATAATTTCCGTCAACGTCGCCGCCTCTGATTCCACTGCACCTGTGAGTGGGTAGCAACCAAGTGTTCTAAAACGTACGCTTTTGTTCTCTACTTTTTCGTCTGGTTGAATGTCCATTCGATCATCATCAACCATGATTAACATGCCATCGCGCTCCACGACTGGTCGCTCAGCGGCCAAGTAAAGCGGTACAATATCAATGCCTTCTAAATAGATGTATTGCCAGATATCCAGTTCCGTCCAGTTTGACAGAGGGAATACTCGGATACTCTCACCCTTGTTGATTTGCCCGTTATAAGTTTTCCATAATTCAGGGCGTTGGTTCTTTGGATCCCAGGTGTGATTTTTGTCGCGGAAAGAGTAAACGCGCTCTTTGGCTCTGGATTTTTCTTCATCACGACGTGCCCCACCAAAAGCCGCATCAAAGCCATAGTGATTCAGCGCTTGTTTGAGCCCTTGAGTTTTCATGATATCCGTGTGTTTTGAGGAACCATGCACAAATGGATTTATCCCCATCGCAAGGCCTTCTGGGTTCTTATGTACCAAAAGCTCAAAGCCATAGTTTTTCGCCGTGCGATCACGAAATTCAATCATCTCTTTGAATTTCCAATCGGTATCGACATGCAATAAAGGAAAAGGTATTTTCCCTGGGTAAAATGCTTTTCTAGCCAGATGCAACATGACTGAAGAGTCTTTACCGATCGAATACATCATGACCGGATTATCGAATTCGGCAGCGACTTCACGAATAATGTGAATGCTCTCCGCTTCGAGTTGTTTGAGGTGAGTGAGTCTTTCTTGATCCATTTGTTGTGCTTCCTTTTTTTCGAGTAAAGGCCATTAAACCTCTACCAGACTGAATTCCTATGCACTCTTAACTTTGAGTACTTGAGTCGATGCCTCACCAAACCAAGCAAGATCTTTCGCTAATTCAACGACCTCGCCTACTACGATCAATGATGGAGCTTGAGCATCTCTCGCCAGATCCGTAAGATCCTTCAGTTGACCCACAAACACTTTTTGCGTCTGTTGAGTACCACGTTCAATGATGGCAATGGGTACGTTCGGGCTTCTTCCATGGAGAACCAATTGCTGCTGAATATAGTCGGATTTCATCAATCCCATATAAATCACAAGTGTTTGTTTAGGACGTGCGAGTGTCGACCAATCCATATCATCACTGTTTGGCTTTAAGTGCCCAGTAACAAACAAAGCAGATTGAGCGTAATCGCGGTGGGTAAGAGGAATGCCGGCATACGCCGTTGCACCAGCAGCTGCGGTGATACCCGGAATAACTTGAAACGAAATACCCGCTTGCGCCAACACTTGAAGTTCTTCGCCCCCTCGTCCAAACATAAAAGAGTCACCTCCTTTAATTCGAACCACTTTGTGACCGCTTTGAGCAAACTCGAGAAGTAGCTGGTTAGTCTTTTCCTGAGGTACGCTGTGGTGGCCGGCTCGTTTACCAACGCACACCAACACCGTGCTTTCTGGCACCAATGCCATTATTTCGTCAGACACGAGATAGTCATATAAAACGACATCTGCCTGCTGCAAATAATTAAGAGCCTTGAGCGTCAATAACTCAGGGTCGCCAGGGCCAGCACCGACCAACGCAACTTCACCAGACTGAAGTATCGACGTCGGTAACTTAGGCTTTACCGAACTCGTCACCAACTGAGGTGTCGTTTTCAATTCCGTTATTGGGTTAAAAGGCTGTTCCATTGTGGCCGTCCATCGCGTCTCTGATGATGGCATTATGACCAACTGGCTATATTACCGGAAATTCTAAAATTTCATTTTTTATTCCAAAAACCACTATAGGATTTATTTGCAGACTTTTGTTACACGGAACAACGCAAGGCTAGCTAACAGCAGCTATTGTTAACAGCACAATGTGCATATGAGACTTACAAGCCAAATATCACAATAACAATCAATTCAGATCACACTTTACCTATGTATGAAAAATAAATTTCACATCAAATTGATACAATCTGCATGTTTTGAAACAAATTTCCATAAAAAGGATATGAAGATGAAAGTGGCAGTGAAACCGATTTCGATCGCCGTTCTTAGCGGTATGCTTGCAATAGCAGGCCCAGTCATGGCTGATGAAATTAAGCTTAGAATAATCGAGACAACCGACATTCATACGAATGTGATGGATTATGACTACTACAAAGACAAGCCTTCACAAAAGATCGGCTTAGCTCGAACTGCCACTTTGGTTAAAGAAGCCCGTAAAGAAGTCACCAACAGCGTTTTAGTTGATAATGGCGACCTTATCCAAGGGAGTCCAATGGGTGATTACATGGCTGCTAAAGGGGTCAAGGACGGCGATGTTCACCCTGTCTATAAGGCTATGAACCAGCTTAATTATGATGTGGGTAATATTGGTAACCATGAGTTTAACTACGGACTAGACTTTTTAGCGGCAACGCTAAAGGGAGCTAACTTCCCTTACGTCAGCGCTAATGTGTTTGATAAAAAGACAGGGGAACACTACTTCAAGCCTTACCTCATCAAAACCCATACCTTCAAAGACAGTGACGGAAAAGCTCAAGAAGTTAAGATAGGTTATATCGGGTTTGTTCCACCGCAAATCATGGTGTGGGATAAGAAAAATCTCGAAGGTAAAGTGTTTGCAAAAGATATTAAAGCGACCGCTGAAGAGCTAGTACCTCAAATGAAGAAAGAGGGCGCCGATATTGTTATTGCCATCCCTCACTCTGGTGTATCCAGCGATCCTTACAAAACTGGCGCAGAAAACTCAACGTATTACCTCTCTGACGTTGAAGGTATCGACGCGATTGCATTTGGGCACTCTCATTCGGTATTTCCAGGTAAGGGCTTTGACAACATTCAAGGTGTCGATAACCAAAAAGGCACTATCAATGGCGTCGCTGCCGTCATGCCAGGCCGCTGGGGCAGCCATGTCGGTGTCATGGACTTAATGTTAGAGAAGGAGGGCGATAGCTGGAAAGTCACAAATGCACAAACTGAAGCTCGTCCTATCTATGATGCGAACAATAAGAAAGCCATGGTTGACGCCGATAAAGGGATAGTAGAGGCGATCAAAGATGACCATGATGCGACCCGTGACTTCGTCAACCAGCCAATTGGTAAAGCAAATGATGTCATGTACAGCTTCCTGGCATTAGTACAAGATGACCCTACCGTGCAAATCGTTAACTTGGCACAAAAAGACTATGTAGAAACCATGATCCAAGGCGACCCTGACTTGGATGGTCTTCCAGTCCTTTCTGCAGCAGCGCCATTTAAAGCGGGCGGTCGAAAAAATGACCCAGCTAACTTTACTGAAGTTGAGTCAGGCCAACTGACTTTCCGAAATGCTGCCGATCTGTATCTCTATCCAAACACGCTTGTGGCATTAAAAATGTCAGGTAAAGAAGTAAAAGAATGGCTAGAGTGTTCTGCTGGGCAATTTAAACAAATTGATATTACCACTGACCAACCACAGTCTCTCATTGATTGGGATGGCTTCCGTACATATAACTTCGATGTTATGGATGGGGTAAACTATCAAATCGACGTAACCCAACCGGCTCGTTACGATGGCAACTGCAAGCCACTGAATGAAGACAGTGAGCGTATTGTCGGTCTGACCTACCAAGGTAAACCTATCGATATGGATCAAACCTTCATTGTCGCGACCAACAACTATCGCGCATACAGTAACAAGTTCCCGGGAACAGGCAGTGAGTTTATCGCCTTTGATTCTCCAGATGAAAACCGCACTATCGTGGCAAATTACATCTCTAAGATCAGTAAAGAAAAAGGGGAAGTGACACCTAGCGCTGATAACAACTGGACGTTTGCGCCGATTACATCAAAAGTAAAAGTTGATGTTCGTTTTGAGACATCACCTTCTGACAAGGCGGCACAATTTATTAAAGACAAAGGTCAATATCCAATGGAGAAAGTCGCGACGGATGACGTTGGCTTTGCTGTCTATCGTATAGACCTACAAAAATAATTCGCCTGCTCATGAGTATTAAGCCACGCTGACGCGTGGCTTTTTTAATTCATCCGGTTTACTCTAAACGCTGATCAGCTATAGGTGATAAGTGAATGCTAACTTGGAAAACAAAGACATTTAATGAATTAAGTACACTAGAGTTGTATCGACTACTAAAATTGCGAGTTGATGTGTTCGTTGTTGAGCAAACTTGCCCCTATCCAGAGCTCGATGATAAAGATCACCAAGAAGGCGTACACCAACTACTTGGCTATCATGGGGATGAACTTATCGCCTGCGCGAGACTGTTACCTAAGGGGGCCAGCTACAATGAGGTTAGCATTGGGCGTGTTGCGACTAAAGAAAGCCATCGAGGAAATGGGCTAGGACATGATCTCATTGATCAGGCAATCAAAGAATGTGACCGACTATGGCCAAATGAAAATATCACAATTGGTGCTCAGTATCATCTCCAAGCCTATTATGGAAAGCATGGGTTTTGTGCTTGTTCAGAGCAATATCTCGAAGACGATATCCCACATATAGACATGAGACTGACGCGATAGCGTCAGCCTGATTACGCTACTTACTACGTCCAAAACCGCCGTCTGATAGACGGAAAAACATAACAGATTGCTCGCCTTTTTCGATCTGCAAGATATCGAGCTGCCCCTCTGGGCTGTACTTGAAGCGAATAAGCTGCCCCTGTTTAATTCGGCTTAACGGTTTGTCACTGCCTTCAACACGAGCCAACGAATTCAGATCAGCCATCGGCAGTTGATTCTTGCGAAAAACTTGCGCCAACGTATCGCCTTTCTTTACCGTATATTCATGCCATTGCGTCTCAACCGCCTCTTCAGCTTGGACAACACCGCTTTGTTCACTCAATGATTGAGTATTGACGCTCACCGTCACACGTTGATTAGTTGGACTTGGTTGTGACACATCGCCCTCACTTGAAGGCCAAAGCAATAATACAATTACGACAGGGGCGATGACACTCAATAAACGACGATGCAACCGAGGTAAGCCCAGCCAAAACGTACGGGACTTTTCCTTAGCTCTTAACCCTTCTGATTGAATGGTCATTTTTATCTTTGAAAAGTCGATGTTTGCCCATAAGGCCTTAAACGATTGTAAGGGATCGCTTTTCTGCTTTTTCCTTTGACGACGATTCATTCCTATCCGTCTCCTGCTACACAACGGCTCCAGTTTAAGAAAACCCACGATCAGAGTATAGAAAAATCGTAGGAAAACCTATTTATAGCAGTCTAATGTCACAAGTTTTACAACTTCCTCAAATTAAATAGTAAAACTTCTTAAGACCATTCCGGTTTTATTTCAGAACTGGTATCCTTTCGGCTTCATTCGATAAGTAAAGAGAGACCGTCATGTCTGACGTGAAATTAGAAACTGTAGAACAAAAAGCAAGCTACGGTATTGGTCTACAAATGGGCCAACAACTTGCTGGAAGCGGCCTAGAAGGTCTTAACGTTGATGCGATCGCTAAAGGTATTGCAACAGCGCTTACTGGTGATATGCCAGAAATCGAAATTGATGAGATCAACAACGCATTACAAGATCTGCACACACGTGCGGAATCTGCGCGTCAAGAAGCGGCTAAAGCAGCTGCAGCAGACGGTGAAGTATTCCTAGCAGACAACGCACTTCGTCCAGAAGTGACTGTTCTTGAATCTGGTCTACAATACGAAATCATCACTGAAGGTACTGGTGAAATTCCAACTTCAGACAACACTGTACGTGTTCACTATCACGGCGAGCTAACTGACGGTACTGTTTTTGACAGCTCTGTATCACGTGGCCAGCCAGCTGAGTTCCCAGTAACTGGCGTAATTAAAGGTTGGGTTGAAGCACTTCAACTAATGCCTGTTGGTTCTAAGTGGAAACTTTGTATCCCACAAGATCTTGCATACGGTGAACGCGGCGCTGGCGCAGCAATCCCACCATTTGCAGCACTTGTATTTGAAGTAGAGCTTCTAGAAATCCTAGGCTAATCTTCAAAGAAAAAATATACCAAGCAGTGATTCGTCACTGCTTTTTTTTTGTCTACACTTACGATCGAGCACATTTAAATGGATCGTATTATGAACAACACTCTTCCCCTCGCATTATCATTTTCTCTTTTGACCTTACCAGTAATGGCCGAATTCGATTTACCCAAGATTGACTCAGACTCAGCGAATAGTCTGCTGAGTAGTGCTAATTCATTGAGCCAATTTCAAGACTCCGCGATGATCAATGACCTAACAAATAATTTATCAGTGTCCCCCGAGCAAGCCTCTGCTGGCGCAGGGGCGCTACTCTCTTTAGCTCAGAGTCAACTGGGAACTAGTGGCGTAACCGAGCTCCACTCACTCATTCCGGGTCTGTCATCTTTGGATAGTAGTGGATTACTAAAATCGGTGGAAAGTATGGAGGGTGTTAAAAGTGCCTTCTCATCCGTTGGGCTCGACCCAAGTATGATTTCGCAATTTGCGCCTGTCGTATTGGAATACTTAGGAAAACAAGGCGCGAGTTCCGAACTGCTCAGTTCGCTAACGAGCCTTTGGCAATAATTGATAGCGATAAGCTAACGTCACCTCTAGGAACTGAGTTTCCAATATCTTAGTTCACTAACATGCAGATACAAAAAAGCCGAGCATAAATGCTCGGCTTTTCAGTTCTTACGAACCTACTGATTACTCAGCAGCAGCTTCTTCAGATGCTTCTGGGCGATCTACAAGCTCAATGTAAGCCATTGGAGCTTTATCACCAGCACGGAAGCCAGCTTTTAGGATACGTGTATAACCGCCTTGACGGGCAGCAAAACGTGGACCTAGTTCGTTGAATAGTTTCGCAACTACTTCGTTATCACGAGTACGTGCAAATGCTAGACGACGGTTAGCAACACTGTCAGTCTTAGCTAGTGTAATCAAAGGCTCAACTACGCGACGTAGCTCTTTTGCTTTAGGCAATGTAGTCTTGATTACTTCATGACGTACAAGAGAGCTAGCCATATTGCTGAACATCGCTTTGCGATGACTGCTGTTGCGGTTGAGTTGACGACCACTCTTACGATGGCGCATGACCTAATCCTTCTAACTAGTATCGATTAATCTTCAGCGATAGACGCTGGTGGCCAGTTTTCTAGGCGCATGCCCAGAGAAAGACCACGTGATGCAAGTACGTCTTTAATCTCAGTAAGAGATTTTTTACCAAGGTTAGGCGTTTTAAGTAGCTCAACCTCAGTACGCTGTACAAGATCACCGATGTAGTGAATCGCTTCTGCTTTCAGACAGTTAGCAGAGCGAACTGTTAGTTCAAGATCGTCTACAGGACGCAGTAGAATAGGATCGAACTCCGGCTTCTCTTCTTTCTCCTCAGGAACACGTACATCGCGAAGATCTACGAATGCATCCAATTGCTCAGCTAAAATAGTAGCTGCGCGACGGATAGCTTCCTCAGGTTCAAGAGTACCGTTCGTTTCCATGTCGATGACAAGCTTGTCTAAGTCAGTACGTTGTTCTACACGAGCTGCTTCAACAGCATAGGCGATTTTATCGACTGGGCTGTATGTAGCATCTACAAGTAGACGACCGATTGGACGCTCATCTTCTTCAGTATGGATACGAGCTGAAGCTGGAACGTAACCACGACCACGTTCAACTTTGATACGCATAGCGATCTCAGCGTTGTCATCCGTTAGGTGACAAATAACGTGTTCTGGGTTAGCGATCTCTACATCACCATCATGGGTGATGTCACCTGCAACAACAGGGCCTGAGCCTGATTTATTCAGCGTAATGAATACTTCATCTTTGCCTTCGGCAACGCGAACAGCTAGACCTTTCAAGTTAAGCAATATCTCAAGGATATCTTCTTGAACGCCTTCTTTAGTGCTGTACTCGTGCAGAACGCCTTCTATTTCAACTTCTGTTACAGCACAACCTGGCATAGAAGATAATAGAATGCGACGAAGTGCATTACCTAGAGTGTGACCGAAACCACGCTCTAATGGCTCAAGAGTTACTTTTGCGTGTGTCGTGCTGATCTGTTCAATATCAACAAGACGTGGCTTAAGAAATTCTGTTACAGAACCCTGCATTGTGTCCTCTCTTTTGTTTAAACCTTACTTAGAGTAAAGCTCGACGATCAAGTGTTCGTTAATGTCAGCAGATAGGTCAGAACGCTCAGGCATACGCTTGAATGTACCTTCCATCTTACCAGCATCTACTTCAATCCAAGTTGGTTTTTCACGTTGTTCAGCAACTTCTAGAGCAGCCTTAATACGAGCTTGCTGTTTAGCTTTCTCGCGGATAGTAACAACGTCGTTAGCCGAAACTTTGAAAGAAGGAACGTTTACAACTTTACCGTTAACTACGATAGCTTTGTGGCTAACTAGTTGACGTGCTTCTGCGCGAGTTGCGCCAAAGCCCATGCGGTAAACTACGTTGTCAAGACGACCTTCAAGAAGCTGAAGTAGGTTTTCACCCGTGTTGCCCTTAAGGCGAGCAGCTTCTTTGTAATAGTTACGGAATTGTTTTTCTAGAACGCCGTAGATACGACGAACTTTTTGCTTCTCACGAAGCTGAACGCCATATTCAGATAGACGACCGCGACGAGCGCCGTGTACACCTGGTGCGTTATCAATTTTACACTTGGTATCGATCGCACGTACACCAGACTTAAGGAATAAGTCAGTACCTTCGCGACGGCTAAGCTTCAGCTTAGGACCCAAATATCTTGCCATGATTCTTCTCCAATTATCCCAGAAACGTTATACGTTTATACGCGACGTTTCTTAGGTGGACGACAACCGTTATGAGGGATTGGTGTAGCATCAACAATGTTTGTGATGCGGAAACCAGCAGCGTTCAGTGCACGAACAGTAGATTCGCGACCTGGACCTGGACCCTTAACCATAACTTCCAAGTTCTTTAGACCGTATTCTTTCGCCATTTCAGCACAACGTTCAGCAGCAACCTGTGCAGCAAACGGAGTGGATTTACGAGAGCCACGGAAACCTGAACCACCTGCAGTAGCCCAAGCAAGAGCGTTACCTTGACGGTCAGTAATGGTTACGATTGTATTATTGAAAGAAGCATGAATGTGCGCTACGCCATCAGCAACTTGCTTGCGTACGCGCTTACGAGCGCGTGTTGGTTGTTTAGCCATTGTACTCTACCTTCCCGACTATTTCTTGATCGGCTTACGCGGACCCTTGCGGGTGCGAGCGTTGGTTTTAGTACGCTGTCCACGTAGTGGTAGACTGCGACGATGACGAAGACCACGGTAACAGCCAAGGTCCATAAGACGCTTGATGTTCATTGATACTTCACGACGTAGATCACCTTCTACAGTGTATTTTGCAACACCATCACGCAGTTGATCGATCTGTTCTTCATTTAGTTCACTGATCTTAACATCTTCAGCAATACCCACTTCAGCTAGAATAGCTTGAGAGCGAGTCTTACCGATGCCATAAATCGCAGTTAATGCGATTACAGCATGCTTTTGATCAGGAATGTTAATGCCTGCTATACGGGCCATTATTCACTCCATAGTGTATCGAAAAGAATTATCCGCAACAAAGCCCGTCTAGGATACGTTGCGGGATACTACTTCTTTTGCACGCAAAAGGTAGGTCGAGGAATATACTCGACCATACCTCATATTTCAAGTAAAAACTTCTGCTTAATTAGCCTTGGCGCTGTTTGTGCTTTGGCTCACTGCAGATCACTCGCACAACACCGTTGCGCTTAATGACTTTACAGTTACGGCAGATTTTTTTAACGGAAGCACGAACTTTCATTGCTAAACTCCGTAAATGAAATCTGAATTAGCGGCCGGAGCCCTTCAGATTTGCTTTTTTCAACACAGAATCATACTGTTGAGACATCAGATGAGTCTGTACCTGTGCCATGAAATCCATGATAACTACCACTACGATTAGTAGTGATGTGCCGCCAAAATAGAAACGTACGTTCCAAGCGACCATCATGAACTCGGGAATCAGACATATAAAGGTAATGTATAGCGCACCCGCTAGGGTTAATCTAGTCATTACTTTATCGATATACTTCGCTGTCTGCTCTCCTGGGCGGATACCGGGTACGAATGCACCAGACTTCTTCAAATTATCTGCTGTTTCTCTTGGGTTGAAAACCAACGCCGTATAGAAGAAACAGAAGAAAATTATCGCTGCAGCATAAAGCATTACATACAATGGTTGACCAGGGCTAAGAGCCAAAGACACATCAGTTAACCAACCGAATGCGCTGCTCTCACCATTTTGACCAAACCACTGAGCCAATGTTCCTGGGAACAGGATAATACTTGATGCAAAGATTGCCGGAATTACACCTGCCATGTTGATTTTCAACGGCAAGTGAGTACTTTGAGCTGCAAATACCTTACGGCCTTGCTGTCTTTTCGCATAGTTAACGACGATTCGACGTTGACCACGCTCCATGAACACTACAAAGTAAATAACTGCAAAAGCTAATACAGCAATAAACAACAAAAGAAGAACGTGCAGTTCACCTTGACGCGCTTGCTCGATTGTTTGACCGATTGCCGAAGGCAACCCAGCAACAATACCTGCAAAGATGAGAATAGAAATACCATTCCCGATTCCACGCTCTGTAATTTGTTCACCTAACCACATTAAGAACATGGTACCGGTTACTAAACTTACGGTCGCAATTAGCGTAAACATGGTTTGGTTGATAACAACCAGATTATTGACCATGTTTGGAAGGCCAGTTGCAATACCTATTGCCTGGAAAGTTGCAAGTACAAGCGTACCATAACGCGTATATTGGCTAATCTTACGACGCCCTGCCTCACCCTCTTTTTTGAGTTCGGCTAACGCTGGATGAACTACAGTTAGCAACTGGACAACAATAGATGCCGAAATATACGGCATGATGCCCAGTGCTAAAATAGATGCACGCTCTAGAGCACCACCGGAGAACATGTTAAACATTTCTACGATGGTACCTTTTTGCTGTTCGAACAAATCGGCAAGTACAGCCGCGTCAATACCAGGAATCGGCACAAAAGAGCCAGCACGAAACACGAGTAACGCACCAAGTACGAATAAAAGGCGCGACTTGAGCTCGTTTAAGCCACTTTTTGCACTGTTAAAATCTTGTCCTGGTTTCTTAGCCATCTGTACCTCATCCCTCGAGATTATTCCTCGATTTTACCGCCTGCAGCTTCGATTGCAGCTTTAGCACCTTTAGTCACGCGTAGACCTTTAACAGTCACAGCTTTCGTTAGTTCACCTGAAAGAACAACTTTTACAAATTCGATGTTCTTAGTGATAACGTTAGCCGCTTTAAGACTGTTTAGATCAACAACGTCACCTGTTACTTTCGCTAGCTCAGCTAGACGAACTTCAGCAGACACTAGGCTCTTACGAGAAGTGAAACCGAATTTAGGTAGACGCTGTTTCAAAGGCATTTGACCGCCTTCAAAGCCTGGACGAACACTGCCGCCAGAGCGTGATTTTTGGCCTTTATGACCACGACCTGCTGTTTTACCAAGGCCAGAACCGATACCACGGCCTACGCGCTTCTTAGAAGGCTTAGAACCCGCAGCCGGTGATAGAGTATTCAAACGCATTCTGATTACTCCTCAACTTTAACCATGTAGTAAACCTTGTTGATCATACCGCGTACACACGGAGTATCTTCAAGTTCTACTGTATGGTTGATTTTACGAAGGCCTAAACCTTTAAGACACGCTTTGTGCTTAGGTAGACGACCGATTGAACTCTTAGTTTGAGTCACTTTAATAGTATTAGCCATGGTTCTTACTCCGAAATCGATTCAACAGTTAGACCACGCTTAGCAGCTACCATTTCTGGTGACTTAACGTCTACTAGACCAGCAATCGTTGCGCGAACAACGTTGATTGGGTTAGTTGAACCGTAAGCTTTCGCTAATACGTTGTGAACACCTACAACTTCAAGTACTGCACGCATCGCACCGCCGGCGATGATACCAGTACCTTCTGCAGCTGGCTGCATGTAGATCTTAGAGCCCGAATGACGACCTTTCACCGCGTGGTGAAGAGTGCCTTCGTTAAGCGAAATCGTAACCATGTTACGACGTGCTTTTTCCATTGCTTTTTGAATCGCAGCAGGTACTTCACGGGCTTTACCGTAACCGAAACCTACACGACCGTTACCGTCACCAACTACTGTTAGTGCAGTGAAGCTCATGATTCGACCACCCTTAACCGTCTTAGAAACGCGGTTAACAGCGATTAGCTTTTCTTGCAAATCACTAGCTTGTTGTTGTTCTTTTGCCATCGTCCAACCCTACCTTAGAATTTCAGACCAGCTTCGCGAGCAGATTCTGCTAGCGCCGCTACTCGACCGTGGTATTGGAAACCAGAGCGATCGAATGCAACTGTAGAAACGCCTTTTTCAAGAGCGCGTTCTGCAATTGCTTTACCAATTGCTTGAGCTGCTTCGATGTTACCAGTGTTCTTAACTTGCTCACGGATCGCTTTTTCTACAGTAGAAGCGGAAGCGATGACCTCAGAGCCGTTTGATGCGATAACCTGAGCGTACACATGACGTGGAGTACGGTGTACAACTAGGCGAGTTGCACCCAGTTCTGCAATCTTACGACGCGCACGTGTAGCACGACGGATGCGAGATGCTTTCTTATCCATAGTGTTACCTTACTTTTTCTTAGCTTCTTTGGTACGCACATTTTCATCTGCGTAACGAACACCTTTGCCTTTATAAGGCTCAGGCTCACGGTAAGAACGAATGTCAGCTGCAACTTGACCTACTAATTGCTTATCGCAACCAGTAATGATGATCTCAGTTTGGCTAGGACACTCGGCTTTAATACCCGCTGGCAACTCGTGCTCAACTGGGTGAGAGAAACCTAGAGTTAGGCCTACAGCGTTGCCTTTAATAGCAGCACGGTAACCAACACCCTTAAGAGTCAGTTTCTTAGTAAAGCCTTCGGTAACACCAACAACCATGTTGTTAACTAGTGCACGAGCAGTACCTGCTTGTGCCCAAGCGTTAGCAACACCTTCTTTCGGTCCGAAAGTTAGGTTGTTCTCTTCCTGTGCAACAACTACTGCGCTGTTAAGAACGCGAGTAAGTTCACCTTTGCTACCTTTTACAGTAACTTCTTGGCCGTTTAGTTTCACCTCTACGCCAGCTGGAATAGCGACAGGTGCTTTAGCAACACGAGACATAGTCTACTCCTATTAAGCTACGTAACAGATGATTTCACCGCCAAGGCATGCTTTACGAGCAGCACGGTCTGACATCAGACCCTTGGAAGTAGATACGACAGCAATACCCAAACCACCCATTACAGATGGTAGCTCGTTGTTCTTCTTGTAAACACGAAGACCAGGACGAGATACACGTTTGATTTGCTCGATTACAGGTTTAGCTTGGAAGTACTTAAGTGTAACTTCTAGCTCAGGTTTTGTTTCGCCTTCAACAGCGAAATCTGTAATATAACCTTCAGCTTTTAGCAAAGCAGCAATTGCAACTTTAAGCTTTGAAGAAGGCATTTTAACAGCAACTTTATTTGCTGCCTGACCGTTACGAATACGGGTCAGCATATCCGAAATCGGATCTTGCATGCTCATATGATTTACTCCAAATGATTAAGTGGCAATTACCAGCTAGCCTTACGAAGTCCAGGAATCTCGCCTTTCATGCAAGCTTCGCGAACTTTAATACGGCTGAGACCGAACTTACGTAGGAAACCGTGTGGACGACCAGTTTGGTTGCAACGGTTGCGCTGACGTGATGCACTTGAATCACGTGGAAGAGATTGCAGTTTAAGAACCGCATTCCAACGATCTTCTTCTGATGCGTTAACATCGCTAATGATAGCTTTTAGCGCAGAACGCTTTTCTGCGAACTTAGCTACTAGCTTCGCGCGTTTTACTTCGCGCGCTTTCATTGATTGTTTAGCCATAACAGTAACCCTTCACCTTACTTACGGAATGGGAAGTTAAAGGCAGCCAGCAGAGCTCGGCCTTCCTCATCGTTTGCAGCAGACGTCGTAATAGTGATGTCTAGGCCACGAACACGGTCTACTTTATCGTAGTCGATTTCCGGGAAGATGATTTGCTCGCGAACGCCCATGCTGTAGTTACCGCGTCCGTCAAAAGACTTAGCGCTAACGCCACGGAAGTCACGTACACGTGGAAGTGCGATAGAGATTAAACGCTCTAAAAATTCCCACATACGTTCGCCACGCAAGGTTACTTTACAACCAATTGGGTAGCCTTCACGAATTTTGAAACCTGCAACAGATTTACGCGCTTTAGTGATAAGTGGCTTTTGACCAGAGATCGTTGCCATATCAGCTGCTGCGTTTTCTAGCAGTTTCTTATCGTTGATTGCTTCACCAACGCCCATGTTTAGGGTGATTTTCTCAATCCTAGGGACTTGCATGACGCTTGAGTAGCTGAACTCTTTGGTCAGTTCAGCAACTACAGACGACTTGTAGTAATCATGCAGTTTCGCCATAGTAGAACTCCAAATTACTTCTAATTAGTTAGAAACAGTTTCGCCGTTAGATTTGAAGAAACGAACTTTCTTGCCATCTTCGATACGGAAACCGATGCGGTCTGCTTTACCAGTAGCCGCGTTGAAAACTGCAACGTTAGAAGCATCAATAGCTGCTTCTTGTTCAACGATGCCACCTTGTTGACCTAGAGCCGGAACCGGCTTTTGGTGCTTCTTAACAAGGTTAATGCCTTCAACGATAACTTTACCGGTCGCTAGAACCTTAGTTACTTTACCTTTCTTGCCTTTATCTTTACCAGCAAGAACGATTACTTCGTCGTTACGACGGATTTTAGCTGCCATGTTGCCGCTCCTTACAGAACTTCTGGTGCTAGTGAAACAATCTTCATGAATTTCGCATTACGAAGTTCACGAGTCACTGGACCAAAGATACGTGTGCCGACTGGTTGCTCAGTAGTGTCGTTCAACAATACACAAGCGTTGCGGTCGAAGCGAATGACAGAGCCATCTGGACGACGTACGCCTTTACGGGTGCGAACTACCACCGCCTTCAGGACATCACCTTTTTTTACTTTACCGCGAGGAATTGCTTCTTTCACAGTAACCTTGATGACATCACCGATGTGTGCATAACGGCGGTGAGAGCCACCCAGAACCTTAATACACATTACTCTACGAGCGCCGGAGTTATCCGCAGCGTCGAGTGTACTTTGCATTTGGATCATGTTAGTGCTCCGCTAAATATTAAAAACTAGACCCTCTCGGGTCGGGCTGCCTCTTTAAAGGGATGCGAACTATACCACCCTTTTTTGAGATTGGGTAGACAAAAAATAAGCGGCCCCCAAATTAAATCGGAGCCGCTTGATTTTTAAGCAGAATTCTTAATTAAGATTTCGCTTTTTCTACGATGTTTACCAATGTCCAAGACTTCATCTTAGACAGTGGACGACATTCACGAACTTCAACAGTGTCGCCAATGCCACACTCGTTGTTTTCGTCATGTGCGTGTAGTTTAGTCGTACGCTTTACGAATTTACCGTAAATTGGGTGTTTAACCATGCGTTCGATTGCAACAACAATAGACTTATCAGCCTTGTTGCTAATTACACGACCTAGTTGGGTACGAATTTTGTCGCTCATTATGCGCCTGCCTTCTCAGTCAAAACAGTTTTCACACGTGCGATATCACGGCGTACAGCTTTAAGAGTATGAGTTTGCTGAAGTTGACCAGTTGCACCTTGCATGCGCAAGTTAAACTGTTCACGTAGCAAATTCAATAGCTCGGCGTTAAGCTCTTCAACGCTTTTTTCGCGTAGATCTTGTGCTTTCATCACATCACCTGCTTAGTTACAAATGTAGTTTTGAACGGCAGTTTGCGAGCCGCTAGGCGGAACGCTTCACGTGCCAACTCTTCAGGTACACCGTCCATTTCGTACATAACCTTTCCAGGTTGGATTTGGGCTACCCAGTACTCAACGTTACCTTTACCCTTACCTTGACGAACTTCAAGTGGTTTTTCTGTGATTGGCTTATCTGGGAACACACGGATCCAGATTTGACCTTGACGCTTCACGTGACGTGTCATCGCACGACGTGCCGCTTCGATTTGACGAGCAGTCAAACGACCACGGCCAACAGCTTTAAGACCGAATTCGCCGAAGCTTACATCAGTACCTTTAGCTAGACCACGGTTACGACCAGTCTGAACCTTACGGAACTTAGTACGTTTAGGTTGTAGCATCTGTCGACTCCTTACTTACGGCCTTTACGCTGCTTCTTAGGCTTATCGCCTTTCGGCTCTACTGCGTTAGCAGCTGGCATTCCGCCTAGAATCTCACCTTTGAAGATCCAAACTTTAATGCCGATCACACCGTATTGGGTGTGAGCCGAAGAAGTTGCGTAATCAATGTCAGCACGTAGAGTATGTAGAGGTACACGACCTTCACGATACCACTCAGAACGTGCAATTTCAGCGCCGCCTAGACGACCGCTTACTTCCACTTTGATACCTTTAGCGCCTAGACGCATAGCATTCTGAACCGCGCGCTTCATAGCACGACGGAACATAACACGACGCTCTAGTTGAGACGCGATGCTATCAGCAACTAACTTGCCGTCTAGCTCAGGCTTACGTACTTCAGCGATGTTAATTTGCGCTGGTACACCTGCGATTTTAGCTACAGCTGTGCGTAGCTTCTCAACGTCTTCACCTTTCTTACCGATAACAACACCAGGACGAGCAGTGTGAATAGTCACACGGATGCTCTTCGCTGGACGCTCGATAACGATGCGTGATAGAGACGCTTTTGCTAGTTCCTTAGTAAGAAACTGACGTACCTTGAAGTCGCCGTCTAGGTTGTCAGCGAAATCTTTGGTATTAGCAAACCATGTAGCATTCCAAGGCTTAACGATGCCAAGACGAATACCATTTGGATGTACTTTCTGACCCATTGCTTATCTCCTAGCTTTTAGCGATCTGCTACAACAACAGTGATGTGGCTTGAACGCTTCAAGATACGGTCGGCACGGCCTTTAGCACGAGGCATAATACGCTTCATGATAGGGCCTTCATCTACGAAGATTTTAGCGACATTAAGATCGTCGATATCTGCACCTTCGTTATGTTCCGCATTCGCGATTGCTGATTCTAGAACTTTCTTGATCAATTCAGCAGCTTTTTTGTTGCTGAAAGTAAGTAGTTCTAGCGCTTGATCCACGTTTTTACCGCGGATTTGGTCTGCAACTAAGCGAGCTTTCTGTGGAGAAATACGAGCAAAGTTATGTTTAGCGATAGCTTCCATCATCTACTCCTATTTCTTCTTAGCTTTCTTATCTGCAGCATGGCCGCGATAAGTGCGAGTTGGTGCAAATTCACCCAGTTTGTGACCGATCATTTCTTCGGTAACGAAAACTGGTACGTGCTGACGACCATTATGGACAGCGATGGTCAAACCGATCATAGTAGGTATGATCATTGAGCGACGGGACCAAGTCTTAACAGGCTTTTTGTCTCCGCTTTCCACCGCTTTCTCTACCTTCTTCAGCAAGTGTAGGTCAATAAAAGGACCTTTCTTGAGAGAACGTGGCATGGCGATTCCTCTTTATAGATTATTTATTACGACGACGTACGATGTACTTGTCAGTGCGCTTGTTCTTACGAGTCTTAAAGCCTTTAGTAGGCTGACCCCAAGGAGATACTGGATGACGGCCACCAGAAGTACGACCTTCACCACCACCGTGTGGGTGGTCTACCGGGTTCATTACCACACCGCGAACGGTTGGACGAACACCGCGCCAGCGGCTAGCACCAGCTTTACCTAGTTCACGTAGCATGTGCTCTGCATTACCAACTTCACCGAGCGTAGCACGGCCTTCTGATAATACTTTGCGCATTTCACCTGAACGTAGGCGTAGAGTTACATATGCACCATCGCGAGCGATAAGTTGTGCGTATGCACCTGCAGAACGAGCAATTTGTGCACCTTTACCAGGCTTCAGCTCAACACAGTGAACTGTAGAACCTACAGGGATGTTACGCATCGGCAGAGTGTTACCTGCTTTGATTGGCGCATCAACACCTGACTGGATAGAGTCACCCGCTTGGATGCCCTTTGGTGCGATAATGTAGCGGCGCTCACCGTCTGCGTACAGAACTAGAGCAATGTTTGCGCTACGGTTTGGATCGTATTCTAGGCGCTCAACTTTCGCTGGGATGCCATCTTTAGTACGTTTGAAGTCAATCAAACGGTAGTGATGTTTGTGACCACCACCGATGTGACGTACTGTGATACGACCGTTGTTGTTACGACCACCGTTCTTAGAGTTTTTCTCTAGAAGTGGTGCGTATGGCTTACCCTTGTGCAGGTCAGTGTTAACAACTTTAACAACGTGACGACGACCAGGGGAAGTCGGCTTACATTTAACAATAGCCATTCTTAACTACTCCTGTTATTCCGCGCCGCCAACAAAGTCAAGGTCTTGACCTTCAGCCAAAGTAACATACGCTTTCTTAACGTCGCTGCGGCGACCTTGGCGTAGACCTTGGCGTTTAGTCTTACCCTTAAGAATAAGAGTATTTACAGACTTAACTTCAACTTCAAATAGCTTTTCAACAGCTGCTTTGATCTCTTTCTTCGTTGCATCTTTTGCTACTTTGAAAACGATAGTGTTCGCTTTCTCTGCAGCCATAGTTGCTTTCTCAGAAATGTGCGGAGCACGTAGAACTTTTAGGATACGCTCTTCAGTGATCATGCTAGCATCTCCTCAACTTGCTTAACTGCGTCAGCAGTCATTAGAACCTTGTTGAAGCCGATTAGACTTACTGGATCAATCGCAGCAACGTCACGAGCATCAACTTTGTAAAGGTTACGAGCAGCTAAGAATAGATTCTCATCTACTTCGCTAGTCACAATAAGAACGTCCGAAAGCTCAAGTTCATTAAGCTTAGCAATTAGCTCTTTTGTTTTTGGTGCTTCAACTGAGAAGTTGTCTACAACAACTAGACGCTCTTGACGAACAAGCTCAGAAAGAATGCTTTTCATAGCACCGCGGTACATTTTTTTGTTTACTTTTTGGCTGTGATCTTGTGGTTTCGCAGCAAAAGTAACACCACCTGTACGCCAGATTGGGCTACGAATTGTACCAGCACGCGCGCGGCCAGTACCTTTTTGACGCCATGGCTTAGCGCCACCGCCAGATACTTCAGAACGAGTCTTTTGAGCACGAGTACCTTGACGAGCACCTGCTGCATAAGCAACAACTACTTGGTGTACAAGAGCTTCGTTGAAGTCACGTCCGAAAGTAGTCTCGGAAACAGTTAGTGCATCAGCACCTTTAACCATCAATTCCATTACTTACTCCTAGACGTTATGCTTTAATAGCTGGTTTAACGATCACGTTGCCGCCTGTTGAGCCTGGTACTGCACCTTTAATAAGGAGCAAACCGCGCTCAGCGTCAACACGTACGATCTCTAGGTTTTGAGTCGTTACACGCTCAGCACCCATGTGACCTGCCATTTTCTTGCCTTTAAATACGCGACCTGGAGTTTGGCATTGACCAATTGAACCCGGTGCACGGTGAGACAAGGAGTTACCGTGAGTCATATCTTGAGTAGAGAAGTTCCAACGCTTAACAGCGCCTTGGAAGCCTTTACCTTTAGATGTACCAGTAACGTCTACTTTTTTAACGTCGTTGAATAGTTCTACATTTAGCTCAGCGCCAAGTTCAAACTCTTCGCCGTTTTCCAAACGGAATTCCCAAAGACCGCGACCTGCTTCAACACCTGCTTTCGCAAAGTGGCCAGCTTCTGGCTTAGAAACACGGCTAGCTTTCTTCTCACCTGCAGTGATTTGGATTGCTGCATAACCGTCAGTCTCAAGTGATTTAACTTGAGTTACACGGTTCGCTTCAACCTCAACAACTGTTACAGGGATAGAAACGCCTTCTTCGGTAAATACGCGGGTCATACCCACTTTACGTCCGACTAGACCAATCATTATTCTTATCTCCCTTAACCTAGGCTGATTTGAACATCAACGCCAGCAGCAAGATCAAGACGCATTAGAGCATCAACAGTTTTATCTGTTGGCTCAACGATGTCGATCAAACGCTTGTGAGTACGAATTTCGTACTGATCACGTGCATCTTTGTTGACGTGTGGAGAGGTAAGAACAGTGAAACGCTCTTTACGAGTAGGAAGTGGAATAGGACCACGAACCTGTGCGCCGGTACGCTTAGCTGTTTCAACGATTTCCGCAGTAGACTGATCGATTAGCTTGTAATCAAAAGCCTTTAGGCGGATACGAATACGTTGGTTCTGCATGAGACAGAGCTCCAAAATTAATTATTACACAAACAATATCGCCACTCATACTCGCTAAGGCGAGAGAATGTCGATTGATTTATGTGAAACCGTAGCATTCTAATTGAATGCATTGTCAGCTAATTTTCGATTAACCTAAATCTGTTTTAGTGTGTAAACGCTAAAACATAAGGGTTAATTGTATTAACTGCGAACATAAGCTGAGTCTACGTTACTAAACATCTACGTGAGTAGGCGTTTACTCCTCAGTGCTCATTGGTTCACAACTGGCTAGGCCAGAGCGCGCTATTATACAGAACAAGTTAGGAGTTGCAATAGGTGAAGGGAAATTAATCAATGGGTGGTTGTTTGGGTGTGGATAAAGAAAACCAAAACAGAGTCTGATGGATTGATAAATGAATAAATTAGGCTATTCATTCAATAACATAGAGCCGAAAGGAACAGAAGAAAATGACGACATACGACAATAGGCCAATAAAAAGAGGAGCCTAAGCTCCCCTTTTTTAGTGCGGTATTCGCAAGATTTTGCTAAAAATTAAGCAAAGATCTTAGCAACAACACCAGCGCCTACTGTACGGCCACCTTCACGGATAGCGAAACGTAGACCTTCGTCCATTGCGATTGGAGCGATTAGCTCAACAACCATTTGGATGTTGTCGCCAGGCATTACCATTTCTACGCCTTCTGGTAGAGAGATATCACCAGTTACGTCAGTTGTACGGAAGTAGAACTGTGGACGGTAGCCTTTGAAG
>NZ_JAKJSR010000035.1:0-54785 GCF_050337155.1 Vibrio cionasavignyae
GTTCTATGGTTCTATGGTTCTATGGTTCTATGGTTCTATGGTTCTATGGTTCTATGGTTCTATGGTTCTATGGTTCTATGGTTCTATGGTTCTATGGTTCTAGCATTATTGGCAGGGCTGAATCAACGTCAAGCCCTGCTCGACAAACGAACCACAAAGAAGCTTACTCTGCTTGTCTTAGTGAGATTTCACCACCAATAAAAGGTTCGATACCATTAGCGGTTTCCAATAACACCGCACCGGTAGGGTCGATTCCTCGTACCTTACCTTTAATTTCTCTGCTCCCCATGATGAGTTTAACCTCTCTGCCCATGAAGTTGTCATGCCGATTCCAACGCTCGACAAAGCCTTGCATTCCTTTCAACTCATAGTCTTCTAATGCTTGCTGCCATGCTTTAACAAACGCGACTACGAGGTCGTTGCGACTAAACGGCGTTGACACGACATCGCTAAGTGACGTCCAAGGCTGGCCGATCCCTTCTGTTTGATGACTCATTCTTAGGTTCATGCCCATGCCAATAACTAGATTCGCCGCCCCCCCAGCCTGACCTGACATTTCAACTAAGATTCCAGCCAGTTTGCGATCGTTATGGTAGAGATCATTTGGCCATTTTAGCTTAACACCCTCGATCCCTAGGCTTTCTAGCGCTTCGACAATGGCGACACCAACGACAAGACTCAGCCCCATCGCCGCAGCTATGCCCGCTTCGAGTCGCCAATACATCGATAAATAAAGATTGGCCCCAAAAGGAGACACCCACTCTCGCCCACGACGACCACGCCCTTTCGCTTGATACTCAGAGATACAAACTTGCCCGGACGACAACGCTTGCTGTTTATCCAGCAAATACTGGTTGGTTGAGTCAATTATTGGGATAAGCTCAAAGGGGCTGGTTAAGGTCTGTCTTAATCGCGCTTCGTTCAATAACTCCATCGGTTGAGCCAGTTGGTAGCCCTTGCCTTGTAGGCGAAAAATATCCACGCCCCACTGCTGAATACCCTGAATATGTTTGCTAATTGCCGCTCGAGAAACACCAAGTGACTCACCAAGGGTTTCACCTGAGTGGAACCCTCCTTCAGACAATTGTTGTAGAATCGCAAGCTTTACCTGATGCTCTTTCATCACAAATCCTTGAGAGTGATTTCATGTGTTCGACCCATAAAGCGAACTTCATGCTCTAACTCAACCGAAAATTTATCGATCACTCGCTGTCGAACCATGGCTGCTAACGACGTGACGTCTTGAGCAGTTGCGCACTTAGCATTCACCAACACTAGAGCCTGATTTGGATGGACCATTGCCCCTCCTACGCTACAGCCTTTTAAGCCACACTGATCAATCAACCACCCTGCTGCCAACTTCATCTGCCCCTCAAAAGGATAAGCCACAAGATCTGGGTGCTGCTGTTTAATATGTTGATACTTTTCAACGCAAACAACAGGGTTTTTGAAGAAGCTACCAGCGTTGCCGACTTTTGATGGATCCGGTAATTTGTCTTGGCGAACTTGCACCACAATATCAAACACCTCACGCGGGGTGCAGGTCTTAGGGTCAAGGCGCTGCAACGGCCCATATGACAAGTTTGGTTGCCAACGCTTTTCCAACTTTAGACCAACCGCCACAACGATCGCTTTATTGTGCAACGCCTTTTTGAAAATGGAATCTCGGTAACCAAATTCACAGTCACTTTTCTGTAAACGCTTCACTTTAAAACTGTCTAAGCAAAGATAATCGACATACTCACAAACATCTTTAAATTCAAGTCCATAAGCACCAATATTTTGGATTGGCGCACTGCCTGCACATCCAGGAATTAACGCTAAGTTCTCTAATCCGGCATAACCTTGCTCCACACACCAAGCCACCAGCTTTGGCCAATCTTCACCACCGGCGATATGCAAACGATGATGGTGCTCGCTACTGGAGTGGCTAATACCCATGAGCTGATTGACCAATACCACCCCATCAAAATGCTCAGTAAATAGGACATTACTCCCTTTGCCCAACATGAGTTTAGGAAGGTGTGCCCATGCGGGTGCTTGATAGGCTTGCACTAAATCGTCGACAGAGGTCACGGTGACCAATTGCTGACAAGTCTGCGAAATAGCAAAGGTGTGAAACGGGCTTAACTGAGCGTTATGTTCTGTTTGCATGGGCATTCATTGATGGATTACACTTCCTCTATTCTATCCCTTCAGAGCAAGCATTGGCTATGGATACGTTAAATTTTGGTCTTTTGGCCCCCATAAAGCTACCGCTGGCAAAGAAAATCTATAAGTCGCACTATCCAGCAGCGAAACCTAAATCCGATGAGCGTATTATCACCGCTCAAGTCGGCAGTCAGTTGTGCGCACTTGTGCGATTTCGTCGCATTGAGAACTGTCGTTTAATGACGGGAATGCTAGTAATACCTGACTATCGTCAGCGAGGTGTGGGACATAAATTAATGCAGCATCTGGTGCAACAGGAGCTCGCGGAACAAGATTTTTGCTTTGCGTTGGAACATCTTGAAACGTTTTATTGCCAGCACGGGTTTCAGACAATTGATAAAGATGCGCTCCCTAACTCACTAAAACAGCTGTTTTTACGCTATATTCAAGGCGGAAAGTCACTGGTTGCCATGCAATACGTTGATCCGAATTAAACTTATCAACGGTTTACTATCCATTCGCTATAAGAATTTGGTAAAATTCTAGGTTAGCAATTTTGCATTTAAGAAAGGTAAAGTCTCCCACATGATGGCTCTTAGGAACTCGTTTGAACAGCTTCCCTCTTTGGCTCAAGATCCAAACCAATTTGATGTCTTGTATTCAGCCAATGACTATCGTGAATATCTTATTCAAGCGATACGTGAGGCACAATCAAGAATCTACCTAGTCGCACTTTATCTTGAAGATGATGATGCTGGACGCGAAATAATGTCCGAGCTGTATCAAGCAAAGCAGAACAATCCTGAATTGGATATTGCGGTCTGTGTTGACTGGCATCGAGCGCAACGTGGACTCATTGGCGCGGCTCAATCGGATGGTAATGCCACTATGTATCGCGAGTTTCGTCAAAAGAACACGCATGGCATTCCTATTTACGGCATTCCGGTTCGCGGTCGTGAAGTCTTCGGTGTACTACACCTCAAAGGTTTCGTTATTGATGATAAAGTTATTTATAGCGGTGCTAGCCTCAATAATATCTATTTAAATTACCAAGATCGCTATCGTTTTGACCGTTACCATGTTTTAGGTAATGCTAAACTTGCTAACGCTATGGTCGAGTTTGTAAAAAATGAAATGATCAGTAACCCAGCGGTTAATGACCTTTCTTTATCAGCAAAGCCTACCGTAAAAGACATTAAAGCTGAGATCCGTCAGTTACGAGCGTCACTATCACAGGCGCAATACCACTTCGATAATGAAACGGCTGATGAACATCAAGTATCTGTGACACCACTTGTGGGCATTGGTAAGCGACGTAATAAGCTAAATCATCGAATCACGCAGTTACTCGCGTTGGCGAAAGATGAAATTTTCATTTGTACACCTTACTTTAATTTTCCAAAACCCGTCGCGAAAGAGATTAAGCGAGCGCTTAAGCGCGGTGTGAAAGTGACCATTGTCGTGGGTGATAAGACAGCAAATGATTTTTATATCTCACCAGAAGAAGACTTTAAAACCATCGGCGGACTGCCTTACCTGTATGAAATGAACCTGCGCCGTTTTGCCAAGGCGAATGAAGCGCACATCGCCAGTCGAAATCTGAGCATCAATTTATGGAAACACGATGACAACAGTTTCCACCTTAAAGGCCTATGGGTAGACAAGCGCTATATGCTCATTACAGGAAATAACCTTAACCCTCGCGCTTGGAAGTTGGATCTTGAGAACGCTATCTTAATACAAGACCATTATTCCCACTTAACGGAGAAGTTCGACAAAGAAGTCGCGAATATTCTTCAACATACTCAGCTGATTTGTACCTACAAGCAACTGGAAAAAATTGAAAATTATCCAGAGCCAGTGCAAAAGCTGATTAAGAAAATTACTCGTGTCAGCGCAGATAAGGTGTTGAAACAAATACTATAAGAGCTGGGTGACAGCAATGTCACCTAACTCTATTATGACCAGACATTAAAAAGCCCTGCTAATGCAGGGCTTTTTTTATCGCGATATCGAGGCTAATTACTTAGCTGGACGAGCCGCACGTTTACGTTCGTTTTCAGTAAGAAGCTTCTTACGAATACGAATGCTAACTGGCGTTACTTCTACTAGTTCATCTTCATCGATAAACTCTAGAGCTTGCTCTAGTGTGTGCTTGATCGGTGGCGAAAGAACCTGTGCTTCATCCGTACCAGAAGCACGAACGTTAGTTAGTTGCTTACCTTTCAGACAGTTTACTGTTAGGTCGTTTGAACGGTTGTGAATACCGATGATCTGACCTTCGTATACTTCATCTGCGTGCTCAGCAAACAAACGGCCACGCTCTTGTAGGTTAAACAATGCATAAGTCAGTGCTTTACCTGTTGCGTTAGAGATAAGTACGCCGTTGTTACGTTGACCGATTACGCCACCTTTGTGTGGACCGTAGTGATCAAATGAGTGATAAAGAAGACCTGAGCCTGATGTCAGTGTTAGGAATTCAGTTTGGAAACCGATAAGACCACGAGAAGGCATCATAAAGTCCATACGTACACGGCCTTTACCATCTGGAGCCATATCTGTCAGCTCACCTTTACGTAGACCGATATTTTCCATGATACCGCCTTGGTGCTCTTCTAGAACATCAATCGTTACCGTTTCAAATGGTTCTGTTAGGTTGCCGTCTTCATCTTTCTTGATGATAACTTCTGGACGAGATACTGCTAGCTCGAAGCCTTCACGACGCATGTTTTCGATCAGGATAGAAAGGTGAAGTTCACCACGACCTGAAACACGGAAACGATCTGGGTTATCTGTTTCTTCAACGCGTAGTGCAACGTTGTGTACCAATTCTTTCTCTAGACGCTCAAGAATGTTACGTGACGTTACGAACTTACCTTCTTTACCCGCGAACGGAGAAGTGTTTACTTGGAATGTCATTGTTACTGTTGGTTCATCAACAGACAGTGGCGTCATCGCTTCAACATTGTTCACATCACAGATAGTGTCTGAGATTTTTAGCTCGCCTAGACCTGTGATAGCAATAATATCACCCGCATTTGCTTGATCAACTTCATGGCGATCAAGACCTAGGTAACCAAGAACTGTACCGACTTTACCGTTACGTTTCTTGCCTTCAGCATTGATGATAGACACTTGTTGGTTTGGCTTAACGCTACCACGAGTTACACGACATACGCCGATAACACCAACATATGAGCTGTAGTCTAGTTGAGACACTTGCATTTGAAGTGGGCCATCTAGGTCAACAGCTGGTGCATCTACTGTGTCAACAACCGCTTGGAACAATGGTTCCATGTTTTCGCCAGTTACGCCTTCTTCCATCGTCGCCCAGCCATTAAGTGCTGATGCGTATACTGTAGTGAAGTCTAGTTGCTCATCTGTCGCGCCTAGGTTGTCGAACAAATCAAAGATTTGGTCCATAACCCAATCAGGGCGTGCGCCAGGGCGGTCAATTTTGTTGATAACAACAATTGGCTTAAGGCCGTGAGCGAAAGCTTTTTGCGTCACGAAACGCGTTTGAGGCATTGGGCCGTCAACAGCGTCAACGATCAGCAATACAGAGTCAACCATAGACATAATACGCTCAACTTCACCACCGAAGTCCGCGTGTCCAGGAGTATCAACGATATTAATACGGTAATCGTTCCAGTTGATCGCTGTATTTTTAGCAAGAATGGTAATACCACGTTCTTTTTCGATATCGTTCGAATCCATCACGCGTTCTTCTGCTTCACCACGAGATTCCAGAGTACCGGATTGCTGTAGCAATTTATCAACTAGGGTAGTTTTACCGTGGTCAACGTGCGCGATGATCGCGATGTTTCTTAACTTATCAATCTGTGGAGTAGACATGGGTTTTTCTTTCACTCATTAGAGGCTGCCGCTTGATTGCTGCTAGCTGGATTTCAAAAACGCTCAATAATATACCAGATAATAGGCTAGACCCAAAAAATATGTGATCAACTTCGTTGAAATTTTTCTAATTCAGCATTTTTCTTGGCGAAATTGTGCCCCACTTCCTCAGCATTGTCAGCGCTAAGCGCTTGATTAGGGTTGACATCGATTCAAAAGCCATGCTGAATGTATGGGCGATTGATTCAACTTGGTGCAAGAAAATAAATTTGCACCAATATAGTGCGCACAATGATCATTTTGGTGCACAGAGAAGGCCAAACTGACACACAAAAGAATCAAACCAATGAAAAATAAAGGATTTATTTTTTGGCACGGTTTTAGCTTTATAGAAATCAGCATCGATTAACGCACTTCATTAAGCAGACGTTAATCAATGCCGATTACCCAAATCGAAGCTATTAAACCGTATTAATAACACTGGAGGTTATCCAAGATGTCCGTAGAAAATGTTCTATCGCTGATCCAAGAAAACGAAGTGAAATTCGTTGACCTACGCTTTACTGATACTAAAGGTAAAGAGCAACACATCTCTATTCCTGCACACCAAATCGACGCTGACTTCTTTGAAGAAGGTAAAATGTTCGATGGTTCATCTGTTGCTGGTTGGAAGGGTATCAACGAATCAGACATGGTCATGATGCCTGACGCAGCAAGCGCAGTTCTTGACCCATTCACAGAAGATTCAACGTTGAACATCCGTTGTGACATCCTTGAGCCTGCAACAATGCAAGGCTACGACCGTGACCCACGCTCTATCGCAAAACGTTCTGAAGAATACCTACGCGCAACAGGTATTGCAGATACTGTTCTTGTTGGTCCTGAGCCAGAATTCTTCCTTTTCGATGACGTGAAATTCAACACTGACATGTCAGGTTCTTTCTTCAAGATTGATGACATCGAAGCAGCTTGGAACACAGGTTCTGATTTCGAAGGTGGTAACAAAGGTCACCGTCCAGGCGTGAAAGGTGGTTACTTCCCAGTTGCTCCTGTTGATTCGTCTCAAGATATCCGTTCAGCAATGTGTCTAGTCATGGAAGAGATGGGCCTTGTTGTTGAAGCTCACCACCATGAAGTAGCAACAGCGGGTCAAAACGAAATCGCAACTCGCTTCAACACGCTAACAGCGAAAGCTGATGAAACTCAAATCTATAAGTACGTTGTTCATAACGTTGCTCATGCATTTGGTAAAACAGCAACCTTCATGCCTAAACCACTTGTTGGCGATAACGGCTCTGGTATGCACGTTCACCAATCTCTTGCTAAAGACGGTGTTAACTTATTTGCTGGTGACAAGTACGGCGGCCTATCTGAGATGGCTATCTACTACATCGGCGGCATCATCAAGCACGCTCGTGCTATCAACGCATTTGCTAACCCATCAACGAACTCGTACAAGCGTCTTGTACCAGGCTTCGAAGCACCAGTTATGCTTGCTTACTCTGCACGTAACCGTTCTGCTTCTATCCGTATCCCTGTGGTACCAAGCCCGAAAGCACGTCGTATCGAGCTTCGCTTTGGTGACCCAGCAGCAAACCCATACCTATGCTACTCAGCAATGCTGATGGCTGGCCTTGACGGTATCAAGAACAAGATCCACCCAGGCGAAGCGATGGATAAAGATCTATACGACCTACCAGCAGAAGAAGCAGCAGAAATCCCAACGGTTGCTGAATCTCTAGAGATTGCACTGAAAGCGCTAGATGCAGACCGTGAATTCTTGACAGCTGGCGGCGTGTTCTCTGATGACTTCATCGATTCTTACATCGACCTGAAATCAAAAGATGTTGAGCTAATCAACATGACAACGCACCCATTAGAGTTCGAACTTTACTACTCTGTATAATTCGAATTCAGACTGTACGTTGCAGTCTTGCAATCAATAATAAAGCTCGCCTCGCAGGCGAGCTTTTTTTTATCCAGCCAAAGACTAAGTAACGCTACCCTATGAAATGAATCCCACTATCCCCGCAAACCATGTAGGAAATCATCATATGAAGAGCCTTTGGGTCGTATTACTGATCAGTTTTTTCTCGCACGCGAGCAGCAGTATTGATGTGTTTGTCTGGACAGATAAACAAGGCGTCCTGCACTTTAGCGATACCGCTGATCACCCAAATGCCCAACGGGTCAACATGCCCGATATGACGCCACCGCCTCCTGAAGTCACTCACGTCGAGGGCGTAAAAGACCGAGAATACCGCCCTATTGCTGGAGACAGTAATAAAAACGCTAAACCTCAGCCTCTCAGTGTCCGTATCACTTCTCCTGCACATGACTCAACCATTCGCAGCAATCCGGGCTTTATTGAAGTCACCGGTGATATTAGCCGCTCACTGGCTATCGGCGATAAACTGCAACTATTGCTCGACGGCAAGCCTTACGGCGCGCCAAAAACTAACCCTTACTGGTCATTAAAATATGTCGACCGCGGCACACATACGCTAATGATTCAGGTTCAACAAAGCGGCAAGGTTATTGCATCATCAGATACTATCACTGTGCATTTACATCGCACGACGGTGCAATAGCAATACCGACGGCGTTCTCGCTTTTACTCGCTGACAAATTGCGCCATACTTGAATGAACGATTGCACCATTTTGGTGCTTAGTGGAATTCAAACATGTGCAATGCACAAATAACGAGCAGAGTAAGGGAAGCGAGTGCCAAATAACGAACTGACTAGTGCCATATTAAATAATGTCGTAACGGCGACACTCATGTTGGATGAGTCCCTAACGGTTCGCTACGCTAATCCCGCCGCGGAGCAACTTTTTGCTCAAAGCTCTAAACGCTTGGTGGATTCACACCTGTCGCAGTTTATTCAACACGCTTCTCTAGATTTAGCTCTTCTCACCCAGCCGCTACAAAGCGGGCAAAGTATTACCGACAGTGATGTCACCTTTGTGGTCGATGGGAAACCTTTGCTTCTGGAAGTGACCGTGAGTCCAATGTCTTGGAATAAAGAGCTAATGCTATTGATTGAAATGCGCAAGATTGGTCAACAAAAGCGTCTCACTCAAGAGCTCAATCAGCACGCTCAGCAACAAGCCGCCAAATTATTGGTGCGAGGTTTGGCGCATGAGATAAAAAATCCTCTCGGTGGGTTACGCGGAGCCGCGCAACTTTTATCTAAAATGTTGCCTGACCCGAACCTCAATGAATACACCAGCATTATTATTGAGCAAGCCGATAGACTCAGAGCCTTAGTGGATCGCCTGCTAGGACCACAAAAGCCTGGAACAAAAAAAGAAGAAAACTTACACCTGATTTTAGAGAAAGTGCGCCAACTGGTCGAATTAGAAGCCGGATCTCAGCTCTGCATTGAACGGGATTATGATCCAAGCCTACCAACGATTCTCATGGATACTGATCAAATTGAACAGGCACTATTAAACATTACCAGTAATGCCGCACAGATCCTCGCGCAACAAGACAATGCAAAAATCACATTACGCACCCGCACGGTTCATCAGGCCAATATCCACGGCCAAAGACACAAGCTGGCAGCCCGTATTGAAATCATCGATAACGGACCCGGTATTCCTGCCGATTTACAAGATACCTTATTTTATCCCATGGTCAGCGGACGCGAAGGCGGTACCGGACTCGGGCTCTCAATTTCACAAAACTTGATCGACCAACACAATGGAAAAATAGACGTAGAAAGTTGGCCCGGTCGTACCATTTTTACCATTTATTTGCCTATCTAGCATGATGATTAGGCTTGCTGTAAGGACGTTTGGCTATGAGTAAAGGATATGTATGGGTCGTCGATGACGACAGCTCAATACGATGGGTGATCGACAAAACCCTATCGTCAGCAAATATAAAATGCGAAACCTTCGCAGACGCAGAAAGTGTGCTGATGGCGCTGGAAAGAGAAGTACCCGACGTTTTGGTGTCTGACATTCGCATGCCAGGGATGGATGGCATCGAACTGTTAAATCAGGTACAAAAAAGAGCGCCTGATCTGCCAGTCATTATCATGACTGCACACTCTGACTTAGACGCCGCCGTTAATGCTTACCAAAAAGGCGCATTCGAGTATTTACCAAAGCCATTTGATATTGATGAAACACTGACGCTTGTCGAGCGAGCAATCGCTCACAGTCAGGAACAAAAAAGCTCGCTTAGCGCTGACGAGATCGTGGCAACAGAAGCCCCTGAAATCATCGGTGAAGCACCGGCAATGCAAGAAGTGTTTCGCGCTATTGGTCGACTATCGCGCTCCTCCATCTCTGTGCTTATTAATGGTGAATCAGGCACGGGTAAAGAATTGGTCGCTCACGCCCTACATCGTCACAGCCCACGCGCAAGCAAGCCTTTCATCGCCCTCAACATGGCAGCGATACCTAAAGATCTCATTGAGTCCGAATTATTTGGCCATGAGAAAGGGGCGTTTACTGGCGCAAACAGCGTACGCCAAGGGCGTTTTGAGCAAGCGAATGGTGGCACCCTATTTTTAGATGAAATCGGTGATATGCCGCTTGATATCCAAACTCGCTTACTGCGAGTTCTCGCCGATGGACAGTTCTATCGAGTGGGTGGTCACTCAGCGGTTAAAGTTGATGTCCGTATTGTCGCCGCCACCCACCAGCATCTTGAAAAGCTTGTCACTAACGGCGAATTTCGTGAAGACTTATACCATCGCCTTAACGTCATACGAATACACATTCCCGCACTGCGTGAGCGCAAGCAAGACATAGAAAAACTCACTTACCACTTTTTATCACTCGCCGCGGAAGAACTGGCAGTAGAGTGCAAATCATTAAGTACCGACACAGTCGATATTCTCAATAAACTCGAATGGCCGGGTAATGTCAGGCAGCTTGAGAATACTTGCCGCTGGCTAACGGTGATGGCAAGTGGCAGTGAAATCTTGCCAAGTGATCTCCCCCCCGAGTTACTTGATGAACCAAGAAAGTTTACCTCTACCGAAGGTGGTGACTGGCAACAGCTGCTTTCGCATTGGGCGAAAGGGGCTTTAGAGTCTGGTGAGTCTGAAATTCTCAATAAGTCACTGCCGCAGTTTGAACGAATCCTACTTGAAGCAGCGCTTAATCATACCAATGGCCATAAACAAGATGCTGCCAAGGTACTAGGTTGGGGTAGGAATACACTGACGCGAAAACTTAAAGAGCTCTACTAACCTGCCTATACTCAAACACACCCGGTACGATATTTAGGTAATTTGTGACAAAGTTACCTAAATATTCGCTGCGATATGCCGATATATTAATAATAACCTTCTCAATAAAAGCCCCAGTTAAACGCTTTAATCGGGCGATCTTATGACCATATAGAATGATGCACCGTTTATGACTTTTGCTAACATGTCTCTAAAACAAGCCTTAATATTGCCCTTTATTGTGGTTTTTTTAGGATCGATTAGCGCAATACTGTGGCTACAGAGTGAGCGTTATAACGACATTGCGAATGAAGTCAGTCGTAAACAACTGTCCAGTTTAACCAACAATGTCGTCAGTAGCTTAGATATCTATTTAGACCGTCCAATGGACGCGGTTAGCGCTATCGCTCACGCCATTGAATATCATGATTTATATAACCCTAACGATACAACGGCAATGGAAGACTATCTATTATCAACCTTCCAATTGTTATATCAGGATGTCCCTCAGGTTGACCTGATCGGCTTTGGAGGTGAACAGGGTGAATTTGTTGGCATTAGAGCCTCTCAACAACACCATGAGGGTGAGCACTTTACCCTCATGGCCAAGGATGCCGTTACGGAAAACAAACTGAATATTTATTCAGGATCTTCGCGCCAGCATACTATCCAAGACAGCATCGAGCCTTATGACCCAAGAACGCGTCCTTGGTACATGCCAATGAAAAACCGTCGCACTCCTGAATGGTCTCAAGTTTATACTAATGCTGATGAGCAAAAGGAAATCACTATCTCCGCTTTATCTCCCGTCTACTACGCTTATGAAAACCAGCGTGAGTTTGTTGGAGTTGCCGCCGTTGATATCCAAATCAGCACCTTTAATCACTTTTTAGAAAGTATTAGGCGTACACATAAAGCCAACGTCTTTGTCATTGATGCCAACCGAGACCTCATTGCTCACTCTAAAAATCAAACCATTTTAAACAGCCAAGGTCATCGCGTTTCCGCAGACAACAGCCTTCACCCAACTTTACAATTTCTGAGTAATACCACACTCAATACTGACCTTGTCACGCCGAAACTGCTTTCTTTTGAGCACAATAACAGCACTCAATTTGTCATGGTCAGCC
Organism: Vibrio cionasavignyae; assembly: GCF_050337155.1. Taxonomy (NCBI): domain Bacteria; kingdom Pseudomonadati; phylum Pseudomonadota; class Gammaproteobacteria; order Vibrionales; family Vibrionaceae; genus Vibrio; species Vibrio cionasavignyae. The sequence continues at coordinate 12,330 of NZ_JAKJSR010000035.1, forward strand.
ATTATCAAACCGAGACTAACCTAAGCTGGTATGTCGTAGTCACTATCTCAGCGTCTGATTTAATGGGTGATATTCCGCTCTTGAGCCAGAAAACCTTAGCGGTTGGCCTGTTACTCGGCGCTTTTGGTCTCGTTATTGGTGTCTTTACGCTAAACCAACTCACGATACCGATTACCGAAACTGCGCGAGCTTCTCAACAGATTGCAAATGGTCGCTGGGATTATCCACTCCCCAAGTCCACACGAATCAGAGAGGTCGACCAACTCATCAATAACTTCTCCTCGATGCGAACACATTTGGAGAGCTCATTTCGAGCATTACGCGAGCAACTTACCCGAGACCCACTAACAAAGCTGTATAGCCGTTCTGGGTTTATCGAAGTGTGTGACAAACAACTGAATGAACGCTCAGGCGCCATGCTGCTCATCAACATTAACCAGTTCAGAGACATTAACGACAGCTTAGGGCACCAAGAGGCGGATATATTACTCACGATCGTTGCCGAAAGACTAAGAGCATGGGTTATCGTAGAAAATGGTGTGCTGGCTCGCACTGTTGGTGATGAATTTGCCATTTATCTCCCTTACCTTAATGAGCGTGAGTTACTTGATTACCTTTATAGGATCAGGCAGATATTTACTGCGCCCTTTATTATTTCCGGGGAGTCGCTATCGCTTCATATGTCGGTAGGCGCAACACTCACGGATCACAATAGTGATGCCGATTTAAACTTACGCAATGCAAGTATTGCCTTAAGCCAAGCAAAAGAAGATAACCACCGAACCTGCGTCTACACACCCGATATGGCCGAAAGCTCTAAAAATAAAGCTCGTCTGTTAGCGGCGTTGCATTATGCCGTTGAGCACCAGCGATTCAACGTCTACTTTCAACCGATTGTCGACTTACAAACTGGAAAAACCATCGGCGCGGAAGCGTTATTGAGATTAAAAGACGAACATGGCGAGCCCATTTCACCGCTAGACTTCATTCCGTTAGCCGAATCTTCAGGTCTCATTGAGGCAATAGGCCAACAAATGGTGACCCAGAGCATGCGAACGATTTCACGGGCGATACGGACTCATCAGCTCGCGGCTGATTTCCAGTTGCACCTGAATGTCTCTGTGTGTGAACTGCGATCACACCACTACGTTGACTTCCTCCAAGCGGCACTGACAAAAACGGCGCTTCCGGCAAGGCAAATCGTTGTGGAGTTGACTGAATCGAGAATTGCCGACAACGATCCAATTATCATCGAGAACATGACACGTTTAAAATCCCTTGGTATCAGTATTGCGATCGATGATTTTGGCACGGGATACTCATCCCTTGCCTACTTACATAAACTACCGTTTGATAGCCTCAAAATTGACAAAGCCTTTATTGAACAGCTGACCAAAGATAATGCAGACGAGAGCGTGGTTTCCGCCATCACTAAGCTATCGAGGAGTTTTGGATTCAGTATTGTTGCAGAAGGGGTAGAAACTCCGCTCCAAGCCGACTTGGCCAAGCGATTGGGTTGTCACTATGCGCAAGGTTATCTATTTAGTACCCCGAAACCACTTGAAGAGTGGCCGCAATTAAAAGCCAGCGCATAGAAAGGTCGACCTTGCGCTGATTCTCACACAAGGTCGTCAAATAAGTGGGGCGTTAAATCACACGTGAAAACTGTTGTTGACGAGCGCGTTGGCGTAGGTATTTGTCGAAGCACATACAAATATTACGAATCAACAAGCGACCTCTCAGCGTCACTTCTATCGACGACTCACCGACCGTAACCAGTTCATCATCAATAAACGTCTGTAGCAATGTCATATCTTCAGCAAAGTACTGGGTAAATTTGACCCCGAAACCTTGCTCAATCGAGGCGACATCCAACTTAAAGTTACAGATAAGCTGCTTAATGACTTCACGGCGAATTAAGTCATCGTTATCCAACACTACGCCTTTCCAGAGTGCATGACGAAGTTCATTGACTTGCGCATAGTATTTTTTCAGCTCTTTTTGATTTTGCGCGTAGCTGTTACCAATCATTGAAATAGCCGACACACCAAAACCAACAAGATCGCATTCACCTTGCGTGGTATAGCCTTGGAAGTTGCGGTGCAATTCTCCATTGCGTTGCGCGACAGCAAGTTCATCTTCTGGCAACGCGAAATGATCCATACCGATAAACTGATAACCGGCATCGGTCAAGGTACCAATCGTATCTTGTAAAATCGCCATTTTCTCTTCGGCTATTGGTAAGTCTTCATCTTTAATTTTTCGCTGAGCGGCAAATAAATTAGGCATATGTGCATAGTTAAAGACCGATAGACGTCCTGGACGAAGTGACAGTACTTGCTCCAAGGTGTCAGCAAAAGAACTTTTGGTTTGCTTAGGTAAACCATAAATTAAATCGAGGTTGGTTGAGCGGAAGCCTAGCTCTTTTGCCCGCTTAACCATAGCGAAAATAAACGCCTCGTCTTGCTCTCGGTTAACTAAGACTTGTACTTCTTTATTAAAATCTTGCACGCCGATACTGAGTCGGTTAAACCCTTCTTGACGAAGGTGATCCAACATATCCAGTTCTATTTCACGTGGGTCGACTTCAATACTAATTTCAGCGCCGTCTTCAAACACAAACTCGCTTCGCAGAATAGTCATTAGTCGACTGATCTGGCTTTTTGTTAAAAATGTTGGAGTGCCACCACCGAAGTGCAATTGTGTCACTTTTCGGCCTTGTAATAACGTAGCACGCTGACGAATTTCATGTTCAATGACATCCAAATACTCGTCCGCTTTATGGGCGTGTCGAGTAATCACTTTATTACAGCCACAGTAATAGCAAAGCTTATGGCAAAATGGGATGTGCACATACAAAGAGAGCGGACGTTCTGGGTACTGGGTACACGCCATGTCGTAGTCAGAAATAGTGTACGCTTCGTGAAACTCTACCGCTGTAGGGTATGAGGTGTAGCGTGGCCCAGAATAATTGTATTTATCGAGAATCGCTTGATCCCATACAATCTGCTGCTTCGTTTCTGAGTGACTTTGAGACATGGTAATACTTCCAATAAACAGTGTTGCTTTAAGCTCCTCTTTGAGGAGTCAGATGAGCGCTATTTTGCCATAGGATTGTGACGGATAACGCTCGGACAGTGACTTTTACACAAGCAGTACGCAAAAATGCTAGCGCGATCACTTGTTCGTCAAAAAGAGGATAGACCTCTAACTGACAAGCTTAATGTTGATTTGATCATTAAGGGGGCGAACACTGCTCTGCAGTGCTTTTAGCTCTTCAATAATAACATCATTGAGTCGAGCTTCGGCTTTCTGCCGAGCAAGGTTATCGCGCATGCGCTCTTGCTTTTCCATCGTCTGTCTGGCTTCGCCGCGTGGCATAGCTTTCACGATATGAAATAACTCTGACGTAGCAGGATAGAGCGCGTCAAAATCAACCCGCTTATCACCCTGCACATAATCCATAATGTTATAAAGCCTAATCGCGGCTTCTGAAAGCTCACATTGACCTTGAATGGTCGCAAGACAAATCGTCTCGACACTTTCAAAAATATTCGCATTACGCTTTTTAATGGCCAGTTCTTGGTGTTGCTTTAGCAACTCCTTTTGCTTTTTGAGTTGCAGTAGCAAATAGCCCGCATAGCCAGCTAAACCAGTGACAATAAGCACACCAACAATTGCTAACAGAGTAACGGTATTCATCTACGCTTCCCTTCCTTAATCCTTGAACTGATCCATGTTGATGCCTTCAAATTGTGACAATAATTCATCATCACTTGCCGGCGTTTTTTTCTTCGCTACCGGTGCATCCACTGGTGCATCAAAATCATCTTCGTCTTCTTCAGGCAGAACAAGACCGAGTCGATTCATTAAGACTTCCATACGGTCTAGTTTTTCATCAACGTATTTTTGTAGTCCTGCGCCAAGATTTTCACCACTTTCAATGCGATCCAACAACACGTTCAGTTGCGCATCATTTTCCAGTAGCTCTAACTCTTTCTCAGCCGATAGCTTACGCTCTTGCTTCGATGGTTTTTTCGCATCCGCAACAATTAAAGGAATCTTCTTTTTGCTTCCTAAGCGAGGATCTCGTTTAACCGAAGTTCCAGAACGTTGGCTTTCGCCTCCATCTGAATGACGGCTACCCGCTTTCTGACCTTTACGCTTTTTCAGGCGCTTTTGTAGACGACCATCCACATCTGCTTGCGTGCGATTACGTGTGACTGCAACGGGCTCAGGCGCCGCTCCAGGCTTTCTCGATTTCTTCTTACGACTCATTACGTAAGCTTCCTCAATAAAATTACATCATTACCAATAAATTCGATTTCCAGTCCGTCTCTCTTGGCTAAAAACAAGAAAGTGGCGCGACTAAAAAATACGACATGTGTCTGATCACTTTTGTAGTGCCACGTTGAAAACGCATCTACATCAATAACCATCTTTGTCATTAACCCCAGGTATCCACCTGGCTTAATGAGCGCTAACCATTGTTGCCAAATCTCATTTGGCTGATACAAGTGCTCAATCACTTCGGTCGCTGTAACAAAGTCATACTTTGATTCTAGCGCTTTTGACTCTGGATAGTAATACAGGTCATACAGTGACATGGGAAACCCTTTCTCTTCAAACATCACAGAAAGTGTTGGACCCGGTCCACAACCGAAATCTAAACCCATTGAACCTTGTGGTAATCGTTCTGATAACGGTGACTCTAGGCGAGACAGAAAACGTCGATAACCTGCATCGCTCGGATCATTATTATGCAGATCATAAACGGCTTTTTCCGCTCGAGCATCAAGTCGCTGCTCAGCAGGTACAAAGACCAGCTGACAACGAGGACACTGCAAGTAATCTCGTTTTTTATCGCTGTGATAATGTGATGCATTTTCAGCAGCACAAAGTGGGCAAGTTTGCACTCATTATCTCCTGAACGATTCAAGGGTGCGAAACATACCAGAAAGTGAGCGTAGAGGGGAGAGTGATCGAGTGTTTTTTCTACAATTTTGTTGAAAAAAGCCCCGAGAAGTGAGTAAAAGGGGACTCAGTCCCCCTCATCGCTTCGATTACATCCAATCGGTGTTACGAATAATTCCAACAGCAATACCTTCAATTGCAAGGTGCTGGGCGGTTAAATCCACTTCAATTGGCGAGAATGCTTCATTCTCCGCATGCAGCAATACTGTTGAGCCTTTGCGTTCTAGACGTTTTACCGTTACGTCATCATCAACGCGAGCAACGACCACTTGCCCATCTCGAACATCCTGCGTTTTATGAACAGCTAACAAATCGCCGTCCATAATGCCGATGTCTTTCATACTTTCGCCATTAACGCGCAATAAAAAATCCGCCGCTGGCTTAAACATGCTTGGGTCAACTTGATAATGAGCTTCTACGTGCTCTTGCGCCAAAATAGGCTCACCAGCCGCTACTTGACCAATTAAAGGTAACCCTTCATCTTCATTAGCCGCAGCCTGCTCAAGAAGAATACGAATACCGCGCGACGCGCCAGGAATAATCTCAATGGCTTTTTTACGCGCTAGGGCTTTCAGGTGCTCTTCTGCTGCATTCGCTGAACGAAAGCCCAGCTCTTTCGCGATTTCGGCACGAGTGGGCGGCATACCTACATCGTCTATTTTCTTTTTTATTAGATCAAATACTTGCTGTTGTCGTGCTGTTAGCGGCTTCATGCATCACCTGTCTGTTTATACAGTTAACTGTGAGTATATCCAGTACGTTGGTAATTGCAAAGATAATCGGTTGTTTTTTAGCAAATAGTCGCTGAATTCCTCGACAGCCGCATCAAGCATAAGGATTCTATGTTTCGCTTTATTTTCATTAAAAGGTAAGACCAGTTTCTGTTATCCTTGCACGGCTCCAAAATTGATGTCTAGGATTAAGGTATGCATACGCGCTGTTGCGACGCTCCACCTCGGCATCGTTTTTTCCGAACAAATTGAGGCTGTGAACCCTATGTCTTCAGGACACTCACTTTTCCGTTCTTTTCTAAAGTTGCCAATGTCAGTATTGGTAAAAGGAACGGCGATTCCATCTAACCCTATCGAAGATCTTCACATTGATATCACTAAACCTGTGGTCTATGCGTTGCCGTTTAATTCGAATGTCGATCTTCTCACCTTGCAAAAGCAAGCGATCGCACTAGGGTTACCCGATCCACTCGAGCCAATCGTGCTCAATGGTGAAGAACGAAATCGTTTTGTATTCATTGCCTCAAGACCCACTTTATTTACTCGTGACGATGACGTACCGAGTGACTCAATTGCGCTATTTTCTGACTTGCTAAAAGAGCATGAAAAAGACGCAAAACTTGATGTGCAGATTATCCCTACCACGGTTCTTTGGGGTCGTAAACCGGGTAAAGAGTCCGATACTAAGCCTTACTTACAGGCAATGAACGGCCCACAAAAAGCGAAGGCGTTATTCATGTCTGGTCGTGATTGCATGGTGAGATTTAGCCCTGTGGTCTCATTACGTTATATGGCAGATGTTCACGGCACGGATGAGTCGATCGCTCATAAGCTCGCTCGCGTTGCGAGAATTCACTTTTCTCGACAAAAGCTGGCGGCATCTGGACCTAACTTGCCTAATCGACAAGTGCTATTTCAACGCCTATTGAATTCCCAGGTTATTGAACAAGCGATTCAAGATCATGCTCAAAGCAATGATATTCCTATCGAAAAAGTTCGTAAGGAAGCGCAGCAGATCATGGACGAAATTGCCGCTGACTTTTCCTATCGACTGGTCAAAATTGGCGATGTGGTCATGACTTGGCTTTGGAGCAAGTTGTACCAAGGTATCAACGTCAGCAATGCCGCTAAAGTACGACGCTTAGCGCAAGATGGGCATGAAATTGTTTATGTTCCCTGCCATCGTAGCCACATGGACTACTTATTGCTGTCTTACATCTTGTATCGTGAAGGTATGGTGCCACCGCACATTGCCGCTGGCGTTAATTTAAACTTTTTCCCCGCAGGTCCTATTTTTAGACGTGGCGGTGGCTTCTTCATTCGACGTAGCTTTAAAGGCAACAAACTGTACTCAACCATTTTTAGAGAGTATCTGGCTGAGCTGTTTGCCAAAGGCTATTCGGTGGAGTTTTTCAGTGAAGGCGGTCGCTCACGTACTGGCCGATTATTACAAGCGAAGACTGGCATGCTCGCGATGACCATCCAAGCGATGCTAAGAGGTCTCAATCGCCCTGTGACGCTGGTTCCCGTTTATATTGGTTATGAGCACGTCATGGAGGTAAGCACCTATGCCAAGGAGCTTAGGGGTAAGCGTAAAGAAAAAGAGAACGCTGGACAAATCCTAAAAACCATCCGCAAGTTGCGTAACTTCGGCCAAGGCTACGTCAACTTTGGTGAGCCGATCCCGCTCAATCAGTATCTCAATGACCATGCGCCAAATTGGTCGCAAGATATTGACCCTATGGGTGTTAACAAACCGCAATGGCTGAACCCAGTTGTGAATAACCTAGCAACCAAAATGATGACACACATTAACGATGCTGCTGCGACAAACGCATTAACGTTATGTGCCACCGCGTTGCTTGCTTCGCGTCAACGTGCATTGACTCGTGATAGTCTCATCAATCAGATCGATTGTTACTTAGCGCTACTTAAAAACATTCCCTACTCTGATACCTCTACTGTACCAACGGGTTCCGCCGAGTCTTTGGTTGCCCATGCGGAATCTTTAGATAAGTTTGTCGTGGAGTCCGATACGCTGGGTGACATTATCTCTCTCGATCGTCATCAATCGATTCTGATGACCTACTATCGCAACAATATTATTCACTTATTCGCCTTGCCTTCATTGATTGCACAGATGCTAGTAAGTGAGCACTCCATGCCGCTTGAAACGATTAAGTGCAACGTAGCGAAGCTCTACCCATTCTTACAAAAAGAGCTATTTTTGAGTGTTGACCCTAAAGAACTGGCTGAGTTAACCGATCGCATTGTCGATGAATTAGTCCGTCAGAGATTGCTGTTTATTGAAGACGGTGTGGTGTCCATGAATCAGTCCAATACCCAAATGTTAATGCTATTGGGCCGTACGATTTCAGAAACCCTACAGCGCTATACCATTGCACTCAATTTATTGGCGACTTACCCAGAACTCGATAAGCAAGAATTGGAACAGAAAACCCAAGATATCGCCCAGCGTTTGGGTCGCTTGCACGGTATCAATGCCCCTGAGTTTTTTGATAAAGGTGTATTTGCCTCGCTGTTCAGTACCTTAAAAGAGCAGCAATACATTGATGTAGAAGGCAACTGTGACACAGCTAAAACCGACACATTGGCTCGCTTGCTTTATACCCTGCTTTACCCGGAAGTAAAACTCACCATTCAAGAAAGCGTCCACCAATCAGATGAGCCAGCTGTTGAATCTCACGATGACAGCCCGGCCGTATCGTAATTCTTCACGGACTCGCTCTCTATTCACAGCAATAAGCCGTGAAAACGAAAAAAGCGCCTAATTAGGCGCTTTTTTTCACATTTTTGGCAAGAGCAATGCCTCACTCTTTGCTTTTGGACAACTTTGCTTTAACACATACTTCGCTTTACCACATAGAAACCAGCAACCCAATCGTAATCGCCATGCCTACATAGTTATTGTTCAAAAATGCTTGAAAACAAAGGCTACGTTCTCTATGTCGAATCAGCCATTGTTGGTACACAAACAATGCACCAACCACAAGCAGGCTCCAGTAGTAGCTAGTGCTCAATTGATACCAGTACCCTAATCCCATTAGCATCGCCAATACAGTCATTTGCAGCACACCGACTGCCAGTTTATCTCTGCGACCAAACAGTATGGCTGTCGATTTAATACCGACATTTAAGTCATCATCACGATCCACCATGGCATACAAGGTGTCATAAGCGATGGTCCACAACGCATTCAAAGCAAAAACAAACCATAATACCATCGGCAGTTCATTGGCTTCAGCTGCCCACGCCATTGGGATAGCCCAACTAAACGCTAACCCTAAAAAGAGCTGCGGCAAGTGGGTAAAACGCTTCATAAACGGGTAAATAAACGCCAGGACTAAACCGATTAACGATAATTTAATCGTTAATCGGTTCATGGTTAGAACCAATAAAAATGAAGCAATAGATAACACAAGAAACAAACCGATGGCTTCTTTTGACGACACAAGCCCAGACGGCAACGGCCGGTGTTGAGTTCGCTTCACTAACCCATCGACATTTCTATCAGCGAAATCATTAATGACACAACCAGCACTGCGCATCATCACGACACCGAGACAAAATACGACAAGCACATGAATACTTGGTATACCTTCCGCAGCCAAAATCAAGGCCCATAGTGTTGGCCACAGCAGCAGTAACGTGCCAATGGGTTTGTCCATTCGTGTTAATTGCCAGTACGCCTTGGCTTTCGTTGAGGTCATCAAACGTTCTCCCTCTTATATACAGGCGAATGTGGCAAAAAGAGTTCTGCGACTAAAATGGGGTGACCGGCGACCCACAATCGAGAGCGGCGAGCAAATAAAACGCCCTCAGAAGTGGCAATTTGAGCGATTTCTAACGCGTCTCGCTTAGTATCGGCATTTGAAAATACCGTCACTCCCAATGGCGTATCCCCTTGTTGGGATATATCATAATCCCCTTGTCCCATGGCCGATAATGACATGAGCGTACGACCAATGACCCATGGTTGTTCATCCCCTAACAAAACTACTTCACGCAACCAACAGTCTTCATGTGCTAACCGTTCGATTTCTTCTTCGGTTATTCTATCGGCGCAACTTTTGGTATTGCTGATCACTTCAACAGACAAATGGTCACATTCAGCATTAAGGCGATGTGATAATGAGCCCTGTTCGGTCAGCCATCGCAGTACATTCGTACTCATCGACTGGAATTGATCTGGAGATTGCCAGCGAGCTTGGCTTAAGGCTTTTAAATAATCGGAAACTGAATCATTCATTTTACTATTCAATAACACGCGCTTAGCGCGTACAATCATAATTATATTGAGTGGCCGTATTGTATCACTCTATGAGTGAATTAACTCAGGCTGTATTGCGCCATTGTAACAAAGTTAATCGCTTGTAATATCGGCTTAATGGGATTTCCAAGAGGGAAATATGCGTAAACGTTACCTAACCCAGTTTTTCCTAATGCTAGGCTTGACTGTTTCAATGTCCAGCTTTGCTTCTGAAGAGCCTGTGCCATCACTGGCGTACTTCACATTGGAGCCCGAGCTGACGACCAACTTTTTTACCAAAGGCAATCGCTTAGGTTACGTTCAAGTGCGCATTGATGTCATGGTGGCAGACTCTGGTGACCTGGGCATTATTGAGCACCACCAGCCGCTCATTAGAGATGCGGTTATTGAACATCTTGGCCGACAAAATGCCGACGTTATCAAATCACTTTCCGGGCGAGAAGAAATACGTCACGCATTAGTCGACAAATTGAACAACCTGCTTCTGGCTGAAACAGGAAAAGCCGTCATTGCGGATCTGCTTTTTACTAAATACCTTTATCAGTAAACGCTATCGATTCTAATACCGATAGATTCCAATACCAATAAGCTCCAAGCCAATACGTTCCTCACAAATGGTCAATCTCAGCGGCGCTTATAACGAGCGCTATCGATCATACCGAGCGCCGCACCACTAATTAATCCGGCAAGATGCGCAGTGTTGGCTATCGCCATAAACGGCTGAACAAAGCCTAAGACTAACCAAACCAACATAAAGCCAATGAGCGGTCTAGGCATTTCTAAACCAATATCTGGTCGCTTCCAAGTGATCACCCATAGATAACCCACAAGCGCATAAACCACGCCAGACAAGCCGCCAAAGTTAGCACCATCGACCCAGTATTGTCCGGTACCAGAAACCGCCGCGGAGACTAAGAAGATTTCAAGTAACTTCCGACTGCCCAGTTTCTGTTCTATATCTCCACCGAACTGCCACCACCACAATAAGTTGAAAATGATATGCATAGCAGAGAAATGCAATAGACCATGAGTAAACCAACGCCATATTTGCCATTGCTGACCGTCTTCGGCGGGAAAATGCAGCGCAGAAAAGATTGCTTGAGCGAGACCAACCTGCTGCAGCACAAAAATAACCGAGCATATCAGCATAATCCCTAACGTCACGACCCCGGCTTTTGCTTTGAGCATAGAGAGAAAGCTTGGCGTGGAATAGTGAAAAGGGTTACGACGAGTTTCTGCCATATCCCAAGAAGAGGCTTGATACTTACTATTACCTGGATCGGCGAGAAACAATTTGAGTTCAGCTTCTGTCTCGAGTTTATCTTCATCTTTCATCAGCCACAGGGCAAACTGACCACTCCCCTCAGGCATCATTTGAATATCGATTTGCCTCGTAGCCATGTAGTCAATAAAGGCTTGCCCCATTCTGGGGCTTTGAAGAGTCATCAATCGAATCATAGCAAGCTCTCAACAGGGAAACCCGCTCGATGCCATGCCTCAAAGCCACCATCAACGTTATACACTTCATCAAAACCTTGATTAAGTAAATACTGACCAGCACCTTGACTGCTAATGCCGTGGTAACACATTACGAATACAGGCGCATCAAAGTCAACTTCCCGCATAAATTCGACAAGCGAATCATTAGTCAGATGAAACGCTCCCGGTGCATGAGCTGCCGAAAATGTTTGAGGATCTCGTATATCGACCAAGCGCGCTTCTGGATTTTCTTTTAGTAACTGTTGGGCACGCTGTACATCGATATGTTGAAGCTGGTCCATAACGCTAGTTCCTCATCTTTTTGGCATTTCATCACACAAATTATGACGATTTTCATTAGTGATTTCTCTGTGTCCATATTATCACTATTCAGTGCTAATAAAGTACTGACAATCAATAAGGTTATCCACCAACGTTTAATAAACCACCAGCTGTGTGTAAATCTGTGGATTGCGTGAATAAAGTGTTTTTTGATCTTTTGATCCACTATATATAGTAATGATCTTGATCTTGCTGTGAGTAAAGCAAAAGGTATCCCCAAGGCATAAAGCCGTTGAAAGTACCATTACTCGCCGCTTTCTGACAGCTGGCAAATAATTTCCTCACAGAGTTATCCACAAGAGAAGATAACGTTTGCGATCGATTTTTCGATCCCTTTTTCGATCCCAATAAAAAAGGCCGCGATCATAAGATCGCGGCCTTCGAAAATAGTAAGGACTCGGTTAGAACTCGCCAACCGCCGCCTTTAATTTCTTCATGGCATTCTTTTCGAGCTGTCGAATACGCTCCGCAGAGACACCATAATTGTCTGCAAGATCTTGTAGCGTCGACTTGTTATCATTTAACCAACGAGAGCGGACAATATGTTGGCTACGTTCATCGAGCGTTGATAGTGCATGACCTAAACGAGTATTGGTGTGATTTTCCCAATTCTCAGCTTCAACATTGTCAGCTAGATCAGAACTACGGTCTTCGAGGTACAGCGACGGAGCGGTATAAGAAACGCCAGTATCATCATCATCGGTTGGCATTTCAAACGTCGGATCTTGCGCTGCAAGTCGAGATTCCATTTCACGAACCTCTGAGGGCTCTACCCCGAGCTCTTTTGCAACCGTTTCAACTTCACCGTTATTGAACCAACCTAAACGCTTCTTAGATTTGCGTAGATTAAAGAAAAGCTTACGCTGAGCTTTAGTCGTCGCGACTTTTACAATGCGCCAGTTTCTCAGCACATATTCGTGAATTTCAGCTTTAATCCAGTGCACAGCAAAAGAAACAAGACGAACACCGACTTCAGGATTGAATCGCTTCACCGCTTTCATTAGGCCAATGTTGCCTTCCTGAACCAAGTCTGCCATTGGCAATCCATAGCCAGAATATCCACGAGCAACATGAACAACGAATCGAAGATGAGAAAGGATAAGCCCTTTCGCAGCATCAATTTCACCTTTATAGTGTAATCGCTCAGCTAGCCCACGTTCCTCATCAGGTGTCAACATAGGGTAACTGTTCACTGATCGGATATAGCCATCAAGGCTATCCTGTGTAACTAAAGCCATTGAATACGCTTGGTTAGTCATTCACTTCCTCATTCACTTTGAGTGGGATACAACACCTTCTTAACCCAACAATACTGAACCTAATCCAATAGAGATTCAAGAAGGGGGTTGTAATTATGCATAATCAGTTGCACTAAACAAGAGCAAAAGACGATTAATTTTCACTCATTAATAGGTATTACTGACATATTTGCGACGTTCATCTTGCTATGTGGTTGAATACTCCACCGATTGCTCGTCGCTCTATGAATTCCGCTATGCCACTTTCATTAAGACCTGCTTACATTAAACCGGTTCAATTTCTTTTAAATGACGCTTTGCTGAAATTCGCGCCGCGCAAATACCGAGAAATACGCCAATCATGAGGATTAATAAGGTTTCATCCCAATTCAGCCCTATCAACCTAAAATCACTATCGTAAAGCGTGGCTAAATCCGTCACGGCTCGATTAAGGACGATCGTAATCAACGCGGTTAATAGCCATGCAATCACAGCGCCAAGGAAACCAAACCACATACCGGAGTATAAATAAGGTCTCAAGATATAACTGTCTGTCGCTCCGATTAACTTCATGGTCTGAATGGCTTCTTTATTGGCCAATACGTTGAAACGTAGCGTGTTACCCACGATAAGAAAGACCGACGCTAGCATTAGAACCGACAAGGTAATCACTAGTGTTGAAGATAATGTTTTGATCGCGTCAAAGCGGCTTAACCAATCTTCATCTCGTCGAATATCCGTCACATCCGATTGTGTTCGTAACTTTGATACCAGACTACGATCGGTTTCAACACTGGTATTGGCAGGTTCAATAACTAAAACGCCTGGCAGTGCATAACCATCGAGTAAACTGATAGCCTGATCGAGTCCAGAATGCTCACTTAGCTCAGCAAGGCCTTGTTGAGGGGTAATGTACTCAACGGCTTTAACTTCTTCCCAACCTTCTATTGCATCCTTTAAAACCAGAACCCGAGCATCGGGTACGCCCGTAGTTATGTACGCTGTCACCTGCGAGTGACTCGTCACATCGCCAGCGGCAACCGCGACGTTTTTACCTAGCAAATACAAACAAGCTGGCATCGTGAGTGCCATAGAAATAACAGCCAACGTTAACAAGTTGCCAAGAGGACGCAGCCAAAGCTCTTGTAACGAAGACTTCGCTTGTTTCCAATGCACAGAAAAAAAGCCATCTGATGCCAAACGTTGCTTCTTGGGACGCTGTTTATTTTTACGTTTAAACACCATCACTCACCTCACTTAAGAAACCTTGGTTAAGTTCGAGATAGCGATACTGCGGGCGAGAGCGCACAAGATGAATGTCATGCGTTGCCAGTAAAATAGACACACCAGCTCGGTTAAACTCTTCAAATAACTGCAATACTTTGTTTGACAACTCTGGGTCTAAGTTACCTGTAGGTTCATCAGCCAGCAGCATCGTAGGCCGATTGACCACCGCTCTTGCGATGCCCACTCGCTGTTGTTCCCCACCAGATAACTGGCTTGGCAAGCATCTCGCTTTATCTAATAAGCCTGTTTTATCTAACGCAGCAGAAACACGACGTTTAATTTCGTTTTCAGCGATCGCTTCTATACGCATGGGTAGTGCCACATTATCAAACACGGTTCGATCCATGAGTAAGCGATGATCTTGGAAAACGATGCCGATATTACGACGTAAGAACGGAATATCTTTCGGAGGAATACGACTAATATCATGATCATTAAACAAAATACGACCATCCGTCGGGCGCTCCAATGCGCAAATTAACTTCAGTAGCGTACTTTTCCCGGCACCAGAATGACCACCTAGAAATGCCATTTCACCTCGTTTCAGGTGAAAGTCGACCTTTTGAAGGGCTTGTCGTCCACCTCGATAGGCCTTGCTCACTTGCTCAAATTTGATCACCGAATCATTCCTCTGATCTGGATATTCTATGTTGAAAAGGGATGCTATGCATGCATCCCTATTATCCGTTGCCTTTGTCGCTGATAGCGTTCACCTTGCAGGTATTCGCTTATTCATCTCGGCTAAACAACGCGTCAATAAAGTCTTGAGTCTCAAACGGGCGAAGGTCATCAATACCTTCCCCGACCCCAATGTAACGAATAGGGATTTGGAACTGATCAGCAATAGCAAAAATCACGCCGCCCTTCGCAGTACCATCTAGCTTGGTCAATGTAATACCCGTTAATGGCGCAACGTCACTAAATAGCTTGGCTTGGCTTATGGCGTTTTGTCCGGTACCAGCATCGAGCGTTAACATAATTTCATGCGGCGCTGAATCGTCAATTTTTTTCATCACGCGAACAATTTTACGCAGCTCTTCCATTAGGTTCGATTTATTCTGTAATCGACCTGCGGTATCAGCAATGACAACATCCACCCCGCGCGCTTTCGCCGCTTCAATCGCATCATAAATCACCGAAGCACTGTCTGCACCGGTATGCTGAGCGATGACGGGAACGTTATTACGCTCACCCCATACTTGCAGTTGTTCTACCGCAGCGGCACGGAAGGTATCTCCCGCCGCTAGCATGACCTTCTTGCCTTGCCCTTGGAATTGTTTTGCCAACTTACCAATGGTCGTGGTTTTCCCCACGCCATTCACGCCAACCATCAAGATGACATACGGTGTTTTAGTCGTATCGATTTCCAGTGGCTTTTCAACATGGCTAAGAATTTCGGCCATCTCTTCTTTTAGTAAACCATACAGGGCTTCACCATCTTTTAAGTCACGACGCGATGCCTTCTCTGTTAAATTACCGATGATCTTGGACGTGGTGTCCATGCCAACATCGGCAATCAGTAGTTGTTCTTCTAACTCTTCAAACAAGTCGTCATCAATTTGCTTATCTTTAAATAAACCAAAGAAGCCGGCACCAATATTCGCTTTAGTACGGCTTAAACTACGCTTAAGACGAGCAAAGAAGCTCTCTGTTGGTTTTTCTTGTTCATGAATACGTTCTTGAACGCTTTCTTCTTCACTTTCTTGAACACTCGCCTGAGCCGTTATCTGAACACTTTCGTCAACATGCTCTGCTTCTGCTTCTGCTTCTGCTTCTGCTTCTGCTTCTGCTTCTGCTTCTGCTTCTGCTTCTGCTTCTGCTTCTGCAGGCTGTTTCAGCGATTCATCGTCGACAACATCTTTTTCCACTGGCTCTTGAGGCATCTGCTCAAGAAGCGGTTCATTTTCCAGTTGCTCATCTTGCTGTTGCGGTTTCTGCTGGGGAGACTCTTCGTCACCAAAACCAAGCCAAGAAAGTAATCCGCGTTTTTTCTTTTCTGTCATCTGAAACTATCCTGAATGCTGTCTTTCAAATGTTTTAAATCGGGTCAAAGCCAAAGTCGGTCAACGCATCGCTAAATGCGAAAAATCTCTCTAAAATAAATATAACAAAGCAGTGAAAAATTTCGTCAGAGATTGGTACACTTCGTCACTATTAACTTAAGCTCTTCGTAGGGCTACGTATAGTATCACTTTATTGTCGGTCAAAAAATCTATGGTTAAACGTCGCAAGCAAACTCCATCACAAAAATCTGCCCCAATGGGGAGTGTGCGTATTATCAGCGGACTATGGCGTGGTAGAAAACTTCCCGTCCATGATGCCGAGGGTCTGCGCCCAACCACCGACCGAGTGAAAGAAACCGTTTTTAACTGGCTGGCGCAAGATGTCCCACACTCGCACGTGTTGGATCTCTTTGCTGGTTCTGGAAGCCTTGGCTTTGAATCCGCATCAAGGCAAGCCAGCCAAGTTCAAATGATTGAGTTAAATAATAAGGCTTATCAGCAATTAGTGAGCAACACTGCGCTACTCAAAGCTGATAGTATTCGTCTCCACAACACCAGTGCCCTGACTTTTCTTACCCAAGCTGGCAGCCCACACGATTTGGTTTTTATCGACCCTCCTTTTCGTCAGGGCTTACTACCAGAAACTGTCGCATTACTGGAACAGAATGGCTGGTTGAGTGAAAATGCGTTAGTTTATATTGAGACTGAAAAAGAATTGACTCTAGATGCCATTCCTGGAAATTGGGATTTACTCAAAGAAAAAACGGCAGGGCAAGTCTGTTATCGACTTTTTAAAAGGAACCACGAATGAACATACTCATTAAACTGGCCAAGATAGCCTTTGCTTTTATCTGGTTAATTTTAATCCTCAATATTTTTGGCGCCTTTGACGGCTTCGTTGATCGCCAAGGTGCGATCGGACTTTACATCATGACCGCCTTTTTGTTCATCATGCATGGTGTGCAAATGGCGATATTTTTGGGCGCATTCGGCGAGCATCTCAAGCTCAGTACGTGGGAAAAATACTCCATTTTGGCCTTCGGTATCTTTGCCTTACTCGATATACGCCGTAAACATATGATGTAAAAAAAGCCGCTGAAGCGGCTTTTTCTTATTATTGATAGAGCATTCATAGACAGCAGGCCTATTTTACCCGTCCCCACGGTTCGGATTGACCCACCGACTATCCAATATAGCCTTTGACACCGTTTAAGAACATCTGCGTTGAAATCATTACCAGCAATAACCCCATCAGGCGCTCTACCGCTTTTAGACCACGCTCTCCCAAAAGCTTGTGGAAAAAATTGTAGAACATCAAAATGAAAAATGTCGCCCCCCAAGCAAGTAGTACCGCCATCGATAACTCACTTAAGTTATCGGGGTGTTGTGTCGAGAGTAGTAGAATAGAAGCAATAACCGAAGGTCCTGCCAGCATGGGAACGGCCATCGGAACAATAAACGGCTCTTCGCCTGCTGCTAAGCCTGTCACACTCCCTGCTTGTGGGAAAATCATCTTGATCGCAATGATAAACAGAATGATACCGCCAGAAATACTCAATGTTTCTGGTTCAACATGTAAAAAGCTCATAATGCTTTTTCCTGCAAAGAGGAACAGCATTAAAATCGCGAGAGCGATACACAATTCCCGTATCAGCACCTTACGTCGACGTTTAGGGTCTAAATGCTTCAATATAGAAAGTATGATGGGAAGATTGCCAAGCGGGTCCATGATAAGAAATAGCATGGTCGCTGCGGATAGTATGTCCATGAGTAAAGCCTGCTCGCGAGAGAATTTCGCGTGAGTATAGCAGGCTTATGCTTTCTCGTTTAGTGAGAACAAACGCGCTCAATATTGAGCTGCCACACACCTTGTTGTTCGATCACTTTCTGCTTTTCAATGAAGAAACTAAGCAAAGCTTCCAAATCAAAACCCTCGCGACTGCACGTGCGAAACTCTGCATCCTTACCAAACTGTTGCTCTACCAAGCTCACTAACTCATCACGAGACATTGGCTTTTCACGCAGAAGGTTAAGTACTTTGTGTGCATGAATTGCTGTGGTCATTCTAGTATCCCCATTTTAATCGTAGTGCGGAGTATTACCCGACAACCCATGGTTTGAAATGATCTATCGCAAACCACTGTCATAAAACTCACAAGCTTGGCGCAATGGCCGACGCCACAATAAGTGCATGTGATAAATAGTAGCTTCCAGAAATACCATATCGTGCTCGAATATTTTTAAAGTGATACTTGCCCAGCGCCCACATCATGGCTGATACGCTAAGACATAAAGTACCAATAAATGCCTGCAAAGAAGACCAGTCAGAGTGATTCAACCACGCTTCGCCTGCGGCGCAGACAACATTGACTAATGATAAGCCCATGATAGCAACAGGAAGCAGAAAGGAGTCCAAACGAGGTAACAAAAGAAAAAAAGTCACGATGGCAACGCATAGTAGTAGCGCGGGTAACCAAAGAACAAAATGGCTTTGAACCTCTCCCCATAGCCCTATGCTATACACCAACTGCGCAATAACGTAACCCACAAAACTTGCTCGACCGAAGCGATCCAACAACAACCCGACATCACTGATCAAAAATAGCGCTAAGCCTAATGACAACCATAATTGATAGTCACTGATGCCCTCAGAGCCCAACAATATCGCTAACAACAAGCCATGCGTCATCACACTGAACGTAATAGTTCGCTTTGTGTCGCCCTTTTCAACAGCATAAATAAACAGCAAAGACGATAAACCTACCGCAAGCCAACTCCACATAATCACACCTGTTTCTTATTATCGAAACCAGTGTAAGAAGCTCGACTTTCATGTCCAGTCATTAGGCCGAAAAGTTGGACTTGTCTTAAATTAAATAAGTTCCAAATTGACAGCCGTCGTTTTTTCCAAAGGAGTGTGAGTAAGCGGTTTTTACCGCAAATAAATAGCAAACGTTTGCCTTGCGCGTTTAAAATAAAGTGCCATATGGGAAATTTAGCCCCGACTACTTTGGGCCGTTAAGCGGCACCTTCAGGTAAAGACACAAACCTAATGGTAATTATAACTACATGTTTTAATTTGACTTTAATGGCAATTATTTAGATTAAGTCAAAGCTACAGCCGTGAGAGCAAACACCTCCATAAAGCTATACTTTTCTCTTCTTAATTTCTATCTCTATAGATTACAAACTCTCAAACTGTGAGAATATGCCAAAAACTCAATAAACAAAAGCTATAAAACAGCAATCCAAACGCTACATAGACCAAAACCCCAAAACAACAAGGACAATATTCAAACAATAAAAACCACCAATTAAATCAATACAAAACAACAACTTAAAACACAAATTAAAGCCAAAGACAATAAAGAACAAATTAACACCAAGATAAAAACACTGTTTCTTTTGTAAAAATAGCCACAATTAAGATAGTAAACTGTCAAAAACAAAAGCTAGCTAAAGTAATAGTTGCAAAAGCACTAAAAACAATGCTATTCTAATTTACATACTGAAGAATTAATAAAGGAGCAGTGTTATGATTTCATCTTCTCAAAAGCAAGGATTAGTGATGATCGCCGTCGTAGTAGGTCTAATGACACTGCCGATGCTTTACTAATTACCATTGCATTAGATACAAAAAGGGCCGCTATCAAGCGGCCCTTTTTGTATCTAATAGAATTTATTTCGACAAAATGTGTAGTACTTTTTCCCAATGAACGTAATAGAAGCCCATGGCCAGTAAGGTAATCAGTGCCATCAGCCACACTGCTGTCCGCCAAATAAATCGACTGCTCCTTGGTGTCAATTCTTGCTCACATTCAGCGCATGCACGCATAAAGCCTTGTTTATCATCAAGCTTATAGTCTTCTTCATGAACAATTTTATTACGAATAGTCGCGATATACCGCAGCTTTCCAACCACATCATGAGGTAACCGTTCTTCACAGCTAGTGATCAGTTGGTGTAACCCTTTTCCATCCGCTCGATATTGTTGTCTCAATAACTTTTCAATGCGCCGCGTTTTGATTACCACGCTTTCAATATCTGACATATGTTTCCCTCCACAACCAGCCTAATATGTGGAACTGAACGATCGCTGGTCAGTACCCTGTGTACTCATTCTTTTATTGTTATCTATTTGTATCAGAATTTCGACAACGGTTCGGTAAATTCAAGTAAAGATTTAAGCCTAAGTCGCAGAGATTTTGTGTGATATGACCCCAAATTTCATACTGTAAGTTAAATTTGTCCTTATTTTCCGCGTATTTTATGCGATCTTTATTCCATCAGATTTTGAGTTTGGAGATAAACATGCCCCTTTCTTTAGTTATTGCCGTGGCGGTGCTAATTGTTATCACCGTGTTTCTATTCCTACAAACTCAGCGTCAGCATACTCATGGTATCAACGCCCCTGAACAAAAAACACTTATCACCATCTTAGATAAGCAAGTCGTGGTCGCCTCGGATCCCACAGAAGAAGATGAATACTGGATTTATGTTCAAAAAGGCAGGTTTGGACCTAAGCGTGAATTTCAGATCGGCGTTCACTACTATCACCACCTCTCACCAGGGGATAAAGGTGTACTTACCTATCAAGGCACTAAATTTTTGCATTTCTCACTGACTCGCTAATGTTAAAAAATTTACCCTATAAACAAGTCATGCTAGCTTAGAGTTCCCACCCCACAAGGACGTAAACTCATGCAGCTAAAGAATCGCTGTCAACCATGGTGGCTATTGGCCCTATTCGCCTACGCATCTGCGGGTTGTAGTGCGACTTATCAAGGTAAGGTCAACGATGCTGAAGTTCATCTTGTCGACTATTTCCAACGCTCTGCAGGCGCGCCTGCTCTCATTGAGAACATGGATGCGCTCGATATTGACCACGCCTATGTGATGGGGTTACCAGTTATCAAAAAGTGGGATCTCTCTCAGCCCAAAGCACCGCGCTTTGTGTATGGTGATGACGCCCCCGTTTACTACTACTCTCACACTGACGAACTCATCGCACGGGAAATAGAATCATTACCGAAAACTCAACAGAATCGCCTTCATCCATTTTTAAGCGGCTTTAATACCACAGACCTCAATGCTGTCGAGTACCTAGAGCGTGAACTGGCCTTTCGGCCTAACTTTTGGCAAGGTATTGGTGAAGTCATCACTCGTCACGATCACCTCACGGCACTCACCTCGGGTGAGAAACCAAGGGCGAACCACCCAGCATTAAACAAAGTTTATCAATTAGCCGCCAAACATGACCTTCCCGTGTTGCTGCACGCCAACATCACATCGCAGCGAGAAAACGAGCCACTCTATCTCAATGAACTTAAAGAAGCGTTGCAGCAACACCCTGATACTCGTTTTTTATGGGCTCATGCTGGAACCACCAGCACACTCACACGCCATTTAGATATGAACTTTCTCTATCAGACCGTCACTTCGTTACTTAGTGAGCACGATAACCTCTATATTTTGGCGTCATGGTCATTAATTGATGTCGTCATGCCACAGGGGAAATTAGATAGACGTTGGGTATCCCTCATAGAGGCGTACCCAGAACGGTTTATGGTCGGCAGTGATGTTGTCGGCACATTTGGTTATCAAGAAACGGCGCTCAAGACATGGGGGCCTGTGCTATCAGCACTGCCAAATCATATCGCGCAAAAAGTAGCCTATAGCAATATGTTATCGGTATTGCCAAAGACCAATAGAAAAGGTAGTCATTAAGTTCTCACCTCCACAGGCTATGGTGTGCTAGCTAGTGCACCGCCTGCACATTTTGGCTCCAACGCTGCGCGTCAGCTAAAGCAGAATACACAGCTTGCTGGGTTAAGCCCAGCTGTTGTCTGTGTTTCTCCATACCGTTCCAATCTGCCGCTTCAAAGCACTCTTCCAATGCGAGCAACTGACCATAAGGCCCTTGTCTTTGCAACAAAGCCCCTTTAATTTCACAGCATAACGGTAGCTGCTGAATCAGCTTTTCCAAAGAAAGGTCCATCAAGGCATCGAGAATGGAAAACAACCCTATCATAAAGGCTTGATCCCGATACTGAGAAAACGGTGCATGCTTCGTCATTAAACGACAAAATTGCGCACGCTGAAGAGACAACCCGTATAACGCTTTCGGCTTCGTATGGGAAATGAATGACGCAACCGTCAAGGAAACAAACAACTTTAGCTTGTCTTGACCAAGGTAAATCAACGCTTGGCGAAAAGAGGCGATTTCTGTTTCTAATCTGGGGTTCATGGTATTCACGAACTGCAGTAGTTTATAAGACAGCACAACATCTTTCGCCACAATACGTTCTACCTTGTCAAAATCAACCTCAGGTAGGCAGACTTGCTGAAACAACTCCATCGCGACCAATTGTTCAGCGCTAATATAGACCTGCTTTTGCATGATAGGCTTGCTAAAGAAAAAACCCTGGAAAAACTTAAACCCGGCCTGCTTAGTAAGTTTGAACTCCTGTTCAGTTTCTACTCGTTCCGCAAGATAGTGACGAGTACTGCCCTTACCTCTCTGCCGCCTGACAAAGGCACACGCTTTCTCCACGCCCATCGCCATAATATCGAGCTTAACTATTTGCACAAAGGGTAAAAAGGGCTCCCAAGCCGGGGTGTAAACGAAATCATCAAGCGCAATCGTATAGCCCGCACGATACAGCTCACGAATCGCCTCATACAACTCTTGATCTGGCGTACAAGTTTCCAGTATTTCCACCACTACCTTGTCTTTAGGTAACATCAATGGCAAACGTCGGGTTAAACTTTGATGGGGGAAATTGATAAAACATCGGGACGAGGCTATTTCAGGGTTCATACCAAGAGAAAGGTAGTTTTCGGTAATCAGTCGATAAGTTGCTCTGTTCGCTTCAATATGCCCAGGGAATGCATTACGCTCCCCATCTCGAAACAACAATTCATAACCCAACGTATGGCGCCGAGCATTAAAAATCGGCTGACGAGCGACATACGTGGGGTTCATATTCACAATGCGTAGCCTTTACGACTTCGCGGCGGCAAGTAATGCGCCACAGCCAATAAACATCGAGCCAAACAACTTATTAATTTTAGCCATAATGCGTCCAGAACGAATATAGCGTCCCATCTGAGAAGCCAGCGACGTGTAGCCAAGCATCACGGTGGCATCAATCACAACCGTTGTCGCTCCCAAAATCATAAGTTGCGTGACTTGATTACCAGCAGGGTCAATGAACTGAGGAAATAACGCGACTAAGAACACCACCGATTTGGGGTTGGTTAAGTTAATAAACACCGCGCTACGTAGCAGCGCGCCCGCACTACTCGCATCATGTGATGCATCAGCGGCTAGGCTCGACGTATCACGCCACTTCTGGATCCCCAACCAAATCAAATACACCACGCCTACCCATTTAATAATGGTAAATGCTATTGCTGACTTGGCAATGAGCGCTCCGATACCCGCACCGACCAATATAATATGAACAGCCAAACCAATCTGTAGGCCTAAAATAGCCGTAAGAGATTTCCGAGTACCATAATTAATGCCATTACTGACTGAATTCACCATACCTGAGCCTGGCGCGAGACTGAACACAATCGCCGTGACAACATAAGCAAGCCAAACATGATAATCCATTGCATTTCCTTACGACTGATTTACTCTTATCAGCAAAAGAGTATTTATTCTGTTTTCGACGAAATCTAACTGGTCGTCAATAGAGGCATCAACACTATCTTGTAGGTTAATTCATGACCGATACCAATTTAATTAACGTTCCTTATACTCAAGAGCAAGATTTTGAGCAAGTTATTCACTCACAAATTGCCGCGTTTTGGGCGAGCCGACACGAAGGCCAAAAGAAAGCCAAAGATGGGACCACTCTCTACTGGTGTAAACTAACCCGCCCTGAGCATAAAAAAGCTCTGGTTGTCGTTAATGGCAGAATTGAGTCCGCGTGGAAGTATCAAGAACTCTTTTACGATTTTTTCCAGCTTGGCTATGACATCTACTCCTTTGATCACCGTGGACAAGGGCTATCGACGCACTTAGCACCGAATCCAGAAATGGGTCATATCGGCGAGTTCTCCGACTACCTTGATGATATGCAGCTCATACTCGAACAATTCGACCTCAACGACTACGAAGAGCGCCACTTACTCGCACACTCCATGGGAGGGGCCATTGCCACTCGATATATTCAAACGAGAGCGAATCATAATTTTGATAAAATCGCCCTAAGCGCGCCCATGTATGGCGTAAATGTACCTCCCTACTTAAAACCATTTGCTATCACTGCTGCTCAGATTATGACGGCAATACACCCTGTACCAACGTACGCACCAGGCTATCAGGGCTATGTCGCCAAGCCGTTCGATATTAACCCTTTGTCACAAAGTAGAGTGCGTTACCACTGGTTTAGAGAACTGTATGAACTCAAACCAGAGCTAAAAATTGGTGGCCCAAGTACCCGCTGGGTTTGGCAAGGTCTCATGGCGGCAAAACAGTGCATTCAACAAACAAGGCAAATACAAATCCCCCTACTGTTATTGCAAGCAGGAGGCGATATTATTGTTAGCAATCAAGCACAACAACGCTTTATGGCGCGATTACAAAAAACCAATAGCCAAGCGGAAATGCTCACTGTGAATCATGCCAAGCATGAAGTTTTATTTGAGAAAGATGAGTACCGCAATCAAGCGATAAATGCCCTTTTACAATTCTTCAATTGCCAACCATAAGTCAGCAAATAACCGTATTTACTGCCCATAATATTTCCTCACTGCCTAGCAAATGAGGAAATATTTACACTTCCTCTTTACCCTCTTTTTATTAGATGATTTACCCTACAATACCCATGAGGCTCACTTCTTAGCCTATGACCATAACCTATTAGAGAGACCTATGACGCTTAATCACGATTCGATCAGTATTGTTGCTTCTGACCTAGATGGAACACTACTTGCTCCCAACCACTTGCTCAGCAGCAACACCAAGCAAACACTTAAAGAATTACACAACAAAGGCTACACATTCATTTTCGCAACAGGTCGCCACCATGTAGATGTCGCGGGTATTCGTGAATCAGTCGGCATTCCGGCATATATGATCACCTCTAACGGGGCACGTGTGCATGATCAGCAAGATAACCTGCTCTATAGCCAAGATATTCCTGAGTCGCTGGTTCAACGCATTGTCGACGAATTTAAAGTAGACAATGAGCTGTTTATTCATATGTATCAAGATGAGAAGTGGCTACTAAGCCAAGAAGATGAGTACTTCGCGAAATTCCACAGTGAAACTGGGTTTAACTACCAGTTGTTTGATGCTAACCGTGCACCGACACAAGGTATCGCAAAAATTTTCGTGACTCACCCCAATAATGATCACGAGCACCTAGTACAGTTTGAAGACACATTACGCGCTAAGTTGGGCGACACTCTCAACATTGCTTTCTCTACACCATGGTGTTTAGAAGTGATGGCAAAGGAAGTGTCCAAGGGTGAAGCACTAAAAGCGGTCGCTGAAACTCTGGGGTTAGGGCTTGAACACTGCATCGCCTTTGGTGATGGTATGAATGATGCTGAAATGCTGACCATGGCAGGTAAAGGCCTTGTGATGGAAAATGCTCACGAGAAAGTAAAGAAAGCCCTGCCAAATAACCAAGTTATTGGCACGAATGCCGACGACGCAGTCGCTGAGTACCTGAAACAGCACCTTCTCGCACGCGCTTAGCAATACTACTCCTGTGCTCCCCCTATAGGTTTGGTCACCTGTTTAGAGCATAGGAGTATTTTCCTCTCGCTATTTTTTAGCTAATGGATGTCTTATCCAGACCACGCCAACCCGACTTCCAAGTAATAACCGAGTAAACTGTCGTTCGTGCCGCGTTTTGTAATGCACTATTTTTCCGTTAACGAGAGACTCGGCGCTGAATCGCCTGCCACTGATCCGGCAACACCGGCATCACTGATAATCGGCTTCCTCGCTTCACCAATGGCATATCACTCAATTCCGGCATCGCTTTTAGGGTGCTCAATGGAAGTACGCGATTGAACTTTTCGACAAATTCAATATCTACCATTAACCAACGCGGATTATCTCGAGTCGACTTCGGGTCATAGTAATCACTCTGTGGATCAAACTGAAAGTGGTCAACGTAAGCCGCCTTAGTAATGATTGCAACGCCAGCGACACCAATCGTTTTACAGGATGAATGATAGATCAGGACATGGTCACCAACTTTCATCTCATCTCGTATCATGTTGCGAGCCTGATAATTGCGTACGCCTTCCCAGCAGGAAGAGCCTTGGACACGTAATGTATCAATAGAAAATTCATCTGGCTCCGTTTTAAACAACCAATATGCCATAATAGTCCTTACTTAAATCTACTGACGAAGGAAAGTATCCAATGAAAATGTCACGACTGTCATTCGCCGTTCCACTGGTATTAATACTGCAAGCGTGCTCATCTTTCAACACAACGTCAAATGAGTCGTCCACCACGCCACTTAAAGCGGAGCTTTCTCGTCCAGAAACCATTACCCCACAAAGCTACGTCCTAAGAGGACAAGCGATCGTTGGTCATGAATCTCGAACCATTCAACCCTGTGGCAGTACCCAACAGTATTGGCTTGAACTGCCGAAAGAGGCACGAGAAGCGGCAGAGAAGTTGTCTCGCACGCCCTATCAAGCCCTTTATGCGGAAGTGATTGGTCACTTAGAAGCGCCGAGTCACCGCGGGTTTGATTCTGATTACACGGGTCGATTTGTTGTTAAACAAGTCAACCTGATCACGGCAGAGAACCCCAACCGCTGTGACCAACCGTTGCGGCCCACTCAAGTGTTAGGTAACGAACCATTTTGGAATTTAAAATTCAATACATCAAAAATGGCTCAATTTAGCCAAATGGGTAATGACCCTCAAACACTGGAACTTGAATCCAAGCAGATCACCCAAAACACTCGTCGTTATGAGTTTGATGATGCCAATCTCACGATGACCAGTAAACTGTGTAACGACACCATGAGTGACAGTGTGTATGGATGGAGCGCCGCCTTAGTGATGGATGATCAACCTCGTCAGGGATGCGCGACCGTATCCAACCGCGATCGCACACTAAGCTGGGTCAACACCTATACTGCACAATCAACAGAGAACACTGGCTTTACCGTCTCAATGACTCTTAATGCCGATCACACTGCCATTACTCGCTACGATTACGCCGACCAATCTCCTGCTACAGAAGAGCGCGGATTTTGGCAGCAACTCAATGACCAACAAGTACAAGTAGTGATGACCCGCCACCAGCAGCAGTACTTAGTGTCTCAGCGCATCTTTACCCAAGAAGAAGGCTCACTGGTCGCAACGGAAGAAAAGGTAGGGAATATCCTCTATCCAATAAGTAATGGTGGCCTAAGACTCTATAAGAACCAATGAAGATGAATCAATCCCCATGCCTAGCCACAACGTGTGTACGTTGTGGCTTTCAACATAACTGTTACTGCGACGCGATCCCTACGATCACCAGTGATCTTACCATCACGCTATTGACTCACCCTAATGAGACTAAGCGCGCCACCAACACTGGACAAATCGTCAAACAATTATTGCCCAATACCCATATTGAGATATGGCAACGAAAAGGGCCAATCCCGTCATATATCGCCCCTAAAGAAGATCCTTCCGTGTGCGAAAATGAAGGAAATACCACTCCTGTCTTGGTATTTCCTTCAGAAAGTAGTGTTCCTTTGGCTCAATGGCAATCACAGCATCCACGTGGGAGCCACTTCATTTTGTTAGATGCCACTTGGCAAGAAGCGAAGAAGATGTTGAACAGAAGTGATTGGTTACAAGCGCTCCCTCAAGTCAGCATTACCGCGCCTGAGTCTTCGCAATACCAACTAAGACGAAACCAACAAAGTGGTAACCTGTGTACCTTTGAGGTCGTCGCTCAGATGATCAACGAATTGGAAAGCGACAAAACAGCGCGAACAATGCTCGCTTTTTTTAAAGACTACCTAGCAAGGTATCAAGCCGAACGCTGTGGTCATCGCTTAGAGAAACCATAAATAAACCGACTTCGATATAAAAAGAAAAACTGGGAAAGAAAATGAGGGGGTATTCGTTGCCTAATCAGAACCTTAAGCAGTTCATAATTTTAAGCAACGAATAAGAATACTGCGCGCCTTGGATCTACACCAAAGACAGCAACGATGTTAGCTGATTAATTTCGATATCCGGTAAGATTTTCAGTCGAGGCGTTGCTCTCGCACTTCTTGATTGGTCATTGAACCAGCACGCACTGAAACCATGTCGCTTTGCTCCCAATACATCCGTAATGGCATGATCACCAACATGCAATATATGCTGGCGTTCGACATTAAGGTGTGCGGCAGCTTTAGCAAACATATCTTCATACGGTTTTGCCCGCCCATCGGGACCGGCTTTGAGCACCAGTGAAAAGTATCGCGTTAACCCGATGGCCTGCACATTAACGTTACCATTAGTGATAGCCACCAAAGGCATGGCTTGACTCAAACGTTGCAAAACTTGATGTGTTTCATGTGGAACATCGAAATCGCTGCGCCAAAGAAGTACTCGCTGAATTAATTCATCAGCCGCGCTCTGAGCATTTTGCCTATCGTAACCCAAATGCATTAATCCCTGTAAAACCTGTTGCTGACGCCACTGCGTCACATCATGCTTTAACTCAGGGCTTTGCTTAAGCAACTGAAACTTAAAGGCTTGCCACTGTGTTTTATCCCAACGCTGACTAATGGGGTGCTGAGAATACAGCCACTGCGATGCTTGCTCCTCAACCTTACGGATCACGGGGTGATTGTCATATAAGGTATCATCAAGGTCGAATGTCATCGCCTTAATCGTCGGCACACTACGGTAAAAATGCATCATTCAGTCCTTAGTTTTTCTTTTTCGCACGGGGGTGGGCCTGATCATAAGCTTGCGCCAAATGCTGAAAGTCTAAGTGGGTATATATCTGCGTCGTCGAGATATTTTCATGACCTAATAATTCTTGTACGGCACGTAAGTTATTACTCGACTCTAGCATGTGGGTTGCAAAAGAGTGGCGCAACTTATGTGGACTAACATGGCTAGCAAGAGACTGTTTCTGTCCCCATTCCGCCATTCTTTTTTGTACACTTCGATGGGAGATCCTCGTCCCTAATTTTGAGACAAATAACGCGGGTTCCCCAGACTTAGCAATACTGCCGCGTAGCTTGAGCCATTTCTTTGCCCACTCAACGGCTTGACCAGAGAAAGGGACCTTGCGCTCTTTATCACCTTTACCAATCACTCGAATTTCACCACTGAACATATTCAAGTGTTTAACGTCAATGCCGACGAGTTCAGCTAAACGTAACCCGGCACCATACATCATCTCCATAATCGCTCGGTCACGAACGGCTAAAGGATCCTCTTCGTTCACTTCGAGCAATTGAGCCATTTCATCAACATCGAGATTTTTCGGTAATGGCCGCTGCTTTCTTGGCGCACTCACTCCCTTAGCAGGATTAGCGTTCAGCTCCCCACGAAGAATCAAAAAATCAAAAAAGCTCCGCAGTGATGACAGACGAGTAGCAATGCTGCTCGCTTTCATACCTTCACGCATGCCCTTACCCGCTAATTGCCGAACCCAACCGGCATCGACCTGAGTCCAATCACTCACCCCCATTTCATAAAGGTGGACACCCATGGTCTCTAATTGCTGACGATAATTTCGTTGAGTATGAAGGCTAAGCCCTTTCTCACTGCGCAAATATTCGTAAAAGCGCTCTAACGGTTTTTGCAAACAGTTAGGCAGTACTTGGTCTGACATTGTCTTCCTCAAGTTGACGCCACTCTAAACTCTCACACAAATACGACAACACCAAGGCAAGATGCCTTAGGAATAACGTATCCATATCAGGTTGGAAGTGGCCGCCATCTTCACTAGAAAAGATTAAAAAGCCTTGAGCAAATTGGCGTTTAAGGGGTAATACTACGTACGAACCAAGCTCAGGAACGCTAGCATCACCGAAAAGTAACTCTCTATCTGCCTTTCTTAACCGACCAAGGTAAGCATCTTTACCGTTCAGGTGATTGGTCGTAAAACGCTGCCAACTTTCCATTGATAACGAGTCACCACCTTTTTCAGTATTGAGTAGCTTGACGTAACCCTTGAGGTTTAAGTCAAGCGCGGTTTGCGTAATGGCTCTCAGTACACTCTGCAAGTCACGGCATTTCAACAGACTTTCTTGCAGCGACATAAATTCATAAAACGTCTTATCATTGCGTGCTGCGAGCGACATTAGGGTGGTAATTTCTTCCTCTAATGCCTCAATCCGCTCACGGTGTCGCTGCAGTTGAATTCCAACCAATGAGACGGCGCCTTGCTGTTGGTGTGGAAGCGCTAGCTTTTCCACTAAGGTTTCTCTACCTTTAAAAAAATCCGGATGATCGAATAGATACTGTGCGACCACTTCTGCCGTTAGGTGATCAGCTTCAAACTCAGACAAAATGCTTCCCTTTGATTCTTTGTCTCTACTTGTCATTCATTAATGAAGACACGAAAAAATGGCGGACCCGAAAACGGGGTCCGCCATTAGTATAATGGGTTATTGCTTAACTGGAAATTTGCTTAACAGGAAATCTGCCCATCAAAAACATGGGTTGCGCTACCTGTCATAAATAATGGGTGCCCCTCACCTTGCCACGCAATGCTCAAGTCGCCTCCAGGGAGTCGAACCGTAACTTTTTCGTCCAGTAATCCTTGTACAATACCAACCGCAACCGCGCCACAAGCACCACTTCCGCAAGCTTGGGTTTCCCCAGCACCACGTTCGTAGACTCGTAGCTTAACCTCATTGCGGTTCACAACTTGCATAAATCCAGCATTCACTTTCTCTGGAAAACGTTCATGTGATTCAAGTAATGGCCCCAACTTCTCTACATTGGCGGTATCGGTATCATCGACCACCGTCACAACATGTGGGTTGCCCATACTCACCGCACCACAAAACAGAGTCTGCTCCTCGGCACGCATAATGTACGTTTTCTCTTTCTGCTTCGCTTTGAATGGGATTTTACTTGGCTCAAACTCTGGCTGACCCATGTTAACGGTAACCAAGTCATTCTCTTCTAACTTGAGTACCATTTTCCCTTTCTTAGTGCTAACGCTGATCCTGTACTTATTGGTTAGCCCTTTCATCTGTACAAAACGAGCAAAGCAACGCGCTCCATTGCCGCATTGTTCCACTTCGCTGCCATCGGCATTAAAAATGCGGTAATGAAAATCCGTTTCCGGATCATAGGGCGCTTCAACAATTAATAGTTGATCAAAACCCACTCCCGTATGCCTATTCGCTAGGCGGCGAATGAGATCTGGCGAGAAAAACACATTCTGAGTAATGCAGTCTACGACCATAAAGTCATTACCCAATCCGTGCATTTTAGAAAAATGGAAATGCATAGTTGTTTCTTTACTCCGGTAAGATACTCTCAAGTTCCCACAGACTCGCCAGTGTTTCACGCTGACGCACGAGATGAGACTGGTTGCCGTCTACCATTACCTCAGCGACTCGAGGTCGTGTATTATAATTCGATGACATCACAAAACCGTAAGCACCAGCAGAGCGTACCGCTAACAAATCATTTTGCTCCAATACCAATGCGCGATCTTTACCGATAAAGTCACCGGTTTCACAAATTGGACCGACCAAATCATAGCTCACCGCCTCACCCTGACGAGGGATAACCGGAATGATGTCTTGCCAAGCTTGATAAAGAGCAGGACGCATTAAATCATTCATTGCCGCGTCTACAATGGCAAAATTCTTATGTTCGGTATGCTTTAAAAACTCAACTTTAGTCAATAACACCCCTGCATTGGCGGCGATAGCACGACCGGGCTCAAAGATGAGCTCTAATTCAGGGTGATTTTCTAGTCTCGCTAACAATGCTTTTGCATAATCCGATGGTTGCGGCGGCAGCTCATCACGATAGACAACACCCAGTCCACCACCAACATCGAGATGGCGAATATTAACGCCAGCGTCGCGCAGTTGGTCGATAAGTGCCAATAGCCTATCAGTAGCATCAATAAAAGGCTCTATGTCCGTCAACTGAGAGCCTATGTGGCAATCAATACCCTGCACCGACAAATGCGGTAAGCTCTGGGCAAATTTATACACATCTGGAGCACGGTCAAAAGCGATACCAAACTTATTATCACGTAATCCCGTGGAAATATAAGGATGAGTATGAGCATCAACATCAGGATTAATTCGAAGAGAGATAGGCGCTATAACATCAAGTTCACTTGCTACCTGATTTAGACGCTCCAATTCTGGCTCTGATTCTACGTTAAAGCACTTAATACCTAGCTCTAAAGCTCGACGCATTTCTTGAGCTGTTTTACCCACTCCAGAAAAAACCACTTTAGCTGGATCTCCTCCAGCGGCAACAACACGTTCTAGCTCTCCGCCAGAAACGATGTCAAATCCAGAGCCAAGTCGCGCCAATGTATTCAGTACGCCTAAATTAGAGTTAGCTTTTACCGCGTAGCAAACCAAATGCGGGTGTTCACCAACCGATTTATCAAACGCATTCCAATGGCGCTCAAGTGTCGCTCGAGAGTAAACGTACAAAGGTGTGCCATATTGCTCAGCAAGTTGTGTTAGTGACGTATTTTCAGCCCATAGCTGGCCATCGTCCTGATAGTTGAAGTAATCCAAATCGAGTATTCCTTTAAAATATGGCGATGACTATTGTGTCTGCTCTGTTGCCGGGGCTTCATCAGCAGGCATATACAGTGGGCCCGTTTGCCCACAGCCAGCTAACATTACTGCCACGAGCATAAATATTGCCGTGATCGTCTTTTTCATTTTGCATATCGTGATTATTAATTCAATGCCCCCTATAATCGCACCACGAAATAGAAAAGCAATAGGATAACAAAATGAACGACACGGAATTTCATCAACTCGTCGATGCTCAAATGCAAATCATTGAGGAAGCTATCGATGATTCAGGCGCAGACATTGATTATGAGGTCTCTGGCAACGTAATGACTCTGGAATTTGAAAACCGCAGTCAGATCATCATCAATCGCCAAGAGCCAATGCATGAAATCTGGCTCGCGTCTAAATCGGGTGGCTTTCACTTTAAATGGGTAGAGAGCAGCTGGATCTGCTCTCGCTCAGGCGAAGAACTCATGAAGATGGTTAAATCTGAATGCGAAAAGCACGCAGATGAAGATATAGAATGGGCTTAGAGGTTTACAGCCTTTGATGTTCTTGAATTGGGTGAAGCGTCATTTCTATAAGGGATGACATACGCTTCCCCTTCTTCTGGATGAATAATCTGGTAATACTGCGGCAAGTTGAAGTTAATGAGCTTATTCGCCATTCCGTCATTTTGATTGACGTTAGAGGTATAAAAGCTATTCACACTGGCGATCATCTCATCTTTGCTACCACGCATTTGATGATATACCTCAACCTGATTCGTTTCATCCAAAACAAAAATATTGAAGCCATTATCAGTATTTTCAAAGAAGAACTGAATTAACCCCTCACTCGCAAAGCCATCTACCGCTTGAGGCAATTGGAATTCGTCTTCTCGGTCGAGCATTAGCAACGGTGAGCCTTGTAGCTTATTCGTTGAAATACTACGGTAAAAGTCGACAGAGTTTTCAAGTTTTTGAACCGAGACACCGCGACGTTCAAAAAACAACCCATACATTTGGTTTGCCAATTTAATGGCTTTAAAGCGACGACGCTTCTCTTGGTCAACGGGCTTTAAGCGCATTTCAATACACTCAGCTAACAGCTGATAAATAGTATTTCGCAATACACCACGTAAGTTCTTACTATAACAAAAGACATCCACAGACTCTGGAGGTAGCGCATCTTGGTGCATTTTGCCCAAAATCGTTTTTAGCGCATCCAACATCGCCGTATCGCCCTTAAAGTGTAGCGTTCGAACTTCATGCCATGAATTTCGGTACACGAGATCTACCGATCCCACTAGGCTTTGTCCCTCTTCACCAAAACTAAAAATATCGACACTTTTTAAGTCAACTTTCGATGATTTCCCCGATAACGTACTTGTTGGATCGCTTTCAAAATTGATGAACATCGCTAGCTGACTAACTTCACATGGACTCGCCAGAGCTTGCATACTTGGACGACGCTTTCTAAGCGAGAAGGTGTTTCGCAGATCACTCACCATTTGATAAAATTTATCAATATCGATGTGCGCATCACGAACCACTGAATTCAGGTGTGTTGATTCCGTAATAAGGCCATTAAAGAAGGCCCATGATACCAATTTACTCAAATATTCATTGTGCTGAAGTGCAGGTTGCCCTAATAAGCGATGAGCAATTAAAGGCTGTTTATACAAATACCATCCCGATTGATAATTCTTTCCTTCTTTCACTTCAATGAAGCTGAGATCTGGCTCGTGCAAATCAGGTGAAATCTGAGGATTCAATAAGGTGACTTTACCAGGAAGCACTTCAAACGCGGCATACAGCTTACGAGCCAATATACTGATATCTTGAGGGCTAATTGCAGAGGTAATGTCGTTGCGACGAGCAAACTGGATTAAGTTTCGGTAGCTCAGCATCAACGCATCAAGCAAAGCGTTATGCACGACCATGACTTGCTCTACTTTCCAATTACGTCGGTTATCAAGCTCTTCTAATACCGATTGCGGCCATTGCCACTCAGCCGTCATTAAACCCAGCGCTTCACGACGCCAAGGAACAGAACCTACACCCGGTTCTCTAGACAGTTTTTCATGGGTTTTGAGGTAGAAACAACGCCGAACAAGATCAAGACGAGTATGGTCACCAATTCGAACTAAGTAACGCGTGACTTTTTCCAGCATTAAATAATACGCATCCATCCCATATAAGTCTGGCTCATGGGCAAAAAATCGACGTTTAGTATCAATACTCAATAGCTGAGTATGCGGGTATTCCCATGAATATGCTTCAAGAAGAATCGCTTTTAAAACGGATTTATATGGAGAGTCGATACTCTTATAAAGCTGCCATAGGCTGGAACCAAAGTACTCTTCCGCAGGAATTCGATTCAATCTACCAAAATCAATCCACTCATCGCAGTTGATGTAGCCGCCGTCACAAAGCTGTGTGACATACTCATCGTAGCACTCTTCCATTTCTGGTGGGACGATTTGCCACAACAAACGTTGTCCGCCCAATCGAACAGCAGAACGGTAAAATTCATCGAGTAAGAGAAGATGCTGAGACGAACCACAATTATCTCCGGTCATCTCTTCTGAAACATTACTACGAAAACGCTCTTCATCCATCAAAAAGAAGTTCGCTTCAACGCCTAGACCTTGCGCCCAATCCGTGATCAATAAGCACTTATTACTGAGTTTTTCTCGTGCATCCGTCGGCATGTCAGGGGAAATACACACCCAAATATCAAGGTCGCTTGATGTACTTTGACCAATAGACGATGTACTACCCATGGTATAAAGACCAAGGATGTCCGTCTGCTCTGGTGGGGGAAGAGGCTGACCCAGCGCTAGCTGAATATCATCAATGAATTGCTGCTGAAGAGAATTAGATTCAAAGCCATAAAGCCCACTAGGAGTAGAACCTTCGAAATAGCCAGGAATAATTGGATGATTAAAATGGAATAAGGCCGGGATAAGCTGGAATACACGCTGCCCTTGCAGATCCATAAGCGCCAGCGCGCGCTCAATACGCTGCTGATTAAGGTTATCTAGCCTTTGGATAAGAGTATCAGTGTAAGCCTGCAAAGGTTATTCCTAGGTTGGACCCAACTGCTGATTCGCGTGGATCTTAAACAATTACCGCCTCAAAACGTGATCAATGTAACACTTTTATCATGACTGGTAAAGCAATACTCAGCTAGATAGCACCAGCATTAAGCCCTGATTACAACGAGTGATGACACTGGGCCGACCACCAACAATTCTAACAGTAGTCGCTGCGTCAAATGCGATTAATCTCACACTATTAGTAATCTTTGTGATGTTAGACACAAGACCCTAATTTGCGAGCAGGGAAATCACTAATCATTTAATAGAGACAGTGATAGGATTAATCCCATTACCAAGATGAAATGCTAACGAGAACAACATGACTCAAGCGACACCTATTCGAATTGCTACCCGAAAAAGCCCCCTAGCCTTATGGCAAGCCCACTATGTAAAAGATGCCCTCATCGCCGCTCACCCAGGTCTTGAAGTCGAGCTCGTCACCATGGTCACGAAAGGCGATATTATTCTTGATACTCCATTGGCAAAAGTCGGCGGCAAAGGCTTATTCGTGAAAGAGCTTGAAGTAGCAATGCTTGAGGGCCGTGCAGACCTCGCCGTGCACTCCATGAAAGACGTTCCAGTCGACTTTCCTGAAGGACTTGGTCTAGTCACCATTTGTGAACGAGAAGACCCTCGCGACGCGTTTGTATCCAATACATATCAAGATCTGGATTCACTGCCAAAAGGCGCAGTTGTCGGTACTTGCAGTCTTCGTCGTCAGTGCCAAATTAAAGAACGTCGTCCTGATATCGAAATCAAAGAGCTACGTGGTAATGTCGGTACTCGTTTAGGCAAACTCGACAATGGCGACTATGACGCGATTGTCCTCGCAGCTGCAGGCCTAAAGCGCCTCAAGCTTGAATCAAGAATTCGTAGCTTCATTGAACCAGAGGTATCATTACCGGCTGTGGGTCAAGGAGCGGTTGGTATTGAATGTCGTCTCGACGATCAAAGGTTAATCGAACTCCTGCAACCTCTAAACCACAAAGAAACCGCAGATCGCGTTCTTTGTGAGCGAGCAATGAATCTGACGTTAGAGGGGGGATGCCAAGTTCCTATCGGCAGCTACTCACTACTTGATGGTGATGACATCTGGCTGCGAGCTTTAGTCGGTGAACCTGACGGTTCTTTAATTGTGCGTGGAGAGATTCATGGTAAACGCTCAGATGCAGAAGCACTTGGTATCCAGCTTGCAAATCAGCTGTTAGACCAAGGAGCTAAAGACATTCTAGAAAAACTCTACCAAGACCACGAGTAATCACGGATGAAAGTGCTAGTAACACGCCCTGGCGCACAAGGGGTTGAACTATGCGAACTCATTAAAAACATGGGGGGCACCGCCCTCCATCACCCTCTTATTGACATCATACCTTGTAAACCTAATGGCAATTTTAGCCGTCAGCTCCAAGATGCAGACATTATTATCGCCGTCAGCCAACATGCTGTCATCAATGCCCATCACATCCTATTAGAATCCGGTGCTACGTGGCCAGTAAACCGAATTTATCTTGGGGTTGGTCAAAAAACCGCACATGAATTAAGCAATACTTGTAAACAAAACGTACACTACCCGACAACAAGTGATAGCGAACACCTGCTGAATCTGCCTGAATTAAAGGATGTTTCAGGAAAAACCATCGTCATTCTTCGAGGGAATGGCGGACGTGAGCTGATTCATCAACAACTGACTCAAAGAGGCGCCAACGTACTCTACCTTGAAGTCTATCAACGCCAATTTATTCCTATCTCTTCCAATAACGTGGATGAATGGCAATCACTGTCACTTGAAAATATCATCGTAACAAGTGGTGAACAACTCGATTATTTGATCGCGCAAACACCAGAGCCAGCATACGCTTGGCTGACCCAATTAACGCTATTAGTTCCTAGTGAACGAATCGCCAAGTTTGCAACGATGCACGAATTTCGCAACGTAATAACGACAAAAGGTGCATCAAACCCAACAATACTTGCTGCTCTCCAGCGCTTAGATACAGGACTTAAGCATGACGAACAAGAATAAAGACGAGCAATCTCCGTCAAACGATCAACAAGACGTCAAGGCACTAGCCCCTGAGAATTCAACAATAGAATCTCAAGTCGAACCCGCCATCGCAACACCACCGACGCCACCCTCATCGAAAGAGCCTGAGTTTGAAGAAAAACAAGGTAAGCGAGGAGTAAAACTGGGAACTGCCGCTATCGTACTTGCTGTCATTTTTGGTGGTGGGCTCAGTTATCAAATTCAACAACAAACAAGTAATTATGAAAAACGTATCGCCGAGCTAGAGTCACAACTTAAAGCGACTCAAACTAATGTTTCAAGCGATATGGAACAAGTCAAAACACAGACGCTTGAGCAAGCTAAGACAGTCACTCATAAAGCCGAAGTGATCTTAGCCCAACAGCAGAAAAGTATTCAAAGCCTGCAGTTAGCCGTTGCGGACGTAAAAGGACGCCGTCCTAATGATTGGCTACTCGCTGAAGCCGACTATTTGGTTAAGCTCGCTGGACGTAAACTGTTTTTAGAGCACGATGTGGTGAGCGCAACTCGTCTTATGGAGTCTGCCGATCAACGTATTGCTGCGCTTAATGACCCAAGTCTAGTCGCCTTAAGACAATCAATGGCCAACGATATTACCAAACTTAGAATGGTTCCTCTCATCGATCGTGATGGGCTAGTACTCCGACTGACTTCTTTACAGCAACAGGTTGATAGCCTTCCTCTTGCCAATGCAATACTGCCTGAAGCTCCAGACGTACAGAAACAGCAAGTTTCAGGCGATATTTACGACTGGCAAGATAACTTGATGACCTCACTAAAAGACTTCTCTGAGAACTTCATCACCTTCCGTTCTCGTGACGGCAACGTCATTCCTTTGCTCTCTCCATCTCAACACTTTTATCTTAGAGAGAATATTAAATCTAAAATTGAAACGGCGATTCGCGCCATTTATCAAGAGCAAGGTGAGATCTATAAACTATCATTACAAGCGGCTGAGCAGTGGTCGACATCTTTCTTTGACCAAGACAATAATGCCGTAAAAGAATTTGATGCCACCCTTAGCAAACTAAGCACCCAAAACATTCAAGTCGACTACCCAGTTAAGCTAGAAACCCAAGCTCAACTTTCTGACGTCATCACAGATCGCCTACGTCGTGAGGTCACCACAATCATTACGGAGGAGAAATAATGATTCGAATTCTATTTCTTTTCGCCGTTTTAGGCGCGGGGCTATTTGCTGGTACGCAGTTTTCCGGTCAACAGGGCTATGTCTTAATATCGATAGCGAATCAGACCATTGAGATGAGCGTTACCACACTGGTCATTTTTGTCATTGCAACGCTAGCTGCTCTTTTTCTACTGGAATACATCGTAAAGAAAATTTTCTACACCAGTGTTTCTACCTTCAATTACTTCAGTGTAAGAAAAATGCGCCGATCTCGCCGCTACACTAACGAGGGCATTATTAAGCTGCTTGAAGGGAACTGGAAAGTAGCAGAAAAAAAAGTGACTCGCTGGGCAAATCATCATGATATGCCGCTTTTGTGCTACCTCGTCGCCTCAGAGGCAGCGCTTGGTCAAGGTGACAAGGCTAAGCGAGACCATTACTTAGCCTTAGCAGCCAAGCAACAAGACTCTCAGCTTGCTGTTGACCTTACCAAAGCAAAACAGGCCGTTCGTGAAGAGGAATACGAGCTAGCATTGCCAGTATTGGAATCTTTAAAACAGCAGTATCCGCACAATACCATCGTACTAAGCTTGCTTAAAACGACGTACCGCGCCTTAGAAGAATGGCAAGCTCTGCTTGATTTATTGCCTAAACTTAAAAAAGCGAAAATGATCGACGAGTCTGAACTCGGTGCACTAGAAGAGCGCTCTCAGTGTGGTCTTCTAGAAGATGTTGCTTCCCAGCAAGGAAGTGAAGGGTTGATTGCTCATTGGGATAAGCTACCAAGAAAGACACGTCAAAGTGCGCATCTTGTAGGCTGCTTTACCAAGCAACTCATCGCGAGAAAATCAGATACCGAAGCTTTTACTGTCATCAAAGAAGCGTTAAAGAAACAGTCTCATGATGAACTTTATACCCTGCTACCAGAGCTTAATCTACCAGACTCTCACCCGGTCATTATGTTGCTAGAGGACACTCTGAAAAAGAACCCTAATAGTGCCAATGCACATAGTGCGCTTGCTCAG
The DNA here is from genome assembly GCF_050337155.1 of Vibrio cionasavignyae. Lineage (NCBI taxonomy): Bacteria > Pseudomonadati > Pseudomonadota > Gammaproteobacteria > Vibrionales > Vibrionaceae > Vibrio > Vibrio cionasavignyae. The sequence continues at coordinate 52,686 of NZ_JAKJSR010000035.1, forward strand.
TTCTATTTCCGTGAAGAAAAATGGGCCGATTCTCAACGCCACTTAGAACAAGCGCTTTCACTTCGCCCGGATGTCTCTGATTATGCGTATCTAGCAGACACACTAGAAAAACAAAACATGACAAAAGCGGCTGGAGAAGTTTCTCGTAAAGCGTTAACGCTAATTGAAAAATAAAACTAGTTACCAATACAATGCCTCCTAAAGGGAGGCATTTTTGATCTCCAAGCTAAATCACAAGCCATAACCTAAATCACAAGCCATGCCGCTCTAACGCTCGATTTGTCAATGTGATGGTAAAATCGTTCACTTTCCAATGAGTCGGACACCAGCCTAGTAAAAAGCGTTGAAAGTCAGCCCACGCTACGTCAAAAAGTTCATTCCAAGCATCGCATACCAGGGCAGCATCAACTTCTGGCCTATGATGTTTCAAAGCCGCTTTTAAGGCATGAAAATAGCAAGATAAGTAAGGCGTAAGTGACAGGTTTTCATCTTCAAAATCAACCACGCTTGTTAGAAATAGAACGAGGTCTTTAACGCCGACGCCAGCACCCACATACTGAAAATCCACAGCAGACACCAACTCTCCAGAGTCATCAAAACAGAAATTGGCGAGCTTGGCATCACCGTGAATTAAGGTTTGATAAGGACAGGTTTGCATGAGTTTATCTAAAATAGTCGCTGCGCGCTGATAGCGTTTATCCGCCATTGCAGCAAGTTCATCCGGTCTAGTCTCTAAATGCCAATAAGAACCTTGCTCCCACAACCCCTGCGGACTTTCCCCTAACCAAAATGCATGAAACTCTGCAAGCCAGTGTAATACCGTGAAAATCTCTAGCTGAGTCGGTTTAGTGACAACTCGGTCTCTTCCAATCTGATGAAGATCTTGTAAAAGCAAAAAATAATGCCTCTCAGCCTCTGAGCTCCCTAAGCATTTAGGAATCCAGCCAGTCGGCATTCTTTCACCGTAATGGGTATACCAATGAAATTCTACTTGGTAGGACTGTCGTTTACGTTGATGTGATCGTAACGTATTCCACCCTCTAGGATGCGTAAGCGGTGCAAGCTCTGGTAGTTGAATATGCTTAACAATAATGCGGTTGGAATGGTGACCATTCTTGGTCCCTACTCGTAATAACCCACCATAACCGCCCCATAACTGTTGGATTGGTTGTACTGAATCAATAGCGTAGCCAGGCTTCAGCAAAGAAGATATTTTTCGGTTTAACCATACAGCATCAACATCCATACATTTATCACCTAGCCTCAATTACAAGATTTACTATTAAGTGCTTATTGTAATTGCAGTAGATCCGATATCGAAGAAGTCTTTTTGTACGAAGTCTCGAGTGAAGATAGATAATGCTTGCGAGGTATATTTTAGATAGCAAAAAGCCCGCTGAAAATCAGCGGGCTTTTTTAATAGTGGCGGAGGGATAGGGATTTGAACCCTAGAAGGGCTATTAACCCTTGCCGGTTTTCAAGACCGGTGCTTTCGACCACTCAGCCATCCCTCCGCAAATTGTTATCTAAATAAAGTCTTAATTTGTATGCTTTAGTAGATATTTGTTCAAAGCCTGGCGATGTCCTACTCTCACATGGGGAAACCCCACACTACCATCGGCGCTACTGCGTTTCACTTCTGAGTTCGGCATGGGATCAGGTGGGTCCGCAACGCTATGGTCGCCAAGCAAATTCTTCTTTTACTTTCAGCTTTTACTAAAAACTGAAGGCAAAATTAATCTGGAAAGCTAATAAAAGTTCTTAATACACATTCAATCTGTTCTTGCTTTGAGTCCAATCAAAACCCTTTGGGTGTTGTATGGTTAAGCCTCACGGGCAATTAGTACAGGTTAGCTCAATGCCTCACAGCACTTACACACCCTGCCTATCAACGTTCTAGTCTTGAACAACCCTTTAGGACACTTAAAGTGCCAGGGAAGACTCATCTCAGGGCTCGCTTCCCGCTTAGATGCTTTCAGCGGTTATCGATTCCGAACTTAGCTACCGGGCAATGCCATTGGCATGACAACCCGAACACCAGAGGTTCGTCCACTCCGGTCCTCTCGTACTAGGAGCAGCCCCCTTCAATCTTCCAACGCC
>NZ_JAKJSR010000036.1:0-52488 GCF_050337155.1 Vibrio cionasavignyae
TGACGACCAGCGCGACACTGCGCTCTACGCTGCTTGGTACTACCACGCTTCCTCGCCAAATGCTGCGGTCTGCTGTGGCCGCTAAGGTGCTGATCGGTTGGCCCCCTAATGTCGCCGTCGCCGACTCCATCTCACTATCAAACGTCAAGGTCACCTCAACGCTTTGACCAATCGCTTGGTGCGTGGGGTTAAACGTCGCCTTACTCAATGTTGGCAATACTCCTTTAACCTCGATAACAGCGCTGGCTCCTTTACCGGGAATAGTATTTATACTCTCGTAACTGTCATCATCAACGGTCACGGTAATATTTTTATTTTTATTTTCGGGGCTTTTATATTTGGCTATCCAAGTAATATTGTCACTTGAAGTCAGGCTATTCTCGACTAAGGTCCCTTTCTCTCCATTATCACTAGCAACTATTTTTATATCTCCCACATCAAAGTTCACAACTTCTTCGGAAAAAATAAATTTTACGTCTAGTTCTTTACCTCCAGCCAATGGATTATCGCCAATTGGTATAATATTTAGCGTAGGGACTGTCGCTTCCTTTACGACTATATTTATAGAATTTCTAACCTCATGGCCCGCCAAATCATTCGCCACAATAGTGACAGCGTAACCCCCTGGGGAAAGTAAGTATTCCAGCGTATGTGGTTCGTTAGCATTCTCTGGTTTAGTGATAGACTCAGGGGTAAATTCAACCGCTTGACCATCTATGGCATTACTGGTCACAAGGTTAAGGTTTTTATCAGAAACCATTGCCATAACTTGGAATCTATATCGGCCATTTTCCGGCGTCATTGACAGTTGGGTTCCTGTTAAATTCGATATCTGAGGTTTTTGATAATCCACTATCGCTTGTAAACCCTGAGAATCATACTTCTTACCATTCAACTCAAAATTCGTAATTTCTCGACCTATCGAATCTATGACGCCCAATTTTATTTGATATAGCCCCTGCTCATCCGCCGTAAAATTAATCGTATCATTCACTGACGATTGTGAAAATTGCCCCGTTTTCTTTAGATTATCAAGTTCAATCGATTCGTAGTCCAACGTGTATTGCTGCGCGTTAACTTTGTCCCCTTCGATTGAATCAAGTGTAAATGCTTGACTTTCTTTCTTGAATATCAATTTCCCATCAATAATTTCGGCACCACTTTCAAAACTCAACGAAATTTCTGGAACCTTAATATTAACCTCTATTCTCTCGTTACTTTGCAAACCTACTTTATCGGTCGCGGTTATATCAACACTAATTGTATTGAGATTAATTAAGTCGTCTTTGTTCAACTCAAAGTAAGTTGCAGAGCCATCATCATCTTGGAGTTTTTCTTCTTCGTAACGAGGTTTAAATAACGAATACTTCACTTTTTCTAAACCACTAACCGCATCGGTAATGTCGAACCTAAATCTCACCATGTTTGTCAATGGATCAGGCGTTGTCACACTTACCGATTGACCGATCTTAGGAGGTGTATTGTCGACATAGACAGTAACGCTTTGCTCACCGGACTTCGCCCACACGTCAGTGGCAATAATTTTGGCGGTTAAAGACTTACCATCTGAACCATCTGGTAGGTCACTGGTAAACGTAGAACATTTATACGTTGGATCATCAATACAATCTTCGAATTGAGAAAACTTTTCAGGATGTTCCTTATAGTTATACGTTTCTACGCCAAACCTTGCGGTTACATTATCCAGGCGAGAGTTTTCGTATATCTTGACTCTAAATTGAACAACAAGCTGCTGACCATTAATAGTACTGCTCGTCTCTGGGCTGATAATATCAACATCAATATCCCCCTGAGGCATTTGCAATAATAAATCATGTTCAGCGGTCACGTTTCCAGCTATGTCGGATAAGTTCTTAATTGAGTATTCTTGCTTAGTACTTAATCCACTAATAATTGAGGAGTATAGCTCAGAGTAGGTACACTTAATTTCGCCCTCCCCCCCAGAACAACTCTTCGGAACAAACGCTCGATTACCCTGCTGTTTTTTAACTAATTTTGGATATACATCATCAGTCGATGTATTCACCCCGGATAACTCATCATAAAACGTTAAGTCAAATGTAAGCATTTTATTACTTTCATCATCAAACCAAACATCATTACCCTTTAGGTAATAAGCTTCACCATCCATCACAATCGGCGCATCGATATCCGCCATGGAAAAGTTATATTTGTCTATTGATACTTTACCATTGGTACCTAGTACCCGAGTAATCAATGCAACCGGTGCTTTTGACATATTACGATCAGAAATCACTGTACAACTGTGTTTATTTTGAGAGACGTTGATGACTCCAGAATAAGCAAACAGCTCGTCATCAGAGGGGGCATCTTCTGAGGTATAATCCTCGCGAATCCAGCACTCTAGTGTTTTAGCCTTCACCTCACCAACGACATCAAAATTCACTGTAAGCACTTTCCCTGCAATATGATTTTGAAAATTAAGTGGCTCTGCGATTGAAAGTTCTACCCCTTGCCTTTGAACACTAATGTACTTATTGAGTTCACCATACCTTCTATCTGCCTCATTGATATAACGTACTTTGTTGTATACTTTGATAGCAAAAGCATATGTGCCATCATCTGATAGTTGGGTTGGAAGTAGTGTCGTGAACCAACGATTACCTTCACCCCGATTAAAAGTAAGAGGGTTGGAACTGCTTTGTTCAGAATGCTTGTATGTCGCGACTACATCCTCAATCCCACTCGGGTCCTCAACTTCCATCGATATAACAATACTCTCATCTCGAGTGATCGCCCCTTCAATGGGATCACCATTCTCATAACTGAATTGAACTGAGGAAATCTGTGGTTTGGCATTTCGTATCTGTATCGGGAAGTCCTGTGTCGTTTTATTGCCTCTTAGATCCAGCGCCTCTATACGAATATTATTTATACCGTCAGATAGGCCCGTTAGTTCAACTGTTAGATTTTCATCCGGCTTTTGTCCTGGTACACCCGGGAGCGGCGGAGTGTCGGTGAAAGACCAAAACTTAATACTTTCTTTATCCACGCCATCAATTGACGGGACACCATTCGCATTGAAATCTTGGGCAGTAATATTAAACTGATAATTAGAAAGGTAAAATGCATCACTGCTATAGCCATTCAATCCTAATAATGGCCCAGTTCGATCAAGGATAAAGCTTCGTGTATTTGAATTTGACGTAAAGCCATGGATATCGATAGCCTGAGCATAGATCTCTGTGATTTCTCCTTCTTCTACTATTCTAATTTTACTGGTATCTGCTTTCGTCAATGGGATAACAAACTCTGAATTGGTATCCGACGGTAAAAAGCTCTTGATCGGCTCACTTTCTCCGACCTGATAAAGTAAGATATCTCTAACACCTGACTCATCAATCACTGATTTAAAGCGAACATCAAATGCTTCGCCTAACACAAAACATTCATCTGAGACGCAAGGAGTAGCCCAAGGCGTATTTAGTTCGATCTTCGGACCTTGGTTATCGACTTTAAATGTAATAGTACCAGTATTGCTCACATTTGCGGGGTAAGCACTGTCTGTCGCAGTAATATAAAATTGGTTCAATGCATCAAATTCAAACGCATTTGCGACTAACTGTACTTGGACTTCGGGTTGGGTTCCAATAATGTGCGGCTGCTCTTTACATAACTCGTCTTCAGGCTCGCAACTAGTAAGTGTCATTGTTTGACCGGATCCGCGCCTTAAATCAATATTCACATGGTCACCTTTGCTCAAAGTTCCCCAGTCAATATTCGGCTTCCAAATAGAATTCCCTCCAAGCCGATTGGCAAGATCTTCTCCTTTCACAATTGGTGCAATTGAGTCAATCCGGACCTTAAATTTAGGTGCAGTGCTCGTTAACTCTGACACCACATTCCCTAGATTGTCTTCAGCACGAACACCAACAGTCCAGTCCCCATTTCCAGGATCAATTGTTGTACCTTGGTCTGAACAAGATGTACCCGTACAGAGCTTTACCTTGAACCCAGAGGCTGTATTTACGGTAAACTTACTAGGATCGTAGGGGACTTTCTTTCCATCCGGGAGCGAGAATACCAATTGGCGCTCACTTAGCTTATCCCCAACTAAATCCTCAACGATAAAAGTGAGCTCATGAACATTACTAGCGTTAAGGTAGACCTCTTCTGAGAGCGTGTTACCAGTTACATCCTTTGGTGGTAAATAGGAAATATTCGGGTAATCATTATCAATGTAATAACTTTTTACATACGGCTCACTGCCATCATATCCATATGCATTTCCGTGTCTGTCTTTAGCGCTAATTTCGATTGCAAACTCCACAATATCAGGGAGACTTGATGATTGTGTATCCAAGGAAAATCGATAGTTCTTTTGGTATTTGTCGCTACTCTCGATATCTTCGACAATTTCCACCTCTAAAGGAATTGGTATACTGTCTTGCTCTACTTTAAACCACATGGTTGAAAAACTAGGCTTATATTCTGGCGTTTCATCTATACCGGATGCATCTTTTAGGTTGATCTTTGCGGTAATTTCACCGGTAATATAATCCTTGTTATTTGCAGTAACGACATCGCCAGTTTCTATTTCTACTGTCGGTTCCGGCGGTAAATTATCTATACTCTCTCCGTCGCCTTCAATGATTGCTTCGCCATCTAACGTTGGATTGGCAGTCGAAATTTCATCCGCATATAATTGGGCTATATGCGTAGCGACGCCATAATTGATCGTCATAACATTATAAAGTGCTTGCGCAAGATCACGCCGATACGTATGCGAACCAAAGTCATAGCCATCAAGGTTTATTTGATTCCCATTCGCCCCTATACCATTTGCTTTGCCATCGTAACTAAAGTCGTCATACATTGAAGAGGCAAAGCCCACTGAACTGTTTCTTGGTGTTTTAGACGATAACTCGTTAATCGCTTCAAGCAAAAACCTATGTAGGTATTCGTTAGTGGGTGGTTCTGGAACCGCTTCTAAACGCAGCATTTCGTTTGTTGCATAGGAAATTAGAGTCGGATCAAAACCAAAGAATGAATGACTGTTTCGCCCCGCTAACGCCGATTGTACTTGTTGTAAAATTTCCAGCCCTTTTACCGCAGTTTTTTCACCTGCAACAACTTTATTCCAAAGAAAATCAAACAGCCCTGTGTGATAAGTAGCAAGTTCGGTAATGTAAAAAGTTTGCGAGCCATTTAGCTTAAAATATGCACCAATATTTGCCTTAGTTAAATCTACATATGTTTTGGAGCCAGAGTGATCTTCCCACTGATAATAATAGGGTTGGTTAGAACCTGCTGAACTCAAGACTCGAATCCGCATAAAATCATAATTAACCAGATCCGTCGTCGTTGGGCATGTTGCTACATCCCAAGCTTTTTGCCCAGAATTTGGCTCATTCGTTTGACTCGAAGTACAGTTTCCCAATGAAGTGAAATCACCATTTTCGGTTAAGCCCTCAAGCTGAACTTGAGCACCGATAAACGGGGTTACGACTGAAATAGTCGGGAGATCAAAGCTGCTTCGAAAATAGACTTCCTCGACTACACTCGTATTTTCCGACTCATCCATCGTTTTAATCACGAGTCGCTGAGCACTGCTCTCGGCAACATTGCGAAAGTTATCGCCAAGAATCTCTTTTACGTAAGGGATATAGTAAGTCACTTGACTGGCACGGTCGTTAATGTAATTTATTGTTTCGTGTGGTATCTCCGCAGAATATTCACCAGAAGAAGCGACAGTATCCGTCGTGTGCTGTAACACGTAATTTCCATCATTATTCTGGCTAACTGAATACTCTACGATAAGTTTAAGTTTGTCGGCACTTGAGCCAATAATCGTCTCGTTTTGAGGATCAGATACGATCACTTTAAGATAAGGGATTTTATTTTGCTTTAATAAATTAACGTTGAAGTTCTCGAAGTCCGCCTCATTATTAAACATCGCTTTTATTCCTGAACTTGCGTAAAGGAAATCAATTTTCAAATAATCTTTCGACGAAGCTACATTATTGGCAGTGTAAGTATCCCGAGTATAAGGAGCATCAGAGGTAATTCGCTCGCCTTCATCACTTACATTAACAAACGTCATTGGGGTGGTTTGTGGGTATGTTACGATCTGAGTAGGCGATTGATCATCTTTGCTAACTGTATGTAGAAATATTCCAACATTCCCCTGAGTGTCTGTCGCCGTTATCTCAAATAGAGTTGATGATGAAAACTCTTCGGTCTTATAGCTTTTTTCAAATTTGCAAGCACTTCCAGATTCAGAGATAACAGGGGTACATTCTAGATCCTCTGTAATACCGCCATTAAATGATACTGACGAGGATTCAATATCTTGATAATCTTCTTTTATAATGCCTTTTAAAACATAATCCGTAAGCTTGTTATTCACTGTGCTAGAAGACGTTACATCAATGACGGGGGCTTTGTTATCCCATATAAAATCAATTGGGGTCCCTTGAACTAAAGTATTCCCTAAAACATCCGTCGGGTACAACACTATACGTGCGGCGGTTACATTGGAGAACCCTGTATCTGAATCAGTATCGATTTCATCAACTTCAACTGTATTTACCATTACTTTCACAGATGTTTCGCGTTTTCCTTTTTCAAAAGCGGAATAATTCACTGCGCAAAAGTAATTACTTGTAGTATCCGATTCATTACAACGGTATTCATCCGACCAACTACCGTTCAATTCAAACTGCAGATACACAGATACATCTTGTACTCCAATTTCATCGGTTAGCTTGATATCAACGATATCAATCCCTGAAAGAACATCACTATCTGTTCTAGTAACAACTGGAGCCTCAGTGTCTATATCAATTTTATTTCGGGGGGGAATCATACTTAGTTCATCCCCTTGAGTCCCTAGCTCATTAACTTTATTACTAAAGCTCTGGTAGTCACTGGCTTTCGTTCCCGAAATATTAAGAGTAGGATCGTTCACAACTATCAAAAGGTGTTGAGCTAAATGGTTAGTATAAACATCACTAGAAACTTCTCTTCGGCCGAATGAGATCGGTGTTACCCCGCCTCCCGTTTCTAGTATTTCCTTTCCATCTAAATATCCATCGGACACGATATCTCTGTATTGTATGTCTGCAAGATTCATTGATGTATAGACATTACTTGAATTCCCATACTTCTCGATTAAATCGTTAGAGTAAGAGGAGTATGCAGTTAACAATGCGCCATATTTGTGTCCAGGCGTTGCAAAGCTGCTTTGACCGCCGTTAGTGATATCAATTGGCTCAGTCCTATTGACATCAAATCCATACATAGAGTTAACTGTATCTAACGCGCCATTAATCGCGTTTTCTGTCGATGCTCCCTTACTCTGCTTGTATTTAGCCAGACCTGCCGTAATGTTGGTTAACGGCGTAATCATAAGGCTTTGACTCAAACCTTCAGAATAATTAATCACACTATCTAGTTTAAGTATCTTACCATTACTAACCGATATTATTTCCTTAGTTAGAGGATCGGTATAACTTCCTCCTTCGGCTCTAACTAAAAGCGGCCGAGAAGAAGATACAACTTGAATTGAGTAGTTACCAAACGCATCTGTATGACTCAGCCCAAGCTGACGACCGATTTGCTCATTTTCATACTCCCACACCGATACGCTTGCGCCATACACCGGCGCGTCAAAGACGGTACCAAAAATGGTGCCGCTTTTCCTTGCTGCCGGAGCACTACTGCTTCCTCCACTTTCCCCCCCGCAAGCGGCTAAAATTATGGAGGTAAGAATTGAAATCAATGTGATATATAAAGTATTTTTATTAAACATAGCAAATCGAAAATTAAAATTTTCCGAGATTATATTCTTAATGTGAAATTTCTCAACGTGACGAAATCACCAGTACTTTAATCAAAACAACTAAGTAATCAATGACTTTTCATATTGTAATCCACTTTATTCTTGCATCTATAATCATTTACTTAGTTAAAACAAAGGAATTAACTGCTTCTCAGTGTAAGATTTAATTTAAAATATTATACTATCCCAAAATTTACGTTCCTCTTGATGAACCAACTATAATGACAAGTTTCACACTACCTCACGTCAACTACCAACGATTACTCCCTATTATTCTCTCCACATCCCTTGCTGTAACTATTAGTTCGATGACTTATCACCTCTCGTCTAGCGAGGAAAAACCAAGTGTTCAAAACGTAAACTCTGTTACTGATAGACACTTTAAAGAACTATATGACAAACATTTTCAGAGAACTAAAATAATTAGTGGTATCATCGACTACTCTTTCATAACATCGGTTATAAACTCTGGGTTATCTCAAAAGGAAATCAAGTCACTAATCAGTATAATTGAGAAACATTTTGATATAATCAGCTCTGTCCAAAATGGCGATAAGTTTGCCATTAAGTATCAAACGAATAGTGATAACGATAGATATATTAGTTCTTTTTACTATACTGGTAGAAAATTCGACTTTTTTATCCTTCAAGATGAAAATTACAATACCTACAACAGAAATGGATACAAATTAAGTGGTGAGCCATTTTATACTCATCCACTAAGTGAGTATTTCCGTGTTAGTTCATCATTCAACTTGAAGCGCAAGCACCCAACAACAAAAAAAGTAACGCCACATTTTGGCACTGACTACGCATCCCCTATCGGCACAAAATTATTCAGCATCGCTGATGGCATAGTTGTGAAGTCAAAATATAATCAATTTGCCGGAGATTTTATTAATATACGTCATTCCAACGGTTCATTGTCTCGATATCTGCATCTTTCTAAACGCAATGTTAACGTTGGTGATAAAGTCTCAAAAGGGGAGCTGATTGGGCTCACTGGTAACAGTGGAAGGACAACGGGTCCGCACCTACATCTTGAGCTTTTTGTTGAAGGAAGACCTGTAAATTATGAACGTTATATACAGAACTCCCGCCACTTCCCCAATCAAAAAATGAAGGTCAAAGCGAAGATTGAACGAGCAGAGTTGATTAAAAAACTAAGCAAACTAACTAAAACAAAAACCACACATATATGATTACGCTCACCCCCCTTATTTTTAGACATATCACTATATTGGTAGCTTAGATAAAGTGCACGAATCACTCTTTATCTAAGCTACGTAACAATCTTTAGCTCGAGTTGGCACTATAACGGCGTGACTCCTGAATAACGCACTCCAGACAACTGCGCCATCTCTCTATTCCAAGTAGCCAGATCATTTTGATTAAACTGGCTCAGGTTATTGTGTCCGCAGGCTCTTGCCATCACCTGCATTAACTCTGTTGAAGCTTCAAAAAAATTATTGAGTTGCTTAGAAGCCTTCTCAACATTCAGCCGTTGTCGGAGATCCGCCTTTTGTGTCGCAATACCCGCAGGACAATTGTTGGTGTTACACATTCTCGCCGCCACACAGCCTATAGATTGCATGGCACTATTAGATATCGCGACACCATCGGCACCTAACGCCATAGCCTTCACAAAATCCATTGGCACTCGCAAACCACCTGTCACTATTAACGTTACCTTACCGCTGACGCCTTGCTTATCTAAATACGCTCGGGCACGTGCTAGGGCGGGTATTGTCGGCACACTAATGTGGTCTCTAAACATTGCTGGCGCAGCTCCGGTTCCTCCACCTCGCCCATCGAGAATGATGTAATCTGCACTGGCATCGAGCGCGAACTGAATGTCCTCCTCAATATGATTGGCACTGAGCTTGAAGCCTATCGGAATTCCCCCAGTAATTTCTCTAACTCGATCAGCAAAGCGCTTAAAATCCTCCGCGCTATGAAGATCTTTAAAAGTCGGCGGTGAAACCGCAGCAGTACCAGGTTCAATCCCACGAACCTGCGCAATTTTTCCTATATTTTTACTGCCCGGAAGATGGCCTCCTGTCCCTGTTTTTGCACCTTGCCCCCCTTTAAAGTGGAAGGCTTGAACGTTTTTTAACTTGGATTCCTCATAACCAAAACCCGCACTCGCTAGTTCATAGAAATAACGCGAGTTTGCCGCCTGCTCTTCCGGTAGCATGCCCCCTTCTCCAGAACAAATTCCGGTGCCAGCCAATTCAGCCCCAGTTGCAAGCGAAATTTTTGCTTCTTCAGACAAAGATCCAAAGCTCATATCGGAGACAAAGAGAGGAATTTTCAGTGAGAGTGGTTTTTTCGCCATAGGGCCAATGATTAATTCCGTTGCGACGGCTCTATCTTCAAGTAATGGCTTTGTCGCCATTTGCGCTACCATAATTTGTAGGTCATCCCAGTGTGGCAATAAATGTCGTGGGACGCCCATGGATGTCATTGGCCCATGGTGGCCGACTTTTTTCAAACCATCACGCGCTAACTGATGAATAAACTCAACGGTGGGCTCTTCTTTTGTCACGGTGGCAATGGGCATACTGTCAACAGATTGTATTTGCACGCCCGGCCCTTCTTGCCCAACTTGCTCCTGACTAAACTGTTTATGAGAGCCATCACAAAACGGTGGGTTCTGAGTATGTTTACAGCGACATAAATAAGCATCGCCGCTTTCTGTCGCAACAAAGCTCTTAGGCTTAAACTCTGTTCCTGCATGCGAGCCGTCACAGAAAGGCTGCTTAGATGACCGACCGCACGTGCAGTAGTAGTACTCTTGGTCTTTGGTGAGATCGGCTTTGATTGGTGCATTGTTGGCGATAATCGGCTTGCTCATAGTCCATCCTTTGTTCCATGTGTCATAGGGTAAGGCGCTTTTAATTAGCGATAGTATTCTCAATTAAAGGTCGTATTCTCAATTAAAGATAGTGTTCTGAATTAGAGAAGCCGTTACTAATTAACGGTTGATTATTCTAAGAGGCTTTGGTGAGCTTAGTTGACAACTGACACCATTGCTTTGTTACCACTTCCCACTATCTGTCGATTCTGCATGTTTTATTAAAGCCCATCTGGCCGGTAACACCATGATGCTAAAACCCCAGCACGTTGGCTGGGGCTTCAGATTCACACATGTGTCAGTTCTTGTTATTTAGGCATCGGAACAATATCAAAGTCCGGTGTAAAGACTTCCACCGTCGATGTGAGTTTCATAAACGCGTCTTTATCTCCTGTTAACGAGGCATCTTGACGACTAAGAAGATCACTTAAAGATAGCTCCGTGACTAACATTTGTGACATGTCGCTCTTATTGATGATTAACCTTGTATCTGCCGCAATAGGTTTCTCGGTCTGAATCGCCGTCAAATTACCGTTACTGATTTCAGCATAATAATGTTCACCAAGATCCGGGTGGCTAATCGTTAGACTGAAATCAAGACCTAATTCAATCGCTTTTGGCCCATCAATTGAAACCGCGAAGAAATCTAAGAAGCCTGAGGTAGGTGTATTGGCAATAATATCAACGGACGACATTTTAATTGAATCGGCAACATGCCCTGTACGCAGTTCGTAAGCCCCCTGAAGGTAAGAGTTACGCCATGCCATCGTCTCAGACTGATAACCTTGCTGTTCAAACGAATCGGCTAACCATTGTCTGGCAACCTTGTTAGACGGGTTACATTGCAACACGTCATTAAGCAGTTGCGCGGCTTGTTGATATTGCCCGTTAGCATAATGGGCTTGACCCGCTTTAACGAGTACCTTCTCTCCCGCTGCCTCGACATACACGCACGCCTTATCAACGGTTTGCAGTGGGTTAACATTAACTGGGTTTAAATCCAAATAGCCTAAATATAGATTTACTATTGCACGTGCATTGTGGCTATAGGACCCGTGATAACCATTGGTATGCCATGTATCCAATTGCGCTTGCGGCACAATCTTTTCAATTTCTCGACCAATGTCATTAACTGTCACGCCACGGTTTGCTAAGCGCATAGACTGGTTGTGTAAAAAGCCATAGTTGTCGCGCTGCATCGTCAAATAATCGGCAATTTCACCGTTGCCATCATTCCAAACTGGAGCAGAGTGTGCCTGATGCAGTACCGTCGCTTCAGAGGCGAAACGCAACTTTAACTCATGTAAGTATTTAGACCAAATAAGGGCATCACGCGTTTTAGCACCACGAAATGTATAAATATTATGCTGACCATCATAAGTTAGCTCTGCACTATGAAGGGCTTTATATTTAGGGATCCAGTGAACATGTTCACTCGGAGCTTCCGCATCCGGCATATTGATAAACAAGATATCCAAACCATCCACGTTCACCCATTCTTCACGTTCATTGATCTCTTTATTGTGTGGGACTAGGGTGACGTCACCTTGGCTTGGCGCTAGACCTAATGCGTTGTCCACAATACCCTTAGTGGTCGTTGGAAGCGTCGTGCCATATTGATATTGCGATCGGCGACTCATTGCATTGCCCCCAACCATCGCTTCAGCAGCGATCGATTCCATAAACTTATCCGGGGCAATAATTAAGCCTTCAAACGACTCGTCGATAATTCCGCGTGAACCACCAAAATGGTCTTGGTGAGAATGGGAGTAAATCACCGCTGTTATTTTATGTTCACCGTTCACTTTTGGTAGATGGGCTTTAGCAAATTCCCACGCAGCACGACCTGCGGCCTCTGTTAATAATGGATCATGAATAATATAACCGTTATCAGAACGATAGATTGTCATATTGGTAATATCGGCACCACGAACCTGCCATACGCCTTCTGTGACTTCATACAAGCCATTTGCCGCGTAATTTAGCATTCCTTGTCGATAAAGAGATGGATTAACCGTCGCAGGTAGTTCATCAAGGTTCATTGTTGAGTAATGAGGGAAACGATCACGTACACTTGCCGCTTCGCCTTCAAGCTCTGCCACTAAGCCACGCGTGGTACGGTCAAAAGCCGTCACATCTTTCCAAGGTAGGTTTTTGGCAAACGCATTGTTTGCTTCAATCGTATGTTCTGTCGCCGGTTTTCCTTGATAACTATCAATCGAATCATAATCCGCTAATGCCACTGTTGGGGCGAGCCCAATCGCTAATGCCAATACACTTTTATTCATAACTGCTCCTCAAAAAATCACATGAATGTTCAATAATGTCGTATCCACTCACTAGCACTGCGAACCATCCCCACCGCAAGCTTAATCAGTGCACCGTTGAATCCACTCTAATACCTTGTTGAGGTAAACAAAATTAACTAAACTATAACTCTGAGATTAAACTTACTTACCACGAGTAATTACTCGATGAATTTTTCAAAGTTCGACCTAAATCTATTCAAAGTGTTTGTAAAAGTGATAGAAACTGGCAGCTATGCAGACGCGAGCGAGGCATTGGATGTCTCTCCTCCAGCCATCAGCTTATCCATGCGTAGATTGCAAACGCTACTGAACGAAGAGTTATTTACTCGAGGGAATGGTAAAGTACGGCCTACTTCTGCCGCCTTAGCATTATATGAGAACATTCATGGCGAATTGCTCACATTTGAAAGAGTGATCAATTCGTTTGATACGTTTAATCCGCAGTCTTCTACGAAGCAGTTTTTTATTTCGACTCCAGAAGAATTCCATACTCGATTACTGCAGGGTCTACCGAATAAAGCGAATGACAACATCACCTACTCATTACATGAGCAGGTTTATGATGAAGAACACGCCATTGCGAGTCTTCGAAATCGAAAGGTTGATGTGATTGTCGACAGCTTTTTGTTAGACGACAAAAGCCTTGAGCATGAACTGCTATATGAAGACGATATTGTACTCGTTGTCGCCAATACGCATCCCTGCAGTCAGAGTGGCATTGATCTCAATCACTACCAAACACTGCCACAATCCATTATGAGTTTGCGACGCAACAATAAGTTTGCGTTAAATTTATTTTTTGAAGAGCCTGTTACGATTAAGCGTCACATCGTCAATGAAGCGAGCTCCATGCTCGCGAACATGCTTGTCGTCAGTGAAACTCAACTGTTTTGTCATACAACAAGAAGCCTTGCCATACAGTATAAGGACATCCTGAACTTAAGCATTATTGAAACACCTATTCCCCTCAAGCGTATTCCATTCTACATGCAGTGGCACAAATCAAACTCTTCAGCTCCGACTCATCAATGGCTTCGCGAAAAAATTAGACATGTTATTAAGGGCGCGCAACAAACCTATGGGTAAATTAGCGGGTTACCTATCAACATACAATTAAGTCGACAATCGACTGAAGGTAACCACACTCACTAGGCTTTCTTGACATACTTCGCCGTAATTAATATTTCCCCACCCCCATCGACTTTGCAGTCAAGTTGATGATCCTTACCTTCAATGATTCGCTTTATCACCGCCTTTGTGCCTATCTTAACCACCATAGAGCTACCTCTTACTTTGAGATCTTTAATAGCTGTGATCTTATCCCCTTGTTCCAACAGTGCGCCATTTACATCATGGACAACAAATCGTTCGTCCAATAATTGTTGGGGGTTCCATTCATACGCACACTCAGGACATACGAGCTGATCTTGGTCTTGATAAACATATTCGGATTGGCACGCGAGGCAAGGGGGTAGTGACATACTGTGATACTTCTATTGATGGGTCTTCCCTGTATGGTAATGGGTCTTTCGCACCTTAGCGAGCAACTTTTCAAAACGACTAAGGTGATAAGCGGCAATATCTGGGAGAGGCACTCCTGCACCGCAGCAATGTCCAACGCCTTTACTACGATCTTCAACGCTAAAGCAGCGAATACACCCGTAGCGGCTTAGCATCGTTCAAGTATGGCTAATTTCTAACGTCGTTCTCGCACTAAAAAGCCCATAGACATTAACCTATGGGCCTATCCTATTGCCATTCGTAATGATTACGCGAGTCTGGCAAAAATTAAGTGAGCTAAATGACCATTACTAAATGACCATGGCTAAGTAACCAAATATCAACACTAACATAGACGTTAAGGCATAAGGAACTGGATAACCAACGGCTGGTATCGCGCTCTGACTCGCGTCTTGCGCCCCTTTCATCGCAGGTGTGCTATTTCGACCACCAGCACATGCCCCAGCTAAAATTGCAGGGTTCATCTTACGAATATAAAGCCCATACAACCAAGCAAGCAACGGCGGAAGTAGTGCCGCTATCAAGCCAAGCACCGCGATTTTAATCACCACAATACCCTGGAATGAGGCAAGTATTTTAGGTCCGACGGTCGCAGCAAGTACCGCTACAAAGAGGCTTAAACCAATGTCTTGCAAGAAGCTACGAGCCCCTTCGCTCATTGGTCCACCGAAGGTTGGATTTCTAGTACGTAGGAAGGAGAAAATAATCCCTGTTAGCATACAGCCAGCCGAGGTCCCCAAAGCAAAGGGAATACCTCCTAATGTCACACTAAAGTGACCACACACATAGCCCACCAACAATGCTATCGCAAGGTAGAACGTTTCCGTTATGGTACTTTCTACTATCGGTGTGCTATTCAATTTTTTAGCCGTTTGTTGAACACACCAGTCGGAACCAGCGACTCGAAGTACATCGCCCGTTTCTATCACGGTTTTAGCCAGTAGTGGCATTTGGTGACCTTGTCGAAATAAGGCCTTAATGTAGATACCAAAGCCGATTTCAGTACCGACTTGTTCTAATGTTTGGCCTATATATTTGGACTTACCCAGATGGAGATCGGCGACTTCAATATCAACATTTCTGGCACGAGGTTCGTCAACTTCAATTCCAACTTCACTATTGCCTCCAGCAATCAGTGCATGATAACTGCCTCTTACACCGATGATATCCCCAAGTTGAAGCGTTGGATTGTCAGATGCATCGAATACCTCTTCACCTCGCACCACTTTTAAAATTGCGGCATGTGGAAATTGATGGAAAAGCGCCTGTACATCTTGGCCAACTAACTCTTGATGCTGGACTTGGTAAGCGCGAATATCCAAAGGTAAGACGCCAAGGTTCGAGAAGCCACTCGTACTTGGGAGAGGCTCAGCATCTCCGCCTGCGCCAAACTCAGCTTCTGCTTCTTTCGCTGCTTTTACTGGATCGATTTTAAATAACGCTGGCAGGTATTTGATAAGGAGTATGATAAAAACGGTCGAGAGTACATAACTAATCGCATACCCTGCGGCAATATTCGCGCTCACCTGATCGAGTGTCATTCCTTCTGGCGCTTTAAATGCTCCGGAAGTAATCGCAGACTGAGCAACCCCCATTACGGCGGTCACTGTATAGCTTCCAGAAATGATCCCTGCAGCATAGCCGGGTGCTAAACCAAGAAGCTTAGAACCAAAATAGACAATGACAAAGTTGCTGCATACGACGATAAGCCCAATGACGACAAAATCGACACCACCTCGAGCGAGGCCAGAGAAAAATTGCGGTCCAACCTTCATACCAATGGCATACATGAACATCATCAAAAAGATATCGGAAACGAGCCCTGGCTCATCGATATGCAGCCCATATACCGAATAAGCCGTTAGCGCAATGGCGATACCTACGATCAGTGTCCCAGCGGTCGAACCTAAGCTCACCCCTTTAATTGACACTTTTCCAAGTGGATAGCCAATACCTATCGACAAAAACAAAAACACAAATGGATTTTCAGCAATATAATGCATGACTGAAAATGGAAGCTCTGAAATACTCATACTCACCTTCCCGTAAAGCGAAACTGCATTACGACAGAGAGCGTAGCCCTAAAGCCGTGCTCTCTAAATATAGGTAAGAATCCGCTCTAAAGAGCGGGTTCTTAATCGGTTTAACCGTGGTTGAAACCTGCGGATTCTTCAGCGTCACTACCATGACTGATAGGATGGCTAGCAAAGAACTCTACACAGTGCTTAAGATCTGCCACTAACATATCGGCCTGATCTCTGCTGAAACCATGTCGAACCAAAATACGCATAATGACCAAATCTTCACGTTTCGGTGGCATGGCGTATGCCGCAATTTGCCACCCACGAGAACGAATGCGATCAGAAAGGTCAAATAGGTTGAAACCAGGATCAATACCCTCTTTCAACGACCAACTCATCGCCGGGATACCTCCGCGGCCATCATAGATAATGTCGAAGATACCGAGTTTCTCAATTTCAGACGATAGATAAACCGCAGTGTCATAGCACGCTTGATGGATTTTACGGTAGCCTTCTTTACCTAAACGTAAGAAGTTGTAGTATTGAGAAACAATCTGTCCACCCGGTCTTGAGAAATTCAAGGCAAAGGTTGGCATGTTGCCACCGAGGTAATTAACATTAAAGATAAGATCTTCGTGTAGAGCACTAGCATCGCGCCAAACAATCCAACCCACACCCAATGGACTTAAACCAAATTTATGCCCAGACGCGTTTATGGATTTTACTCGTGGTAGACGGAAGTCCCACACCAAATCTGGGTCACAGAATGGAGCTAAGAAGCCACCACTCGCGCCGTCGACATGCATAGGGATATCGAGACCAGTGTCTTGTTGAAGTTTATCAAGTGCGTCATGGACTTCTTTTACGGGTTCATACTGACAAGTAAATGTCACACCAAGGGTTGGCACCACACCAATGGTATTCTCATCACAGCGTTTAATCACTTCTTCCGGAGACATGATTAAACGGTCGCCTTCCATTGGAATTTCACGTAGTTCAATATCCCAATAACGGGCAAATTTATGCCAACATACCTGTACTGGCCCGCAAATTAAATTAGGCTTATCGGTCGGCTTGCCCAATTTTTTCATTTTGTCTCGCCATGCCCATTTCAACGCCATGCCGCCTAACATTGCCGCTTCACTGGAACCGGTTGTTGAACAGCCCAGCGTATTCTCCGCATCTGGTGAATTCCACAAGTCTGCTAACATATGAACACAGCGCGCTTCAATTTCCGCCGTCTGCGGATATTCATCTTTGTCGATCATGTTTTTGTCGATACATTCATCCATTAACTGATGAATTTCATCTTCAAGCCATGTCTGACAAAAAGTGGCTAAATTTTGACGGGAGTTACCATCCATAAATAGCTCATCATGTACCACTTGATACGCGTGTTGTGGTGCGTGTTCCTGCTCAGGTATTTTGTATTTAGGCATAGAGAGTGACAAGTCACGAGAAGAATAAACATCGTCTAATAGATCATTTCTTACTGAATCTTTGGCATGAAGAGGCATTATTTCGTTACTCCTAATAGTAAACATTTTTTGATTTACTTGAATGACTGCATTAATGGTTCTTATTTAAGATGCAATAAACATAGAACACCCCAATGAAGTCAGCAACATACACACGTCGAACATAACATCTCGTAAATGAGGCGATAGCGTAAGATTAGGCTGACACTATCGCGTTATGGGAATCCGATAACAGTTAGAAATAACCATTATAAAATCACGATAACCAACTGATTAACTTGCCTTTATCGTAAAGTTCTGCTCAGCAATTAGCTAGTATTGAGATTGGCATAAAACCGATATTCAGTGTTATATAGAGCAATATAATTACGACAAGTATTTTTTATCGTTACCACTTCTTATTTTAATCAATAAAGCAATGCCCTTTAATCCACTGTTTATTTAAGGGTATATTCAAGCTGTCCATTATATTATTTACCCAATTATCATTAAGGTTATTTTATTCAGCCCTTATCACTCATCATCGGCTCCTGTTCCATTGCAACGACGCTATTCACTCGCACATCGGAAACAAAGTTCGAATCGTGACTCACTAGTATAAATGCACCTCGATAGTCGTTAAGAGCGTTCGCCAGTAAGTTTTTTGATTCAATGTCTAAATGATTATCGGGTTCATCTAGCAACAAAACCGACTCTTCATCAACATGCGTGACGATCAGCATCGACAACTTCATTTTCTCCCCACCGCTTAAATATCCTACTTTACGGTGAACCGTATCGCGACGAAATCCAATCCCGGCGAGGAGCGTTCTGGCCTCACTTTCAGTGATACCACTCGAGTGCATAAGTAAACTATCCAAAATAGACTGCTGTTCATTTAACAAACTAAAATGTTGGTCAAGATACACCGTTTCAACATGGCGAATAATATTGCCAGCAAAGTGATGATGTACTCCATGCATTGCCTTTAACAGCGTGGACTTACCGCTGCCATTTCGACCCTGCAAATGATAGCGATCACCTTGTTTGACAACAAATGAATGCTCACTACCACAACCATACTCTAACGCGCAGCTTTCAACGCTGAGTAACGTGCTTTGCTTAACGGACATACCTGACGAGAAATATAACGCTTGAGACTCAACGTTAACCCGCTTCGCTTTGAGGGAACGTAACTTATCCTCATTTTGTGCTTGCTGGTTTCGTTGCTGTTTGACGGCACTACTTTGACTTTGTGCTGCTTTGTCTTTCATGGCATCTAACAATATTTTCGGTTGACTGCCTGATCGTCTCACTCGGTTTCCTTTCGCGGCTCGCTGCTGAGCCTTTTCTTGGCTAAGCTGCGCCTGACGCTCGCACTTTTTTTGCTCAGACGTTAACTGGGCGATTTTTTTATTGAGCGCTGACGTCTTTAAGGTTGACTGCAACAAATAGGATTCGTAATTTCCTTTGAAGTAATCAAGCCCTAAATGCGTTAATTGTGCGATAGCATCAACCTGATTCAACAAGTTGCGATCATGGGTAACAACAAGTATCTGACCACAAAACTGATGGCACTGTTCAATCAACCACTGCTGGCCTTCCTCGTCGAGATGATTTGACGGCTCATCCAACAAAAGAACGTCAGCATCGGATTGGAAACACTGATACAGCTGTAACCGCGCTATTTGTCCACCACTCAATGAATGGCAATAAGCGTCTAAGTTTGGCTCTATCCGAAGCGATTTCAATACCTCACAGGCAACACTCTCACATAACCAGTCCTCACCGAGCGTATCGAAATAATGTTGTTCGCACCTCCCTTGGTTAATAGCATTTAACGCCTCCCGTTTTTTCGAAATACCCAAAAGCTCTGCAACACTAACCTCACTACTTAAAAGCGTGGAAGGCTGCTGAGAATAGTACGCAAACTGCCCATGCCGTATCACATGGCCTTCTGTCGGCACCATTTCTCCAAGTAGCAATGACATCAGTACCGATTTACCAACACCATTTCGTCCCACTAATCCAGTAAACCGATCCGTTAAGGATAAATTTATGTTTTGAAATAGCCATTCACCAGTATCAAGTTGAAATGACACTTGCTGTGTCGCCAATATCGGACGAGCGGATGAAGATAATGCTGGTGGCAAACATGGTGATTTTGCCGTTTTCTGAGTTGTATTTGGTGCAGGCATATACGCCTCCTTTTACTTATAATGCAAAAGGGGTTGCGCCATTCTTACTGAATGGCTAAACGTTACTTTGACCGCGTTATCACAAAATCCAAACTCGCATTTCCAACGCGTAAATAGCACAAAACCGAGGCGCCACTTAAGCACGAGGCATAGCTAAAAACACGAAGTACAACAAGAATGGATATGGCTAAAAAGCCAACGATAATACAATGATGCAAGATAGAGATGACGAAGTAACGCCCACTAACCCCGAGAGTCCATATGAATAGATATAAAATGGATGTCAGGATGTTAGTACTTCATTATGGCGTTAGCTCCACTTGAGATGATGGCAAAATTGTAAACCAAAATAGCACAAAAATACAACAGACCTAGAAAGCGTTGGCTCGCAAAACTATGACTACATACCATCTAAATGATTGAATCTGACTATTTTCAAACAATACAACGACCTTTTACTCATGGGGATGGTTATCACTTGAATGTGCCAAATATGTGGTCATTTATTCGTTCTGCGACCGCTTAGACAGTATTTTCATCATTCCAAAACTATGCTTATAGCAAGAGTAAAAACATGAGGGCATAGTGATGAAATATAAGCATATCTTAGTAGCGTTAGAGCTGTCAGATGACAGTCATGTACTCATTGATAAGGCGGTATCCTTTGCCAAGACTCTGGGTGCTGAAGTGTCATTTATTCACGTTGATGGTAGCCATGGCGAAATTTACCCTGACTTAGTGGACATCCAAGCAGAGCCCGAGCGCCAACCGCTTAACGCCACTTCAAATGAAAAGCTCGTCGCCTTTCAACAATACACTGACTTCCCTATCAAACGCTTCCTTGTTGGTACTGGGGATTTAGGCGACAAGCTGAAAGATACCATCTCAGAAAACGATGTAGACCTGTTAATCTGCGGTCACCACCACGATTTTTGGAGCCGAATTGTGTCTTACTCAAGGCACCTTATTCATAAATCGCCCATCGATATTCTAGTGGTGCCCATTTAGAGGGCCTAGATTCAGGTTTCGGAACCATCATAATTTAGAGGGGACTTAGGTTCCCCTCTAATCTCGCACCAACAGAGCTCAATACCTAACTCCATACCCAATATTAACCGCCGTCTTAGCGGTACTGATCACAGCCTCTCGATTGCGTAATAAACTTAATCAACTGATCCACTAAAGGGTTTTGACTACTTCCATTCCAAACCACCCCCACCTCCCAATTAGCAAGCTCACCAATCAGTGGGATGGTACGAATACCAGTTTGTGATATTTTTTGAGCACTGGCAGGAACAATGGCAAACCCCAAACGTGCAGAGACCAATGCTATCAACGTGGAAATATCATCGGCCTCTTGTTCTGCTTCTAAATGCAAATCATGGTGAATCAAATAGCGCTCAATCTGACGGTTCAAACCGCGCCCTCTCGAGGGGTTTAATTGTAAGTAGTTCAGTGTGGACAGCATTTCCCAAAGATTGGACTCGTCAATATTCTCTTGCTCATGAACCACAACAACCAATCTATCTGAAAACAACGTCATGCTTTTTAAAGGAAGCGCTACGGGTAACCGCATAAAACTCAGGTGTAAAGCACCACTCTCGATCAACTGCTGCTGTGTCTGTGAAGGGATATCGTTTAAGGCGATTTTGACTTTCGGATACTGATTCTTAAACCCCGCAATATACTTAGGTGCGTCAGAATAAGTGGAAATACCAAAACCAATGTTTAAGTAACCGCAAGTGCCTTCCGCAACGCTGATAGAAAGCTCTTTAAAATGCTCATAGTTAGCCACCAGCCTCTTCGCATCAGGCAATAATGTACTCCCCACTAAGGTAAGCGTGGCGCCTTGACGACCGCGTTCAAATAGCCGCGAGCCAATCTGCGCTTCCAAACGTTGTATTTTCTTAGTTAACGCCGATTGAGTCATGAATAGACGCTCCGATGCCAACCGATAGTTTTTGCATTCTGCGAGTACACAAAATGCTTGTACTTGATCCATATTCATTCCAAGTACTCATGATAATGGGAACATAATTCATTATAAGGAATGAATGGTTTTTTTTACAATCCATTCAACACTGATGGTATTCAGACCTTTTGGCCGTAAAAATAGCTGTACTACTTAAAGGAGCAAAAATGAAAGATATTCGTGTCGCCTCTATTCAGTTCAATCACCGCCCCAATGACAAACGCTACAATCTGGGCGTGATTTCTCAGTTCGTCCAGCAAGCAAAAACTAACAATGTCGACTTAATGGTCTTCCCTGAAATGTGTATTTCTGGGTATTGGCACGTATCGAAACTGACCAAATCTGAAATAGAAAACCTAGCTGAGCTTGTACCCGAAGGTCCTTCTAGTCAAAAACTGCTCGCACTTTCTATGGACAGTGGCATTAGTATCGGCGCTGGACTCGTTGAACTTGGCAAAGATGGCAAGCTTTATAATACGTTCGTACTTGCTATGCCAAACGGCGAAGTGGCTAAACATCGAAAATTGCACACGTTTGTAAGTAAACATATGGATAGCGGTCATGACTATACGGTGGTTGAACTGCCATGTGGCTGGCGAGCAGGTATTCTTATTTGCTGGGATAACAACTTAGTCGAAAATGTTCGAATTACGGCATTGAAAGGCGCTGATATTCTCATTGCCCCTCATCAAACGGGAGGAACGAACTCTCGTAGCCCAAACGCTTTAGGAAGAATAGATCCACAATTATGGCATGATCGTCAAACCAACCCCGAACTCATTCGCGCCGAGATGCAAGGTAAAAAAGGCAAAGAATGGCTGATGAGATGGCTCCCTTCTCGCGCTCATGATAACGGCATGTATCTTATATTCAGTAACGGAGTTGGTGTGGATGTCGACGAAGTGAGGACTGGTAACGCGATGATTCTTAGTCCATATGGAGAAATCATAAGCGAAACCGATAGCGTAGAAGACGATATGGTCATCGCTACGCTGAGCGCTGACCAACTCGACAAATGTACAGGACGCCGCTGGATACGCGGCCGAAGACCTGATCTTTATCACCCGTTAACTCAACCCCTGGGGCACGAACTCAGCCCTCATGAAGCGCGGTTTTCAACCAAATAGTTTCATCCTAGCTTAACACCTGATAGCGGACGATATTCACCAGTTTAAAATAAGCAGCGGTAAACGTTACCGCTGCTATCTAATACCTTAATATTGGCTATCTAATATCTTAATATTGCAATCCTGCCATTAATTTGCTTTTAACGTTTTCGCTAACTCTAACAAATGCTTAATCGCAGTCACATGTTGCGGATAATCGGCAAACTTTGCCAATTGCTCATCACTCATTGCAAATAAATAGTCCCTCAACTCCCAGTAAAGTGCAGAGGTATGCAGCATCGCCCCCAAAGATTTGTAGACCTCTTGCTCATAGATCGTTAGGAGTTGATCGAGTTGCATCTCGCGAGCGCTTTCATCAGAAGGTTGTTGCATGTCATTAACCAGAGTGCGATAGCGCTCACCGCTTATCATATTTTCCATTAATGGTTTGTTGTCTTTTGCCAGTTCAGCCAAGGCTTCATGAATCAGATTTAACCAGTGCTCCTGAGTCAGTTCGCTATTCTCTACGTCTTGGAAATGCAAACGTATTTTTGACTCGATCGACTTTTGCGCTTTTTTTAACACCGCTCGGCAAGTTTGAAATGGCAGTTGATACTGTTTACACAACTCAACAATTAAAACATGAAAACCACCTTGAGGAAGGTGGAGGGCGGCTTTAAATGTGGCTAATGCGTCTTCTTGTTCTACGGTCAGTTGGCTCATTTCTTTGTTCTTCTTAAAATTTAAATATCACGCGGTACAATTGCTAGTGGTAAGCCTCGCGAGTTATCGCCAGTTTGTCAACGCGTTTCAAAGCACGTCAGCATCATTTAAAAACACCTGACAACAAAACCTTACACATCGATCCTACCACCCATCCAACCTTAACCATTGACAATTAGCCAGAACAAAAAAAGAGGTAGCTGAAATTAACAACCAACACATAACTTGCAACATCCTTGGGTCAAGCATCATAAAAAGACCACTGTCACTAACAAGTCACTCATAAAATAGGCAAGCAAGTTTTCAATCGCTTTTCTATCAATTTTCCATCATCCATTCTTGTACGATATATTACCGCCCCAATAGATATGCATACTGTCGATTAACCTCCGACCACTTAAGGTTCTGCCAATCACTCCAGAAACAGTTACAGAGACAAAACAAGAGCAAAAAAACAGCAGTTAACAACATTTCCATGACAAATGTTAGAAAAATGCACTATTCACACTTCCATCTATAACCACAAACTGCTTTACTTGTCACGATTACAGCGCCTAGTAAAACTTTAGAAAGTGTATATAAAAAATTACATCACATTTTTCGGCGCCTAGTATAAACAAACACAACAGAAAAATTTTGGAGTTACCGTGGCAACGAGCAATACAAACACAGCGCCCCGTGATAATTGGGGTTCGAAGCTAGGCTTCGTTATGGCTGCAGCAGGTTCTGCTGTAGGTTTGGGGAACATTTGGAAATTCCCTTACACGGCAGGTGAAAACGGTGGTGGTGCTTTCATCGCAATCTACCTTGCCTTTGTTATCTTTATTGGCTTTAGCGTTATGCTGACGGAATTTGCGGTAGGTCGTAAGACTGGTCGTAGTGCCGTTGGTGCTTTTAAGTCAACAGATGGTCGTTGGACGTTCGTTGGGGTAATCGGCGTCCTAAGTGGCTTGTTAATCATGGGTTTCTACCCTGTGGTAGGTGGTTGGGCACTGGCTTACGTTCAGAAAGTGTCTACCGGTCTTCTAAGCACGCCAGAAGCGATTGGCGACAGCTTTGGTGGCTTCATCACTAACCCAATCCAACCACTTATGTGGATGGGCGGCTACCTATTGCTTAACGTGATTATCGTGAGTCGCGGTATCTCTGGCGGTATCGAGAAAGCAGGTAAGGTTCTAATGCCAATCCTGTTCCTGATTCTGATCATCGTATCAGTAAAAGGTTTGATGCTTCCTGGCGCAATGGCTGGTGTTGAGTTCCTATTTAGCCCTGACTTCTCGAAAGTAGACAGCGGTGTCGTGCTCGCCGCTCTGGGTCAAGCCTTCTTCTCATTAAGCCTTGGCATGGGCTGTATGATTACTTACGGTAGCTACCTTAAGAAGAAAGAGAACCTAGTTCAAACAACAGCGATGGTTACTGCAATGGATACCGGTGTTGCTATCCTTGCTGGTATCGCGATGTTCCCTGCGATGTTTGCACTTGGCATGGAACCTGCGGCAGGTCCTGGCCTAGTATTCGTTGTCGTACCTCAGCTGTTTGCTGAAATGGGCGGCGTCGGTGTGGTATTCGCACTACTCTTCTTCATTGGCTTGTCTGTAGCAGCGCTGACTTCTTCTGTTTCACTATTGGAAGTTGTGGTGTCTTACCTTATCGATGAGAAAGGCTTTAAACGTATCACTGCGGTACTTTCTGCAGCGGCGGTAATGGCTGTGCTATGTATCTTCGCTTCCCTATCACTAGGCGGTTTAGGTCCAACGCTATTCGATACAGGTGCATTTGATATCTTCGACCTTCTAACTGATAAAATCTTCCTAGCGGTTGGTGGTATGTTGGTATGTATCTTTGCAGGTTGGAGACTGACTCGCGAAGAACTAGAGAAAGAAATCACCAACGATGGTGAAGTAAAATTCCCACTATTCGGCCTTTGGTACAATCTGGTTAAATACGTTATCCCAGTAGCAGTAGCAATCGTTGCATTTGCTGGTATTTCAAGCGGATTTGACAGCGGTAAAGGCCCAATCATGTTAATGGGTATCGGTATCATTGCATTAACAGGTTTCCTTTCTAAGAAGCTATAAGCACTGCCCCCTAAAGTAAACACGATAGTACTATCAAAGAGGAATCGACTGATTCCTCTTTTTTATTTTCAGATTTCTTGCAGAACATATTCCCCTATTCCGCACTTCAAGTTAGACTTTGCGACCTTGCCGAATTATTAGAGATTTATTGATGTCTTCACCTGCCCATTCCGTTATTGTTCTCGACTTTGAAACTACGGGCTTATCCCCAAATCAAGGTGATAGAGCCATAGAAATCGGTGCAGTAAAACTAGAAAATGGCATCGCCGTTGATCGCTTTCAATCGTTGATGAATCCGGGCTTTCGGGTCAGTGGCTTCATCGAGAACTACACAGGAATTAGCAATAACATGTTGGCGAGTGCACCAAGCTGTGAAGAGGTCATGAGTGAATTTTCCGGCTGGATCAGAAATAGTAACCTGGTTGCACATAACGCATCGTTTGATCAACGCTTCTTAGACGCAGAGCTTGATCGAATTCAAGCAAACTACCACGGTACGTTCGCATGTTCGCTGCTTGCTTCACGCCGATTAACGCAAGATGCGCCATCACATAAACTGGGGGATCTAGTCCGTTACCATCATATTGAAAACGATGAGGTATTTCACCGTGCGTTAGCCGATGCTGAAGTGACCGCCTCTTTGTGGATGGTGTTACTTAATACGCTGCAACAGCAGCATAAAATCACAGCGCCGAGTTTTGAGTTAATACAGAAACTATCTAAAACACCTAAAGCGTCGGTTGACAATTTCTTACGTAAATACGCTGCAACGCAAGGGTGATTCACGTTACAGTGACAACCTAAGTTAACACGAATTATTTATCACACTGAATACGCCTCAACAAAGGCTGTATTTAACATTATGAGCGCCCTATGAACTCTCGTCTTGCTGAATTATTCCCCGTTGGTGTGCGCTTTATGCTGCTATCGGCGCTGGGCTTCGCCTTCATGTCAGCGTGCGTAAAATACGTTAGCACTTTTGGGCTTCCCGTGTTTGAGATTGTTGCTGCTAGGGCTCTGGTGTCATTGATCATTAGCTATTGTGATGTAAAACGTAAGAAAATCTCGGTATGGGGCAATAACAAAAAATTGCTTTTCGCGAGAGGGGCAGTCGGTACTATGGCGTTGATGTGCGTGTATTACTCCATTACTACACTGCCTCTAGCTGAAGCGACCATATTGCAATACACCTATCCCGTATTCACTGCTTTACTGGCTTTCATATTTTTGAAAGAGCGTGTTCAACTGTCTACCATCGCATGCATTTTGCTCTGTTTACTTGGCTTATACACCATGGTCTATCCAACCTTAGGCTCAAATGGCGTCGGTGAATTACCGCTATTTAATGTTGGCATCGCGATTCTAGGCGCTTTTGGTAGTGCTATCTCGTACGTCATCGTAAAGAAGCTAAGTGTGACGGAAAACAGTTCCGTCATCATCTTTTATTTCCCTCTGGTCGCACTCCCTCTATCGCTCCTCCTAATTGGCGATGAGTTTGTGATGCCCGACTTAACACTTACCTTTTTACTCATTCTTGTGGGAGTCTTCACTCAAGTCGGGCAACTGGGTCTGACTAAAGCGATGCAAACCCAAGCCGCAGGTAAAGCCTCGGCGTATGCCTATGTGCAAATTGTCTTTTCCATCATTCTTGGCATTATGTTCTTTAACGAATCACCGTCAATGTACACCTACGCGGGTGGGGTATTAATTGTGGCGGGTGCACTTATTAATGTCTTTGGTAAAGGTCATTCTAAGGCTCGCATCGTCAAATCTTAATTCCGCACCTAAGCGTTAGGTCTCGCTATTTTTGCAAGACCTAACCATGAATAGAAAATGCCTAGTTGTTGAACAATATTCCGGTTGCTCTATACACCTTACAAGGTGTAATCGTTCTTCTCTGCTGGATTTTTTGACAAGTACTCTATAAATTCAAATTGCAGGTTATGATCTTCCATGTAATACGCATTCTTGCGATACGGGTGATCCGCGCCGCGGTGGTCTAGCAGATAACCCACTTCCTCTAATCGTTTCTCAAGTAAATCCAGATCTGGGACGGCGATCCCCACATGTTTCACCCCGGTATAGTTTGTTTGCCAGTCTGGCGCGTCCCCTTTCCCATTCGACGCTAGCGCAAGATAAGATTCTTCGGTACCGACATGAAACCATTCCACCAGCTTACCTGATGCATCTTTATACTCTCCCTGACCGCGTATATGCCATTCTGGAATTGCTGCCATTAGAAAACTAACGGTCTTCTTCGGGTCTATTACGGCTATATTGGCGTGCTCTACGTAACTGTTCATAATGTCATCCTTTTCTTTGTTAATAATCTCTACCCAACGCCTTCCATAAACTTATTGTTGTCTCTTGGTTGGCTTTGATTACACTCTAATACCTCAAGTTAACTTGAGGTAAAGCGCTTTTTTCAATTATTTATTAAGACTGCTAAGATGGCATGATACGCATAGAAAGAGCGGTGGTGATTAAGTGCGAGATCCCGATAGACATGACCACAGCTATTCCACCTATTTTGGGAACCTGCTATGACCGACGAAGAATTCAATCAGTTTTGTAAAAGCCTACCAGCCACCACATATGTGGTTCAATGGAACAACTCTCACGTATGGAAGGTAGGAGGTAAGGTGTTTGCGATTGGTGGATTAGGGAAAAAACATAGCGTCAGCCATGCCACCCCATTCTCGATTACTTTTAAAACGTCTGATCTCAATTTTGATTTTTTAAGCGATCAACCCGGTTATATCCCCGCCCCCTACTTCGCTTCTAGAGGAATGAAGTGGATTCAATGCGTAGAAAGTTGCGCCGAGTTGGATGAAGAAACCGCTTATTATCTCAAAGAGTCCTATCGCCTCGTGTCATTAGGACTCACCAAGAAAAAGCAACGCGAGCTAGGTCTGAATCAATAGTTAGAGCGATTACTGCCATCGGATTCATTTCTTACTTTTGGTGTGTGTCCTTCTAGTACTTTTCTAGCACTCGAAGAAAGTACTATTACGAATAGACGTACCTGTACGTTAAGTTGATCCGAGGCTCAACATGACGCGTTGTCTTCGGTACAGTGTGAAGCCAATGGCGTTGTATGTCACCCGCCATGATTAAAAGGCTTCCACTCGGCAAGTCCAAGGTGATTTTCTGCTTTGTTTGGCGGTGTTTAAGCGCAAATCGACGTGTGCCACCGAAACTCAACGAAGCAATGACCGGAGAAGGACCAAGTTCAGGTTCATTATCGCTGTGCCATCCATTCGAGTCTTGCCCGGTTCGATACAGATTCGCTAAAACAGAGTTAAACGATGTATTCGCG
Organism: Vibrio cionasavignyae; assembly: GCF_050337155.1. Classification (NCBI taxonomy): domain Bacteria; kingdom Pseudomonadati; phylum Pseudomonadota; class Gammaproteobacteria; order Vibrionales; family Vibrionaceae; genus Vibrio; species Vibrio cionasavignyae. The sequence continues at coordinate 29,387 of NZ_JAKJSR010000036.1, forward strand.
GCTTGTTCACATCGTTTTCTTAACTCTTCAAGTTGGGGGGTCCATGGCAAGGGTTCCAACGTCAAGTTGGAGTATTGATAGCTCGCATCGCCATACCACGCTTGCAATCGTGGAATGGAAACCCATTTACCAAACATCATGATTTTATCTTCTCGCCATTTGAGAACCTGTTGTAGTTCATCAAAAATAGATTGAGATTCGAACAAATCGATGAAGTCGGGTACCCATAATAACGCACCATTAGGAACGTAGTTCCATCGCCCTTCAACTAGATTCACTTTCCCACCTTAGCCTTGATTATTTACCTTCACCACATGAACTTCTAACCACCAATTTTGGTGGAAAGACAACACTCTTACAAGGTTGCTTATCACCGTCCATTCGCGCAAGAATTATCTCTCCTGCCACACGCCCTATTTCTCTTGCTGATACCGAAATTGACGTAAGAGCAGGATTGGTATCCGATGACTCCGCCACATCATCAAATCCAACGACAGCGATATCTTTACCTACGGTTTTCCCCTGATCTTTGATCGCTCGCATTACACCGAAAGCCACAATGTCCTGATAGCCAATGATCGCCGTAATTTCGGGGTGTTGGTCCAGTAACTCCTTGGTCACCTTCGCCCCTTCAGAGCGACTCGCCGAACAACTGCGAATGTATCGCTCATTAAATGGTATCCCGTGCTCCATCAACTTTGACATATAGCCTCCAAGACGATGGGAGCGAGTTTTCGAGATCTCCAATCCCCCTACAAACGCAATATGCTTGTGACCTTTCTTAATCAGATGTTCGGTCGCCAGTTGCAAGCCCATAAAGTTATTCGTACCCACGAAGTCAAACTGCTCTTCGCCAATAGGCCTTACCGCTAACACGATCGGAAATCCTCGGCTTTGCACCGTCTCCAAGAAGTCGAGATTCGTTTCCATCGCAGGGCACATCACAACACCACCAGCATTCTGGCTCAATAACGAGTCAATAAACTTACTTTGCCTTTCCACACTCTCTTCCGCGTTAGCAAGAAAAAGCAACGAGTCTTGCTCTTCGAGGTAATGACTCAGCCCTGCAATCATTTCAGAAAAGAACGGGTTGGTGATATCGGGTGTCACGAGTCCAACCAAGTTACTTCGTTTATGACGCAGATTTGCGGCGGCTTGATTATAAACATAACCCAGTTCTTTAACCGCCTCTAACACACGCTCTCGCGTGGTCACTGATATTCGCCCTTTATTGGTTAATACCATGGACACAGTAGCCGTGGAAACACCGCAATACTTAGCCACATCAGCAATGGTTGCCTTCGCCATGTTGAGCTCCAAAAAGTGAAATTAACATCAGTTATAACGACTTTCTCATCTGATTAAAACAAGGTTAATCGATTAACCTAAATAACCGGCATTTATCGTCATGATTATGTGATTAACTACAAAGTTGCCCGTTTATTTGGTGGTTAACAGATGCTAAATGCGTGGTTAACCGCGTTAACCCGCTTGTTGATTGATTAACTGAGTGATTACACTGTAGTCAAATGATTAACTCAAGGTGATATATGAAGTACCTATCTGGTCGATCCAATTATGACAAGTTTCCAAATATAGAAGTGAAGGGCTTTGAACAAGATGCCGTTCGCGGTTGGGACAGTATCGTTGACACTATTAAGCAACGTATTCAAGGCCAAGATAAACATGTTTTGGTGATCGACACCTATCACGGCGTCAATCATAACGAACTACTTGAGCAACTTATTGCGCCACTGTCTCCTGCTCTAGTGGTATCGACGGATGATGCCAAACATTCTGAAGAACATATCTTCGCCATGTTGGAGCGCAATATTACCGATGACCGAGTATTTGGTGTTATCGCGCCTCATAAATTGGACGAATTCTTTGATGCCGACAAGCTACAAGCTCTAAAGCAAACCGTCGCCGAAGCCAACTCTGGTCTGATTGTTGTTATAGGGCACGGTGCAAGATTGATCGCCGACGGCGATAGCTTTGTCTACGCCGATTTGGCTCGCTGGGAAATTCAACAGCGTTTTCGCCGAGGTGAACTCGGTAACTGGGGTGCTGAAAACTACAACGAAGATGTGCTTCGTAAGTACAAGCGTTCATTCTTTATCGAATGGCGTGTCTTCGACCGCTATAAAACGAAGCTACTGGCCGACATAGACTTTCTGTTGGATACCAACACCGCCTTTGATCCAAAGCTAGTCTCCGGTGAGGCCTTCAACGCAGGTCTTAAACAAGCCACGACGCAACCATTCAGGCTCGTTCCCTTCTTTGACCCAGGAGTTTGGGGAGGTCAATGGATGAAAGAGGTCTGCGACCTTGAACAGGATAAACCAAATTACGCCTGGTGTTTTGACTGTGTTCCAGAAGAGAACAGCTTACTACTCAAATACGGTGACATCATCGTAGAAGTTCCCTCTCAAGATCTCGTATTAACTCAGCCACGTGCGCTATTGGGTGACAGCGTCCACGCACGATTTGGCGCAGAATTCCCGATCCGATTCGACTTCCTAGACACGATGGAAGGTCAACATTTGAGTCTTCAAGTGCACCCTTTGACTGAGTATATTCAGAACGAGTTTGGCATGCATTACACCCAAGATGAAAGTTACTACATGTTAGATGTGGGTGACAAAGCCAGTGTTTATCTTGGTACCAAGACTGATATCGACCCAGATGAAATGATGGATGACCTTTATGCCGCGCAGCGCGGTGAAAAGTCCTTCGATGATGAACGCTTTATCAATCAGTTCCCAGCGAAAAAGCATGATCATTTCTTAATTCCTGCGGGCACTATCCACTGTTCTGGCTCCGATTCTATGGTGCTAGAGATTAGTGCGACCCCGTACATTTTCACTTTCAAGTTGTGGGACTGGGATCGTTTAGGGCTTGATGGTGTACCACGTCCTGTCCATCTAGACCATGGGAAAGAAGTTATACAGTGGGATCGCAACACCGAATGGTGCCAAGAGCACTTAGTCAATGCTATCACACCGATCACCGAAGGCGATGGCTGGAGAGAAGAGAAAACAGGGCTACACGAACGCGAGTTCATTGAGACCCGACGCCACTGGTTCAGCAAGCCTGTTCTGCACAAAACTGAGGGTACGGTCAATGTTCTGAACTTAGTCGAAGGTAAAGAGGCAATAGTCTTGAGTCCCGACAATAAATTTGAGCCATTTGTTGTTCATTATGCGGAGACTTTCGTCATCCCAGCTCACGTAGTCGCCTATGTCATCCAGCCATACGGCGAAAGCGAAGGTAACGAAATTGCCACTATTAAAGCATTCGTAAGAGGTTAACCATGCTCCATTTTATCGTAGCCAGTCACGGTCCATTTGCTACTGCTCTTATCAGCAGTGCCAACATGGTGTTTGGCGAACTTAGCAACACCACGGCGGTGTGTCTTACAGAAGAAGGCGGCATCGAGCAATTTAAACAAGATTTTCACCGTGAAATCACCGCAATAGCACCCAATGTCGACGGCATTGTCGTGTTATGCGATTTGGAGTGCGGTACACCGTATAACGTTGCCTGCACCTATGCATTCAACCCAGATTTCAATCCAAAGGTTGAAGTGGTAACTGGGGTGAATTTCCCGACACTTTTAATGACGGCAGACTTTGTTGAAGACAAAGACGCTTCCATCGTTGCAAATACTTTGCAGCAGGAAGCGCTAAAAACGGTTGTCGTTGCCAAGCCAGTAGAGCTGGCACAAGAAGACGATTTTTAAGGAGAAACACTATGGCTATTTCATTTGTGCGTATCGACGACCGCGTTATCCATGGACAGTTAATGACGCGTTGGGCTAAAGAACTCCCTTGCGATGGCATTGTCGCCATTGACGACGCAGTAGCGGCCGATCCATTACTATCTCAAGTCATGAAAGGTGCCGTTACTGACGTTAAGGTTTGGCTATTTGATACCGCAACCGCTGTTAGCAAGTTACCTAAGGTTATCGCGAGCGATAAGAAATATTTCATCATCGCAAAATCCCCAGTCACGCTACGCCGAATTCGCGAAGCGGGGATTAGCCTTGAAAATCTCAATAAGAAAATCAACGTCGGGCCAATGAGCGCTCGTGAAGGCACTACGACCATTGGCGGCAATCAATGCGTCAACCAAGAAGAAATATCTGCGTTCAATTACCTCTCTGAAGACGGTCATCATATCGACTTCAGGTTGGTACCTGATGCCAGTTCCTACACCTGGCAAGATGCACTACAAAAACTGAAATAACAACAAGACAACCCCAGCTTTTGGCACACTAATCAGAGTCAAAAGTAGGGGGAACCAATACGTGAGCTAAAGGATTACATTATGTTTATAGAAGCAGTATTTATCGGGATACTCTGCTATCTCGGTGCCCTGTCCACCCCCTGGTTACTAGGGTTAACCGGTGGTTGGTACACCATTACTCGACCACTCGTATCTGGTATGTTAGTCGGTATCATTTTAGGTGATATTCAAACTGGCATCATGGTAGGTGTGGCCGTACAAGCAGTCTATATCGCTATGGTTACGCCTGGCGGTTCTATGCCAGCCGACCTTAACTTTGTGGCCTACCCTGCGGTAGCGTTAGGCATCATGTCTGGACAGGGTGTGGAAGTAGCCGTTGCGATTGCTGCCACTATCGGTATCGCCGGCACCATTATTTTTAACTTTATGATGGTCATTAACTCTTACTGGAACCACAAAGCAGATTTGTCTATTCAAGCCGGTGACGAGAAAGGCGTGTACATGAACTCCGCCATCTACCCTCAGGTCACCAACTTCTTGATGCGCTTTATTCCTACCTTCATTGCCGTTTACTTCGGTAACCAATACATCGAAGGGTTTATGGCCAGTCTTCCGGATATGGTGCTCGATACCATGACCGTTCTGGGTGGCATTTTACCTGCTGTCGGTATCGCTATCCTATTAAAGCAAATCATCAAAGAATCAACGATGCTCATCTACTTCTTAGTGGGTTTTGTGGGCATCGTATTCCTAAACCTCAACATGGTGGGTTTGGTCATGATTGGCGCACTGTTCGCTCTACTTCATTACAACTACAAACCAGAACCACAAACGGCTAACGCTGCACCAGTTCAACAGGCTGATGATGAGGATGAATTCTAATGACGGTACAACACAACAAAATGGCGACTGAGATCGAACCCAAAGTCGCACTCGACAAAAAAGATCTAACGAAATGCTGGCGTGCATGGATGATGTACAACCTGTCATCAATGAGTTTTGAACGCTTGGAATCATTTGGTTTTTGCCTAGGTATGATGCCAGCTCTAAAAAAACTCTACCCTAATGCCGAAGACCGCAAAGAAGCGATGAAACGCCATGCCTCTTTCTACAACACTGAGCCACAGTTAGGCGCCATCATCAATGGTATGGCTGTGGGTATGGAAGAGAAAAAAGCGAATGGCGAGCCAATTGACGGTGAAACCATCAACACGCTGAAAGTAGGTTTAATGGGGCCAGTCGCGGGGATCGGGGATTCGATGATTCCGGGAATGTTAGTACCCATTCTACTCAGTATCGGTATGGCGCTTGCCGCTGGTGGTAGCGTGTTAGGCCCTATCTTCTACATTGTTGCCTTTAACGCTATTGCTATCATCGGCTCGTACCAGCTCTTTATGAAAGGCTACAAGATGGGCGCGGGCTCAGTCGAGATGCTCGTCAGCCACCGTTCAACGAAAATTCGTGAAGCACTGTCGTTATTGGGTGTATTTGTTATGGGTGGTGTCGCCGCCAGTTACGTCAACCTAGGCACAGGACTTGAGTTCGCGACCAAAGATGGCGTCGATATCAACGTACAAATGATGTTAGACGGCATTTTCCCTAAATTGCTACCACTGGTGGTTGTGTTAGGCACCTGGTTCGCCATGGCCAAAAAAGGCCTAAGCCCAGTGAAAGCGATGCTCTCTCTCGTCGTCCTATCATTTGTCGGTGTCGCTATCGGCCTCTTCTAACCACTCAATATCCAGGGCACTCATTGAGTGCCCTACTTTTTGGAGCAAACCATGGACTCCCTTACCTTTCAAATCGCTCGCTGCCAACATTGGCTAACTCAACATGCCCTACCTCGATGGATCAAAACGCAATCGAATCAAACGGGTATCTTCGCCGAAGGCTTACTTTCTGACGGACGAGAGTTTAATCACGATCTCCTTAGATTTCGCGTTCAACCTCGACAAGTCTACGTTTTTGCCCACGCTACCGAACTAGGATTTATCGACGGTCGAGAGCAAGTCTGCACCGCTATTGAAACTGGTTTTCCGAACTTTGGCTCAGAAGCACTAGGTTACCGTTTCTCTATTACCACCAATGATGACGAGTGTAGTAGATCGATTAACTTGTACGAACAAGCTTTCGCACTCCTAGGGTTTGCTTGGCATTATAAATTAACGGCTGATGAAGATTCTTTAACGTCTATGGAGGCCACCTATCAGCATTTAGCAACACAACTCTGGGATGCAGAACACGGCGGGTTCTTTCTCACTAAAGGTCACACCTTAAGCAAAGGGCAAAACCCACATATGCACCTGTTCGAAGCACTGATGGTCAGCTACGAACACACCGACAATTCAATTTGGTTAGAGCGAGCAACGCAAATCTATCAGCTCTTGTGCACTCGATTCCTTCAAGGCGATCATTTAGCGGAATTCTTTCAAGCAGACTTTTCCCTTGATCCTAAAACAGGCACGCATATTGACCCCGGTCATCATTACGAATGGATATGGCTACTCAACCACTATGAAAAGCTCACTGGCGTTAACGTAAACAATGCGATTAACACCTTGTTTAGCTTTACCCAGCAACACGGTCACAATACCAATGGCCTAGTAAGAGACGAAATATACGCAAGTGGTCAGCCTTTACGTCCCACGTCGCGCCTTTGGTGTCAAACCGAATACTTAAAAGCCTGCATTGCGCTATGGGAACGAGACCCTAGCGACGCGAATCGAGCGGCCATCAGTCAAGCCGTCGAACAGATCTTTATCCATTACTTAAATCCCGCCAAATCTGGCTTATGGGTCGACCAAGTGGATGAAATGGGGCACCCCATAAACGAAGACTCTCCGGCGAGCAGTTTTTATCATCTATTTTTAGCGTTCTCTGAATTACTCAGATTAGGCAACGAGGACTAACATGCATTTATCTATTCCCCCTACCGTCAATTACCTAACTGGTCATATTGATGCTGACAACGTCATCGCTAAAGAGACCACACTTGGCGCGCTTGAAGGTGTATTCGCTGACGAAGTGAAACGGGCTGAAAGCGCACAAGACAACATCATTTACCGAGTAGAAATGCTTCCTGCTCAACATGCAGAAGGTGAGCTGAACTTCGGGGTGTCACATATCGAACCGGGGTTGATCGGCGAAGAATTCCACATGACCAGAGGGCATATTCACCAACGTAAAGAACAAGCAGAGTTTTATTTCGGATCGCAAGGTGAAGGCTTACTACTCATGCAAACAGAGCAAGGAGACGTATCCATTGAGAAAGTCTTTCCGGGCAGCGTGCATCATATTCCGGGGTTTGTCGCCCATCGACTAATCAATACGGGTAACACTCGATTATCTGCACTGGCGGTTTGGCCAGCTATCGCGGGTCATAATTACGACTTTCTCAAAGACGTAGGATTCAATGTCCGTGTCTTAAAATCATCAACAGGTTATAAAATCGTGTCCAACGACGCCGTTGATTAGAACGTTTAAGATTCAAAAGAAGAGCACTGTAAGACTGTTGCTCATTACCTTAGACGGCTAATTAATGCGCTCCCACTAGAACTAGGTTGTCGACTTCAAACAAGGCGTCGGCAACCTAAATATCTGAAAGACAAATCTTCGAAAAGCAATTATTCATCGCTTCCTGCGTTCAATATCAAACGATCACTCACAACAGTTTACTCTTATATTGCTCAGGGGTTTGCCCGGCGTACTTTTTAAACATACTGATAAATGGGCTGGCTTGGTTATAACCCAAGGTAAATGCGACTTCTTTTACCGATTGACCACTTCGTAACAAATCCATTGAGTACAAGTAGCGAACTCGTAGTCGCCACTCCGTAAAGCTCATCCCTAATTCGCTCTGGCAATAGCGAGCGAGCGTTCGTTCGGTGGTGTGCACGCGCCCTGCCCAATCATTAAGAGAGATATCGTTAGTCGGGTCTTCCTCAATGGCGCTTAAAATTGGCGCCAAGTACTTATGATTACTACTTGGTAAAAAGTGATGCTGCTCTTCTTGTTCACTCAGTTGATCCAGTAACACCTGAACTAAGCGCCTATCTTTTTCTGAATCACCAATATTCACTTCCCGATGGCGAAAGTCTTCAATGATCGCCGATACGATGGGTGTCACCTTAATCAAGCTGGTTTTTTGTGGGAAGGTGGCAGTGAGTTCATGGGCGATGTTCAAAGAGCAGTATTCTAGTGGTCTGCGGTTATAACTGCAGTGCATCACACCTGCGGGCACCCAAATAGCCAAATGAGGTGGCGCGAGAAAGCGTGTACCTTGCGCTTCCATTTCTAAAATTCCACCGCTAATAAGCTGAACTTGTCCCCACGGGTGACAATGGACGCGCGTTTCTGTGTTCGATAAAAACGCATCAAAATTCATGAATACGTCCGACGGCATCTTCTCGATAGACAATGAAGGATGTAGATTTCTAGTATTTTTTTTCAAGTTGTCTTCCTATCGCGATTAATGTCCTAATGGAGATATTTATATTTATAACGACCTGTCACACTATACCTCAACACACATAATGCGACGAGGTTCACAGTGGTTTATTTACTTCCTTTTATTACCGTACTCATTTGGGGCGGGAATGCCATTATAAATAAACTGGCTGCAGAAACGATTGAACCAAGTGCAATGAGCTTTTACCGCTGGTTTCTTGCTGCCCTCATCATGACGCCATTTTGCTTGCCTAAGGTAAAACGTTACTGGCCTGAGATCCGCAAAAATAGCGGTAAGCTAGCATTCTTAGCCCTACTAGGCATGGTGCTTAACCAATCACTTGGTTATTACGCAGCATTGACAACAACGGCGTCAAATATGGCGCTAATTACCTCATTGGTTCCACTCATTAGTGTGTTTATCTCTGTGCCATTACTGCACAAACGAATCTCAACGCTGAGTGTTGTCGGTGGTGTTATTTCTCTCGCGGGCTTAGCCTTTATGCTTGGTCAAGGCGATCTGGCGTTCTTCATCAATCAGGGTATCACACAAGGCGATGGTTTGATGGCGATGGCTGCCGTCATTTACGCGACTTACTGCGTGCTGCTTAAACGATGGAAAATGAATCTATCCAGTTTGATGTTGATATACACTCAAGCCGTTTTCGCGGTCATCCTTTTGTTGCCGCTGTTACTCAGCAGTGAACATATTATGCCAACTCAGGCATCGTTGCCTCTCATCGCTTATGCGGGGTTATTTGCCTCGTTAATTGCACCGTTATGCTGGGTGAAAGCCATTGACTTAATTGGCGCCGAAAACAGTGCTATGTTTATGAACTTATTACCGGTAATTGCTGTCGCCCTCGCCGCTTCTTTACTAGGTGAGACGATTACAGAGTTCCACCTAATTGGTGGCTTAATGGTAATTTCTGGTGTCATCTTATCGCAGATAAAACGTCGTAAACCCGTTGCCACCATTGTGGATAGTGAGCTAACCATCGATAAGCAGTGATGTTTGCTCTAGCACCTAGCACCTAGCACCTAGCACCTAGCGTTTTATCACTCACAAACAAAGCCAACATCTCCATGTTGGCTTTTATGTATCTACCTTTCTATCGCTAACACCCAGCCACGGACTTAGCTCTCACTCATTTACGATTCCAACTCAGAAAAGATGCAATGCGCACTCATTAAATATTCGAGTCATATCTCGATAGCTTGTTGTTAACATTTTTGTCATACTCAATTTTTGCCCAATGATAACAAGGATTTTATAATGAGTAGTGGCAAACGAGAGATTACTCTGCGCTTTCTTGCTGAGCCCGGAGACGTCAACTTTGGCGGAAAAGTACACGGCGGCGCCGTAATGAAGTGGATTGATTTGGCTGCTTATGCCTGCTCGGCAGCGTGGAGTGGCAAATATTGTATTACCGCATATGCTGGCGGAATTCGCTTTGTCGCGCCAATTCACGTCGGTAACCTTGTCGAAGTCACGGCGCGGGTTATCTATACCGGCACATCATCCATGCATATTGCGATCGATGTACAAGCCAGCGATCCAAAAGAGCTAAACAACCGTCTAACGACACATTGTATCGTTATCATGGTCGCGGTAGATGAGCTCGGCAAACCGACCGCGGTTCGAGAGTGGATCCCAGAAACACAAGAAGACATTGAGCTAAGAGATTCTGCGATTAAACTGATGAACATGCGTAAACAAATTGGTGACGAGATGGAAGCGCACGTTAAATACTTAAAATAGCCTACCGCAATAGCGGCATTTCGTGCTCTTTATGCAGCTTCAGCTCTCCTACAAATTGAAGCTGCAACACGACCTTCCGTAAACAGCGAAATAGAGACCATCTACGCCCTTACTTATCCAAAAAAGGATGATTTTCCCCACCGAATACTCAGCTACACTTTTCTTTAACTTATAGGTTTTAGCTATATCAATGCTTATTACAGCAGTATTAACCATCCCTAGCTTAACGAAGCATCAGAAACATCGTATTTAGACAACGGTTAAAGGAACTATGCCCTATGCATCACCATAATAAGATCCACCTTTACCAAATATTCACGCGATTATTTGGTAACAAGAACACCACAAATCAACCGTGGGGCCGCATTGAAGAGAACGGAGTCGGTAAATTCAGCGATATCACCGACGTTGCCCTTGCCTCCATCCGAGATCTCGGCATGACTCATGTCTGGTATACCGGTATCCCCCACCACGCTGTCATCAATGATTATAGTGACTATGGAATTAGCCCCGATCATCCATCCGTGGTGAAAGGTCGTGCAGGATCCCCTTATGCGGTTAAAGATTACTATTCCGTAAACCCCGACCTCGCCGACAACCCCGCACAGCGAAATCAAGAATTCCAAGCGCTGATCCAGCGCACACATAAAGCGGGCCTCAAAGTCATCATCGATATCGTCCCCAATCATGTGGCTCGACAATACCAAGGAATGAATAACCCTCCAGGCGTTACCGACTTTGGTCACAACGATAATGACAGCCTAGAATATCAACGTGATAACAATTTCTACTATCTGCCCAATCAAGCCTTTGAGCTGCCTGATCTCCCAGAGATTATGCGCCCGCTCGGTGGCGAAGATCATCCTACTTTATCGAGACCATTTATCGAGCACCCGGCCAAATGGACAGGCAATGGATCTCGCCTGGCTAAGCCCAATGCCGATGATTGGTACGAAACGGTTAAAATCAATTACGGCATACGACCAGATAGAACAAAAGACTTCGCTACGCTGCCTGACTTTTATCGAAATCAAAGCGCTAACGACCACCTTGCTTTCTGGAGCGATAAAGTCATCCCAGATTCTTGGGTAAAGTTTCGAGATATTGCGCTGTACTGGCTAGAGCAAGGGGTTGACGGCTTTCGTTACGATATGGCGGAAATGGTGCCTATTGAGTTTTGGAGCTATATGAACTCATCCATCAAGACCAAAAAACCCGATGCGTTTTTGGTTGCCGAGGTCTATCAACCACACCTCTATCGTGACTATATTCAACTGGGGAAAATGGATGCCCTTTATGACAAAGTTGATCTCTACGATACGCTCAAGAGCATCATGCAAGGTAAAGGACACACGAGAGAAATCGCAAGAATTCAACGTGAACTGCAAGATATTCAATCCCATATGCTGCACTTTCTTGACAACCATGACGAGCAACGCATTGCCTCTCCAGAATTTGTTGGCGACCCAACTGTCGCCATCCCTGCGATGACGCTGTCTGCGACAATCAGCAATGCGCCAACCATGTTGTACTTCGGTCAAGAGGTAGGGGAAGCGGGAGCTGAACAGGCTGGGTTTGGTCAGCCTTCACGCACCTCAATTTTCGATTATATCGGAGTACCTACTCATCAACGCTGGATGAACAATGGCGCATTTGATGGTGGTGCATCAACCGAGCAAGAACGACAACTTCGTAATTACTATCAGCGTCTTATGCAGGTAGTACTGCAACATAAAGCGTTTCAAGGAAGTACGACCTCGTTAGAAATAGAACACGACGCTCGGCATGGAGAACTAGCAGGTCAACTCTATGGCTATTTTCGTCAACATCAGTCTGAGACGGTTATTTGCCTAATGAATTTCAGTCATGACGATGAAACCACACAATACATCCAGTTGAGCCAACTGGCTTTTAGTAAGCTGGCATTAAAAGCGGGTCACTACCCGTTGAATGATTTACTTAATGACACACCTAACGTTGAACTCGTTGTCACAGAGCAAGGCGCGACCATCAATCTCACGCTGAAACCACTCTCTTCATACCTACTGAAAATATAGCCACTATAAGTCAAACTCAAAGCGATAGATGAGCTTGCTTCTATCGCTTCTTAACCCTCTCACATGACCCCTTTATTTCATCTCGCACTCGTATCACACTCTCAAACATGAAATAGCTTTAATCTATAACATAATCGTTTTTCTCTATTTTCTTCCTGATGTGCTCTTCTCTACAATCAGTTTAACCGTCAACACTAGGGTAAAAATAATGAGAACACTAAAGGCATCCTTGACCGCATTATCATTAACAACGTTACTGGCTTCTCCGGCTTACGCTATTTCTGAAGGTGAACTACTCATCTGGATTGGCAGCGATAAAGGCTATAATGGCCTTGCTGAGGTGGGACGACAATTTGAAGAAGACACGGGCGTGAAAGTCAGCGTGCAGTTTCCTGAATCTTTAGAATCGCGATTTCAGCAAGTCGCTGCCACGGGTGACGGCCCTGATATTATCTTCTGGGCACACGACCGCTTTGGAGGCTATGCTGAAGCAGGTCTGCTGAAAGAAATTAAACCAAGCCAAGATTTCAAAGACAAGTTGGTGTCCTTCAGCTGGGATGCCGTTACCTATGAAGGTAAACTCATTGGTTATCCAATGGCCATTGAATCTGTGTCACTCATTTATAATAAAGACCTACTGCCAGAGCCGCCGACAGCTTGGGAGCAGCTACCAAAGATCCACGCCGATATGCAAAAGTTGGGTAAACAAACCATTATGTGGGATGTCAAAAATGCCTACTTCACTTGGCCGCTGGTTTCAGCTGGTAGTTACTCATTCAAAAAAACACCGTCGGGTCACGACGCTTCCGATCTGGGGGTGAATAATARGCAAGCTCAACACAATTTAGCATTTCTACTGGATATGAAAAAACAAGGCATCGTTGATCCCGGAATGGACTACGCCAATGCAGAAACGGCTTTCGCTAAAGGCGATGTCGCCATGACGATTAACGGACCTTGGTCTTGGGGTAACCTAGACAAGACAGGGATTAATTATGGTGTTGCGCCTTTCCCAACACTGGATAAACAAAAATCAAACCCATTTGTTGGTATTCTTAGTGCAGGGATTAGCTCAGCAAGTCCCAATGAAGATCTTGCCGTTGAGTTCATTGAGAACTACCTGTTTACCAATGAGGCACTGCAAACCGTTAACCGTGATAAACCACTGGGTGCAGTAACGTTGAAATCCTACCAAAACGAACTCGAAGCCGATACTCGAATTAAATCGACAATGATCAATGCAGAAAATGGTGAGATCATGCCCGCTATTCCACAAATGATGACTTATTGGATTTCTGAAGGCGCAGCCATTGAGAATGCGCTCAACGAGAAACAAACCGTTCAGGAAGCGCTAGCGTCTGCTGAAAAACAAATTCTCCGTTAACCCCTACCACATACGGCTTCATTAAGCCGCGACCAGCTGTCTTTCATTGACAGCTGGTCACTCAACGCATAGCACATCAATAAAGCCACTTAAAAAAATAAATTCAATATAGTCAGCGAGTTAATTACAACTTCAGCTTTCCTACTTGCTCAATAATCCGATGGATTATGTCGCTAACAAATCGCGATAGTGACAATTAGATGTCATTTGAGGCAACCCATGACAATAATGCGATGTTGAGCTAATACGAGATTGTATTTATACGCAACTGATCACATCGTCGTACTTGCTTACAATCTGCCGTTTGATCTTTACGTTGATCTTTCCTATAAATTTAAGCGTTGTTCAAACAGTGCTGGGGTATCTCAAAACGGGATGAAAGCAAACGTTCGCGGTGACGTGAACTCTGTGAACAATACGCCCTAAATGGATGGATTAATGGAATATGAGAGGCCCAATATGGATCGTACTTGCCCAATGTGTAGCACACCAATGATCACGCGAGATGCCGAGGCAATTTGCCCAAGACATCAAATAGGTGATTGCTCATACGCCCCTAACCTTCATGAATTCGAAGCAGAAACCGAAATCGAGACTGATAAAGATTATCCATATTAGCGGACAAAATTACATTCAGAGGTCAATAAAAAAGGAGTCATGTCTAACATGGCTCCTTTTCGTTTTGTGGCTAAGATTATTGGAGTGAGTGCTGTCGGTGCTAACTATCGGTGCTAGCAGTATCGGTGCTAGTAGCATCGAGACTAATGTGGTTCGTTAATCCAACGTAATAGCAAAACAATCGTAAGCGTTTAATGTCATCGTGCCCAACATGTTCAGGGAGACCGCGTGGTTATGGCTAAGGAGCACTCCTGGATTCAACCCTTGGAGTTTTGGCTCAGAAGACAAATCTAACGTCACTGATTCGGCAGAGAAATTCGCTACCACCAGTACTGTCTGGTCATCATTCTGGCGTAAGTAAGCAAACACATACTGATTATCAGCAAACAAAGGGATAAAATCGCCATACACGAACACCTCGTGGTCGCGACGCATCTTAATCAGCGTCTGGTAATGTCGGTAAATCGACACTTTACTGCTTCGATCAGACTCTACATTGATGTCACGATAGTTCGAGTTAACCTCAATCCATGGTGTACCTGTTGTAAATCCCGCCTGCGGGTTAGCGTTCCACTGCATTGGCGTTCGCGCATTATCACGGCTATTCTCGCCCAACGCCGTCATCATGTCTTGATGAGAGACTCCGGCATCAGTTTTCACTTTATAGAAGTTCAAAGACTCAATATCTTTATATTGCTCAAGGCGATCGAACTTGACGTTCGTCATGCCAATCTCTTCGCCCTGATACACATAAGGCGTCCCTTTAAGGCAATGAAGAACTGTGGCAAGCATTTGTGCCGATTTCAATCGATACTCACCATCATGACCGTATTTCGAGACGGCTCGCGGCAAATCATGGTTGTTCCAAAAAAGAGAGTTCCACCCGGTACCCCCAAGCTCTAATTGCCACTTAGTGAGCACTTGCTTGAATGTAGGCAGATCTAGAGGTAACGGCGACCATTTATCACCTTGATTCCAAGTCAGCGTGATATGTTCAAATTGGAACACCATCGAGAGTTCTTCACGTTGTTGATCACTATAAAGCTTGGCTATCTCTGGTGTGGCGTCCCAAGTTTCTCCCACGGTGAGCAAATCGTGACTGCCAAATGTTGCTTGATTCATCGCGTGTAGAAGTGGGTGTAACCTTGGGCCATTGCCCGTGATCCCTTTATCAATTTCCTTACCTATTAAATCAATGACATCGAGGCGAAAACCGCCAATCCCTTTGTCAATCCACCAGTTCATCATGTTATGCACTTCTTGATGAACTTGCGGGTTTTCCCAATTTAGATCGGGCTGTTTTTGGGAGAACATGTGCAAATAATACTGCTGTGTTTCCTCATGCCATTGCCAGGCACTGCCACCAAAAATCGACCCCATGTCACTAGGTGCGCTGCCATCTTCTTTTGCATCTCTCCACACGTAGTAATCACGATAAGCAGAGTCTTTCGACTCACAGGCTTTTTTAAACCACTCGTGTTCATCGGAGGTATGATTAACGACGAGATCCATCACGATTCTGATACCACGTGATTTCGCCTCACTCAAAAGCGCTTCCATATCTTCCATGCTGCCAAACTCTGGCGCTATCGCTTGATAGTCTGAAATATCGTAACCATTATCATCCATAGGAGACTGATAAACAGGTGAAAGCCAAATAACATCAATACCTAACTCTGCCAAGTAATCCAGTTTTGACCGAATGCCATTCAAGTCTCCAATACCGTCACCATTGGAGTCACAAAAGCTTCTTGGGTAAATTTGATACACCACCGAGTTATGCCACCACTTTTGTTCCATTACTAGCCCTTAATCATTACCTAAATTTTCCTTTACTGTAATCAGAGAACGCTGGGAAATAAAATAGAATCTACGTATAATCATATAGATTTTACATATATCACAAGTAAGTATTTCTTTATAGGTGACGCAATGGCGCTCAACAAATCAATCAAGTATTTTCTAGCAGTGGCAAAGCATGGCAACATCAAACGAGCTTCCGATGAGCTCTACCTAAGCCAGCCCTCTCTTACCTCTGCAATAAAGAAATTAGAATCAGAATTAGGGGCGCCACTTTTCAATCGGCTATCAAAAGGGGTTGAGCTAACCGCTTATGGCATCAAGTTTCGAGCCTATGCTCAGGAGCAACAAGAACAGTACTTTGCGCTAAAACATCAGTTCAACGACATGCAACAACGCCAATTTGGCAAAATCAAAATTGGCACCGGTGAGGTGTGGTGGGAAAATGTCGTTAAGCCAACCGTTGTGGACTATCAACAGCAAAACCCCGCTAGCTCTTTCCATTTAGAATTTGGAAACAACCTGACTCTACTCAATCATCTTGTTCAGGGTGATATAGATTTATTAGTAGGTCATGAAGTATTGGAGCTATCTGAACATTGCCGTGTGTCATTCGAACCATTGTTCCAAGATTATGAATCAATATATGTGGGCGCTCAGCACCCTATCGTACAAACTGGCGTAGTACATAGTGAATCTAAAATCGATAACATTCACCAATACCCCCTACTTCGGGTTACGCCAAGTCATCCCCGACACCAATCAATATTGGCTCACGGCTTACCTCATGACAGAGCGTTGGAGGAGCGCATTATCTATGACGTTGACTCTGTTGCTGCGAGTATTGATATGTTAAAAATAACTCCGGCCGTCATGCCCTACAGCCACCATGCTCATGAATGGCTGGCATCTCAAGGCTTAGTGCAAATTAGCACGGACTGCAGTAAGGTGGGCAATATTGGGATTTATACTAAGATGGGCGAACCAAAAGCCAGTATTGAACGCTTTTGTGCAAGTTTAAGGCAACACGCTCAAAGCCTGCGCTAAATTGTCAGAACTTGGTAAGGTCACTAATCTGTCATTTTTCTTTCATTAAAGTTTGATGTAATCGCCATAGTTTTAATGTGTTAATTCAATGGAGACTGCCTTGACCCTAAATGAAATTACCCTAAGTGAGACCACGCTCAACGACTTAAAAGCTGTTGAATATCAATGGGTAAGAACAATGTATGTGGAAGGCTACCGTCGCGATGAAATCAACCACTATATTCAAACCTGTTTTGGTGGCGACGGTGTATTTGCCGATTTATTCCAAAAAGTTGCCTTAGAGCAAGAAAGCCTATATGTCTTGCTCCAATACGTTGGGTGTGCGCCTTCTAGCCGAGAACTGAATCTTTAGCCTCTATCGACGACGGAGATCGCCTGAGGATCACGTCTACATCCGTTGTCGTATAAGGCTTATCAATTTTTTGCTTCACATCTTCGACAAAACGCTCATAACTCTTAAATGTCATCGATTCTCTTTTCGGATCAACATAAATACTCACCCACGTTTTTCGACCAAGCTTGGCGATAAATATATCGACTAGCTCAATTTCATATTCTTGCGCAAGGCCACGTAAACCACGATAAATAGGCTTAGTATGTTCTATTGGAGGCGTAGCCAGTGTTAGCTCGCGCATACCATTTTTAATCAGCTTAATAGGGTCGCCAATAAAGGCCAAGCTGAACAGCACAACCAAGATTTGATCAATATAACGATCGATAAAGCCCAGCGCCGTTCCTTGAAGCAGTAAGACCAGCACTAGTGCCACGCCAATTGCCCCTGAGATGACCCCATTAATAAACCACGCGTTCTTTTCCGCTTTCAGTATGTCCGATCTCGACTGGTTATATCCAACGTGACACACCCAGTACATAAAGGCGCAAATCGCGACGGCAGGAAAGACATAAATCGCCATCAATGTTATCGCTGGCTCTCGCCCACCCGCAAGCAACACAGGGATATTGCTGCCGACTGCGAAAGCAATCAAAATCAAAATCGTAATTCCCTTTATCACCACAATGAGCGGCTCAAACGCGTAGTAGCCAATTGGATAATGTCGGGAAGTGCCTGACTGAGCGAGTTGCGCGATACGCAAAGAGGCAAAGGAAACAACCGCTGACAGTAAGTTAAAAGAAGCATCTAAGAGAATAGCGCTCGATCCAGAGACCAATGCCATTACTCCTCCCCAAAGCGCCAGCACACCCGCACCAATTGCCGAGCCGATTAACGCTTTGGATTCATCAATTTTAATCATCTGGTATTCCCTTTCACAGATAAACGTTGTTTATCCTTTATATTGTTAGATTATATAGGATTAACAAAGGATAAGTACTATCCAAACTTATAACACATGAAATTACAACTTCCTATGACAGCTCAAACTGTTTGCTGCTTTTCTCTACAACAATTATTAATAATAACAATAGCTCACAACATCGTAAGTCATCGGTACCGTTAGATGGAAGAAAATGTATACAAGGTAAAATAGCAGGAAAGGACAAGGTCATCGTAAGATAGAAAAATGCCTGAGCAAGCTCAGGCATTGGTTACAAAAACTGTTAATAGTGATAGTAAGGAATCCTGGTAACAGCCAGCTACGCGTAACACCAGTGTGCTTGCTTAACTAGTCGGCGGCCAAACCAATGTGACGTTAAGCAGAGCGAAAGGGGCAGCCTTGCGACCACCCTTTATCGTTATTATCCTTTAACACCACCGGAAGTAAGTCCCCCTACTAACCAGCGTTGTGCAAGCAAGAATACGATTGTGATAGGTAATGCTGACAATACCGCTGCTGCTGCAAAGTCGCCCCACAGATAGTTCTGAGGATACAAGTACTGCTGCATACCTACCGCTAATGTGTACGAGTTTACATCAGAAAGTAGTAATGACGCTACAGGTACTTCACCGACAACCCCGATAAATGACAAGATGAACACCACCGCGAGAATTGGCACAGACAATGGCAATAGTACCAGTTTAAACGCTTGCCAAGGTGTCGCACCATCCAATGCAGCCGCTTCTTCTAGTGAGTTGTCTATGGTCTCGAAGTAACCTTTAATCGTCCATACATGCAATGCAATACCGCCCAAGTAAGAGAAGATTAAACCACCATGCGTGTTCAAGCCAAGGAACGGAATATACTGCCCCAACTTATCAAACAGAGCATAAAGCGCTACCAGTGCTAACACGGCAGGGAACATTTGGAAGATCATCATCGCTTTCAAGATGGTGTTCTTGCCAGAAAAACGCATACGCGCAAATGCGTAAGCCGATGTCGTCGACAGAGCAACAATCAGAATAGAGGTGATACCTGCGACTTTGATTGAGTTCCAAAGCCACAACAACACAGGGAATGGCGGTGGTGTTACCGAACCATCGGCATTTTCAACCGCAATACCCAACGCCAGTTTCCAGTGCTCAAGCGACGGATTATCTGGAATCAAACTACCTGATGCAAAGTTACCTTCACGGAACGAAATTGCTATTACCATCAACAAAGGGAAGATAATCATGGACAGGAATACCCAAAGCGCAATATGCGTTGCCCATACACGGTATTTTAAAGACTTACCTTGTACCATTGCCATTGTTCTATTCCTTAGTCTTGAGACAATTTAGTGAAACGTAGGTTGAGTAGCGCTAATCCGCCAACCAGTAGGAAAATCAGTGTTGCAATCGCACTCGCCAGACCAAAGTCTTGACCACCTGAACCTTCAAAAGCAATACGGTAGGTATAGCTCACCAATAGGTCGGTATAACCTGCGGGCTCGGAGGTACCTATCATGTTCGGACCACCTTGTGTCAACAATTGAATCATTACAAAGTTATTGAAGTTAAAAGCAAAACTTGCAATCAGTAGCGGCGTAAGCGGCTTAATCATCAAGGGTACGGTAATACGAGTAAAGTTATGTAAGAAACCCGCGCCATCAATGGCCGAAGCTTCATATAGGTCCTCTGGAATCGCCTTAAGCAGCCCCATACACAGAATCATCATGTAAGGGAAGCCTAGCCAGGTGTTCACTATCAGCACCATGGATTTCGCTAAAATAGGGTCTGAGAACCAATTCGGGCTAATACCGAATATAGACTCAAGCACCATGTTAATCTCACCAAAACTTTGGTTAAACAAACCCTTAAAAATCAGAATTGAGATAAACGCTGGTACTGCGTAAGGTAAAATCAGTAAGACTCGATAGATTGCACGGCCTTTTAGCTCTTCCCACTGCACAACACTCGCAAGAATAAGACCAATGATCAGTGTCAGCACCACTGTCAGTACCGAGAATACGACTGTCCATATAAAGATGCTGATGAATGGCTCTTTGATGCCATCGTCTTTCCAGACCCGTTCAAAGTTATGGGTACCAATATCAACCACGAAACCAGGCGACACTGTGCTGCCAGTAAACTCACCATTTGCATCGATAGGTTGATAAAAGCCGACTTCCATGTTGGCTCTAAAAATTTCGCCGGTTTTATTATTCAGAAGATCCGTGGAACCTTCGATATGAGAGTACAGTGGCTGAACAGAAGCAAACTTACGTAATCCACTCATACGAATGTCTTCACCACTTGGCATATTCAAATCTAAGGTATTGAGTATGCCTCGGCTCTGAATAATCGCTTTAATCGCCTCTTTATCACCTGTTTTTCCTTCGGAAAGTGTCAGGTCGTACTCTGCGGCTGGGTTAGCCATATCAAATTCAGGCGTAGCCAATAGCTGCTCGCCATCTTTGACATAAATGATATGCCCATTCTCTGTCTTATGCAGGTCGAAAGAATAACTATCACCACTTTGAAAAGTGCGCTGCGTTAATACACTCTGTGTGCGTTCTAATGAAAGTTGGTTTTTGGCACTGTAGTTCGTGAAAGCGAGTCCAACGGTATACGCTAAAGGAAAAATAATGAACAAAATCATGCCCGCTATACCAGGATAGATATAACGATGTGCGTATGTTTTCTTACTGCCAAAGATGTAAAGTGCCAGAGCGGTGAGAATCACAGTAAGCAATGCAAAAGCAAGCTCTCCGCGCGAATACATGAGAATAGTGGCGTAACCATTGAGGATACCGATCGAACCCAGAGCTCCCCATTTAAGGAATACTTTTTTACTGCTCGGCGTATCATTGGCTGGCGCTGACATGGCATCTGTACCTTGAACTGACTGCATAAAAGGACCTGCTAGCGATAAATCAAAAAATAGAAATGAAGGAGGGGTTACCCCCTCCTTAAAAGGGTAGTACTAATTAACCATATAACCGTGAATTCAGTTACTTAGTCATTTGTTTTTCAGCGTCTACAACCGCTTCATTGACAGTCTGACGACCATCGACAACATTAACGATCGCGTTTTTAGCCGATGCCCAAAATGCACTCATTTGTGGCACGTTTGGCATGATTTCGCCGTTCATTGCGTTATCCATTGTGGCCGCAATGCGCGCATCAGAATCAAGTTCTTTTTGGAAAGAAGTTAGAGCAACCGCACCTAGTGGCTTGTCGTTGTTCACTTCACGTAGACCATCGTTAGTTAGTAAGTAGTTTTCTAGGAACTCTACCGCTAAGTCGCGGTTAGGTGACGCCGTGCTAATACCAGCTGTCAATACGCCTACGAAAGGTTTTGATGCTTGACCGTTAAATTTAGGCAGTGTTGCTACACCATAGTTGATGCCTGACTTTTCAACGTTAGCCCAAGACCAAGGACCATTGATGGTCATTGCTGTCTGACCTTGGTTAAATGCTGACTCAGATACTGAGTAGTCCATATCCGCAGAAATCACACCTTTTTCGACCAATGATTTAACAAAAGTCAGCGCGTCTTTGACGCCGTCTTGTGCAATGCCTGCATCTTTAACATCATAGCCAGTACCTGTGTACTTAAACGCATAACCGCCATCTGCAGCCATTAGTGGCCATGTGAAGTAGGGTTCTTTTAGGTTCCACATGATCGCTGACTTGCCTTCTTTAGCCAGCTTAGTATTTAGTGCTTCAACTTCTTCCCATGTTTTCGGAGGGTTAGGCACTAAGTCTTTGTTATAAATGAGAGACAGAGATTCAATCGCAATAGGATAACCAATCGTTTTTCCGTTATATTGAACCGCATCCCATGCAAAACCAACGATACCCTCTTTGGTTTCTTTAGAAGGTTTAACTTCTGCTAGAAGACCAGCATCCGCGTATTCACCGAAACGGTCGTGAGCCCAAAAAATGATGTCTGGACCATCACCAGTCGCGGCAACTTGTGGGAAACGACTCTCTAGACCGTCTGGGTGAGCAACTGTTACTTTGATACCCGTATCTTCTTCGAACTTTTTACCTACCTCTGCAAGTCCGTTATAGCCTTTATCACCATTAATCCAAATAGTGAGTTGTCCTTCTTCGATAGCAGCATTTGCACCAAAAGAACCAAGAGCAACCAGTGTGCCTAGTGCTACAGTACTAAGGGCTTTTTTCATGTGTATATCCTTTTTATAGTTTTGATAGCAGGGTTATCCAGAGGGTCGTCCAGAGGATTTCCTTAATTTCGACGAGTATCATCCGAAAAATACAGCAAGGTCTCATCATCCTAATCACTACGCCCTATCTAGTTGCAATGGTTTCCGTGATCTCTATCGGCCACGACTATAGATCAACATCACAAAACATTCTCCTTTTGCGACTCATTTCACTATTGTGACGGCGATTTTTTTGAACTAGATCTCATCAAGAGAATCTCCTCCCCAGCCCCCTACTCCCCTACTACTC
>NZ_JAKJSR010000037.1:0-49507 GCF_050337155.1 Vibrio cionasavignyae
GCAATGGCGCAATGGCGTATGTCGACTTGAACCCTATTCGAGCAGGCATTGCTAAAACCCCTGAAACGTCGGAGTTTACCTCGATAAAAGCCAGAATCGATGCGCTGGATAAAAACTTAACGACAGCCCCATGTTTGCACCCTTTTATCGGCAATCCGACGAATAAAATGCTAGATGGTATTCCGTTTCGGCTCATCGACTACATTGAGTTAGTCGACTGGACTGCACGTCGATTTCGCGAAGACAAAGCCAGTATGGTTGATAATCAACCCGCTATTTTGACGCGTTTGAATTTCAATCAGAAGAGTTGGTTAACGGTATGTACTGAATTAGAGAAAACACGTTCGACTGCGGTTGGGTGTCACATTAATACAGTTCAAGCTAAGGCCGCCTTAAAAAAGAGCAAGATGCAAACCTATCAACTAGAATAAGCCCCACTTTCACCGCCACTCCTACCCCATAGACCTGTAAAAATTCTGGATACTGTCGTTTGCCCAGTCCCTAAACGTCAGTAACGTCTCTTAAGAAACTAGACAGTTTCACCAAATTAGATTGAAGAAAGCAAAAGTATGCAGTTGATTGCTACTTTGAATACGGGATTGCTTTTGATTTCTTTTTAAGCGATTAAAAGGACACACACCAAAAGGATGCTAACTTTACGTCTTCATGGGGTACTTACATCGTACCAGCGGCGATTGCTAAACGCCCTATTCCCGCGGGCGCTTTGCTAACGGCTCTGTTCTGTATTATCGCAGCAGTTTGGGGTTATCCGATGGATTTAGCTATCTGGCAGCCAGTACTGTGTGTAGCCCTGATTGTCGGGGTATTTGTGCCATTGCTAGAAGCTGGAATGGAAATGACGCGTGAAGGGAAAACCACACAGTCGGCAGCGATTGTTGTATTTTCTTCAGCACTCGTTAACCCTGCATTTGGTTGGGCTCTCACCATGCTGTTGGACAACTTAGGCTTAGTTGGTTGTAAAGAACGTAGTAGTGAACTGAGTAAAATGAGCCGTTGGGTATTGCCTGGCATTATGTTTATTGTGCTAACGAGCGTAATGGCGTTGGTTGGCCTTCTACCAGGGATTCCAGCGATTATCCCAAGCTTTCGTTAAGCTAGATTAATAGTTAACTTCGATAGAAATACAAAGGCCTCGTACATGCGAGGCCTTAGTTTTTCTATCAAGGGTTAATAGCCCTACTTCACTGGCGTTAATCCATTCGGGTAATGAAGGTTTGCTCGTCATCGACAAAAGCCACGTAGTCGCCGTGATAGATGAAAACGCGCCCATGCCCTTCAACGATACACGCAAGCTGTGGGTACGATTAAAAGGACACACACCAAAAGTATGGATTTCTTTTTAAGTGTGTGTCCTTAATAAGATTCCATTCACCTAGCACTGATTGTGATCTATTCCCAAACTAAAGTAACGTCGATGCTAAATGGACGGACATATACTTTGTTGGTAAAATGCGCTCTCGCGGCTGCACATGAATTTCAGTCAACTTTAGAGATAACCCAATGATTGTAGAAAATGTGCTTCCTGAAAATTACGCAGAAATGCTTAATGTTTGGGAGAATTCTGTCCGAGCGACTCATAACTTCATAACAGAAGAAGATATTGAGTTTTTTAAACCAATTATCATTGAGCAGGCTTTTCCTGCTGTCACGTTAAGATGTGTGAAAGATGAAAGTGGCTCAATTCAAGGTTTCGTGGGTGTCCACGGCTCAAAGATTGAAATGCTTTTCATCTTAAACAAGGCCAGAGGGCAAGGAGTTGGTAAGGCGCTACTGCAACACGCAATAGAGCAGTTAGGTGCAACCAAAGTCGAAGTAAACGAACAAAACCCACAGGCCGTAGGTTTCTACGATCATATGGGCTTCAGAGTCGTTTCGCGCTCGCCACTCGATGATATGGGAAAACCTTTTCCAATTCTGCATATGACACTTTAAAGCTCGGTTTGTCGTAACCAAATTTGTTAGAAGAAACGCCCAAAGCTAATAACTTTGGGCGTTTCCGCATACTCGAGCGTTGCTATGACTTGACTAACTTTTGCCCCGAAATGAGCTAGCTAGTTTTTTGTGTATTTTGAACCTATCGCTTTAAATAGGTTAATTAAGACAACCTATATAGAGTCACGGATAAAATGTGCGAGCGATTAGATAACAAGTCTTTGTCCAAAAACATTTTTTAAATTAATCAATCTTTAGTCTTCCGACAGTTGCTGTTAGCATCAAAAAAAGCTTAGCCTTTACAGACTAAGCTTTTTATAAAGCGATGAAATTTAGCAATAACTTTAATTGGCGAGCATTGCTAAGTTAGCGAACACCAACTAATTAGGAAGCATAACCGTAGCTTCACCCTGTATTGCTACCTGCCCCTCTTCGGTCAACACTTCAGTGAGCAATGTAACAATCGGTTTATCTTCACGGATGTGCTTTACTTCCACGCGTGCAGTCACCGTTTCTCCAACACGAATTGGGCATGTAAACTTCAATGTTTGTCCCAGATAAATAGCGCCGGGACCCGGTAGTTTTGATGCTAACAATCCCGAGACTAAGCTAGATGCTAGCATACCGTGTACAATCGGCACCTCAAACGGCGTCATGGCGGCAAATGCTTCATCTAAGTGAACGGGGTTGTAATCCTCAGCTAAAGAAGCAAACGCTTCAACTGCCGCTTTATCTAGTGTCTTAGTAAGACTTGTATGTTGACCAACCTCAAGCGACATCTTTCTTTTCCTCATCGTTTGCTAGGACTTCTTCAATACGTTGTTTCACATACGTACCAGGGGCATCAAGTTCACCACTCAGCGTTCTTGGATCGAGT
Organism: Vibrio cionasavignyae; assembly: GCF_050337155.1. Taxonomy (NCBI): domain Bacteria; kingdom Pseudomonadati; phylum Pseudomonadota; class Gammaproteobacteria; order Vibrionales; family Vibrionaceae; genus Vibrio; species Vibrio cionasavignyae. The sequence continues at coordinate 2,831 of NZ_JAKJSR010000037.1, forward strand.
TTTTCCGAGAAATTACGCGCATCCAACCACTCTTGCCAATGTGGCCACCATGAACCCGTTTGCTTATCTGCGCCTTCTAACCAAGTATCGGCGTCGGTTTTCACATTCGGGTTGGTCCAATAGCCGTATTTAGTTGAGTTAGCATGATTCATAGGACCTGCGATATGGCCACTTTCTGCCAACACAAATGTGCTCTGTCCGCCCAACAGCTCAGTTCCTTTGTACGTCCCTTTCCAAAGGGCAATGTGATCCTCAATGGCAGATAAGAAGTAGATTGGGGATTTCACTTTAGACAAATCAATACCCACACCATCAATCTCAATGGCATTTGGTTGGCTCAGTTTATTCTCCAAATAGAACTGACGAAGCATTTGGTTGTGACAAGCAGCAGGAACGTTAGTGTTATCACAGTTCCAATGCAGTAAGTCAAAAGCAACCGGCTTCTCACCTTTTAGATAATTCGTCACGTAATAATTCCAGTACAAGCTGTTTTCTCGTAACAAACTAAATGACACCGCCATCTGGCGACCGTCCATATACCCTTTCACGGAATTTTGCGCTTCAATTGCCGAGATCATCGCATCGTTAATGAAGATACCTAGCTCTCCAGGCTGCTTGAAGTCCAAGATAGTGGTGAGTAGCGTTGCTGACTTTATCCGTTGTTTGCGCTTTTTCCCTGCCATGTAGGCCATCGTAGCGGTCAATAAGGTGCCACCGATACAATAACCCAAACCATTAACTTCACGCTCTCCGGTTACGGCCTCGATTGCATCCAGTGCTGGGATTAGGCCGTCAGTGACGTAAGTACCGAAATCAGTTTCGCTGTATGTTGCATCTGGGTTAATCCACGACACCATAAAGACTGTGTGTCCTTGATCGACTAACCACTTCACAAATGAACGCTTTTGACTCAGATCCATAATGTAGTACTTGTTTACAAACGGCGGCACAATCATCATTGGGCGCTTGTATACATTTTCTGTCGTCGGCTGATATTGAATCAACTCAAACATATGATTCTTAAAGACGACCTTACCCGGTGTCGCAGCAATGTTTTCACCAAGTGTAAAAGCTTCGGCATCAGTCATGCGGATATTGAGCATATCAACACTGCGGGTCATATCTTCTTGAAGCTGTTCTAACCCCTTAATCAAATTAGACCCGTTGGACTCCAACGTGAGCTTCATAATTTCTGGGTTAGTAGTTACAAAGTTGCTTGGTGACATCGCATTGAGAAATTGACGAGAGAAAAATTCCAAGCGTTCCTTTGCATCAGGGTCGAGATCTTGCGCTTCATCAATCGTTTGTTGCACAGACTGGCAAACGAGTTTGTAGCTTTCTTTGATATAATGATAAAGCGGATTAGATGCCCAACTTTCATCTTTAAAACGGGGATCTTTTTCAGGTGCGTTGGGATCGCCAGCACCTAAAATACAGTCATTGAAGAGATTGATTTGTTGATTCCACCAATTCATCTGCTGCTCTAGCACCGTTGTTGGATTTTTAGTGACGGATTGCGCTAATGCACTCCAATCTTCAACCTGTGACTTAAAAATCGTCGATTGAGTCGGTTGTTGGAAGTTGCCGAGCCAGCTTTCACTTGCTTTAAAGTAACTGTTAATAATGTCTTGAAAGGGTGCTTTGTTATTCATCATCTCATCCCTGTACTGTGAATGAAGTGGCGGCCCTGCTCTACGATAAAAGAGTTATAAAATAGCTGAGCTCTACTGCACAATCGCTCAACCTAAATAGCTCGAAGCATAGACCGCCTAAGCATTACTTGCTTTTTGCAGCGTTAATAGACGTTGCTGAAATCTCATCGACTGCAGCTTTAAACTCATTGCCGATTTCGCTAAGTTTTTGACCATCTTCAAGTAGACGCTGGCTAACTTTGCTAATAATTTCTAGTTGCTTGCTACCGTGATTAGCAAGATCTTGTGGCTGCTTAATTGCCACTAGGCTTTGTAGGTTTTCATTCGACAACTCACTGTACGCTGTTAGCGTTTCTAGTTGCATTTTTGACAATGTTTCCATGTTTTTTGCAACGAGCGAACCAAAGTTAGCAAATGGGTTGATAACAGTTTGTAGCTGTGCGTTTACTGCTTCGAATGCGGCTTGGTTAGACATAATATGTTCCCTTTTAAATGTGGCCAGCGGCGTACCGCGCTAAGCTCTGATTGACTTTACTTATGTTCATTGATCTTCATCAATAAATATTCAAACACGTGTTTGAATATGTTCATTCTGTACAAACCATCACGCTTTGTCACCCCCAAATAATTACCAAAAAATCATCAGAAAAAGCACTTATTGATTATTTCTTGTTTGAATAAAAATATTGGAAATAAATGAAAGTCATAGTGAACAAAGGGTTTAGAACGGCTCACATACTGTTTTTCCGTTTGAATCACGACATATGCAACCAATATAAACATTCGAAAAACAAAGCCCACGTCACAATTTAAAACTTAGTTATCACTTCGTTTCATACACAAGACAAAGAACTACAATCACAACCATTATTAAACCATATAGTAAGTCCGACAACTTATTCAATACATCAATACAATAGCGCAAGACATAAATAAAATACATATACTCATCTGCCGTTAAATATAAGTCATGGGCTATAGTTATTGAGTAGGCACCACTAATAAAGCAAAGTAATGCCACTCAAAAAAAACACCCTAACACACTGATTTTAATAGACTTACCCAGTAGAAAATCAAAATCAGCAAAGAATGAAAAATAATTTTAACTAAAAATATACTTATGTTTCATATAGTTAATCGTTAACAAAACTCAGCAAACGTTGTTAAATTTAAAAATTTGATGTTAATCACTTGTTGAGTTAATTTTTAACCCGTAGTATTAAAACAAATGTTTAATACGAGTGTTTTAATCACATGGAATATAAAACAGAAACTAGAGATAAAATATTAGATGTTGCCGAGACCTTATTTACTGAACATGGTTATAAAGGGACGTCACTACGAACCCTTACCAGCAAAGCTAAGGTTAATGTTGCTTCTGTTAATTATCATTTCGGTGATAAGAAAACTCTAATTCGTCAGTTATTGAATCGCTATTTAAGTGAACTAATGCCAGCCATTCACGAATCCCTTGAGCGTTTAAATCAACAAGAAAGTTACACATTGGAAGAGGAGTTCAATGCGATCAAAGCGCCGTTATGTTCATTAAACGACATCAAACCCAATGGTATGCACCGTTTCCTACTACTACTAAGTAAAGGGTATTCCGATATTCAAGGGCATTTGCGCTGGTTCATTCTGACAAGGTACAAAAATACGTTAAACCTTTTTGTTGAATCCGTTCGTTCAAGCTGTGGAGACATTGACGATGCTGAGCTTTTCTGGCGGCTTCATTTTTCACTCGGCACCTTTATTTTTGCTATCGGCTCTAGCAAAGCACTCGCGGAAATTGCATCCAGTACGTTTGATCAACATAACGCTGACGCAGAAGCGATTATCGATAGGCTCATCCCCTATTTAGCCGCAGGTATTATCGCCGAGCCGAACGCAACAGTCTCTACCCCAGCACCATCAATATGAATACCAATTTTTACACCGATCACGAGTGAGAACTACCGCTCTAATCATTAAACAATGACTCAGTTGAACAAAAGGAACAGTACTTATGAGTTTTATCAGCCAAAAATTAATCAGTGAACCTGCATTTAGCTTGTTTAAAAAAGTACTTCCTCCCCTGTCTGCGACAGAAAGGGAAGCAATGGAAGCCGGTAGTGTATGGTGGGACGGTGAACTCTTTTCCGGTAACCCTAACTTCACGACCCTTCATCAATACCCAACGCCAACGTTGACACAAGAAGAGCAATCTTTCATCGACAATGAGCTAGAAACGCTCCTGTCTATGCTTGACGATCATAAAATGGTCAAAGAAGATCGCGATCTTCCCGCAGAGGTTTGGGCATATCTGCGTAAAGAACGCTTCTTTTCTTTGATTATTTCCAAAGAATACGGTGGGCGTCACTTCTCCGCACTCGCTAACTCAACGATTGTTGCCAAAATTGCGTCTCGTAGTATGAATGCCGCCATTACCGTTATGGTGCCTAATTCGTTGGGGCCGGGTGAACTGCTTTCTCATTATGGTACACAGGAACAAAAAGATTATTGGCTGCCGCGTTTAGCCGACGGCACCGACACGCCTTGTTTCGCGCTAACCGGCCCAGAGGCAGGCTCGGATGCTGGCGGAATACCTGACACCGGTAAAGTTTGCTATGGCATGCACGAAGGGAAAGAAGTACTCGGTATTCGCCTTAGCTGGAACAAACGCTACATCACTTTGGCGCCTATCGCGACCGTGATGGGACTGGCCTTTAAGCTTGAAGACCCTGATAAGCTACTTGGCGACAAAAAGAACATAGGCATCACGTGCGCCTTGATTCCAAGTAATCACGAAGGCGTGATTATTGGTGAACGTCACGATCCTATGCTACTGGCATTCATGAACGGTACGATTCGTGGGAACGACGTATTTATTCCTATGGATTGGCTCATCGGTGGTGCTGAATACGCGGGACGAGGTTGGCGCATGCTGGTTGAATGTCTGTCCGCAGGGCGCGGCATTTCATTACCTGCTCTTGGTACCGCAGTCGGCCATTTGACGGCAAGAACAACCGGAGCTTATGCCTACGTACGTAAACAGTTCGGCATGTCTATTGGTAAATTTGAAGGTGTCGCTGAGGCGATGGGACGCATCGGCGGCATGACATACTTGCTAGAAGCCAACCGCACGCTAACGACTACTTCACTCGATATGGGAGAAACTCCGGGAATTGTCACGGCTATCGCCAAGTATCATATGACGGAGATCTCTCGTACTATTCTTAACGATTCAATGGATATTCACGCGGGTCGCGCAATTCAATGTGGTCCAATGAACTACCTTGCTTCCGCTTACTTGTTCATGCCAGTCTCTATAACCGTTGAGGGGGCGAATATTCTAACTCGGAACCTTATGATCTTTGGACAAGGCGCAACCCGCTGTCACCCTTATGTCTTACAAGAGATGGAGGCCGCTGCCAATCCGAACCATGAAGAAGGCGCAAAAGCCTTCGATAGCTTATTGTTCAAGCATATTGGCCATGCTACGAAGAACTCCATCGGTGGTTTGTTTGCGGCGCTAACCGGATCTGCTTTTACCTCATCGCCGATTTCAGGAGAAACCGCTCGTCATTACAAGAGCTTGAAGCGTTTAAGTAAAGCGCTCGCAGTGAGCGCCGACTTTGCCATGCTCACACTTGGTGGCCAACTTAAGCGTAAAGAACTAATTTCGGCTCGCCTCGGTGACGGTTTAGCCTATTTATACATGGCCTCCGCGGTATTGAAAAAGTATCAAGATGAAGGTGAACCCGCTGCCGATCTTGATTACGTTCACTACGCTGCTGAGCATTGTTTCTACCACGCGGCAAAATCGCTTAACGAGGCTTACCGAAACTTCCCAAGTGGCTTGGCCGGCACTACGCTCAAAGCACTGTTGTTCCCGCTTGGTAATCACTTCAAGCAACCTACAGATAGCCTAAGCCTTCAGATTGCCGAAAAGCTAATGGTACCCGGTGAAGATCGCGACCGCCTAACGCACCTTTGCTATATTGGCGAACATAAAGACGACAATGTCGGCATCATGGAGCGTGCATTCATTGCCATGTACGACATTCGCGACCTAGAGAAGAAACTCTTTAAAGGGGTTAAGGCAGGCAAAGTGGCGAAGAAAGGTATTCTTGCAGACCGCCTACAACAAGCCCTAAAAGCGGACATATTAACGCAAGCAGAGGTGGATAAAATTGTTGCAGCTGATGCGCTTCGTTACCGTGCAATTCAAGTGGATCATTTTAGCCACGATATGAAAGAAACGTTAACCAACCAACCTGACACACCAAACCTTACTCATGTCGCGTAAATAGTGTGTTCTAGTTCAGGCTAGTTTGAATATTTACCTCCCCTATCCCCAGAGCAGACTTATCGTCTCTCTGGGGATTTTTTATGACTCGTTCAAACAAAGCCGTTGCTAACATTCGTTGTTGCTTATTGCCATTCTTGCACTAAAGAGAGAAAAATCCACCGCCATCATTCTGGACAAAAATAAATCGCTTAATAGAAAAATATCACTATTGAGGCCGATTTTTCTTCCATTGCATTAATCAAAAAACAAAAAACAAAGAGGTAAGACCACTTTAAAATTCTGAGTCGCGCCAATACTTGATCTTTCCTTGACCACCGTCAGCTCACGCTTGTGGCGTATTTTTTACTTTTCACTCTTCATTTTGTGCTTACACTTAATACGTCGCTTATAAATACACGGGGGTGATTATTTCAATAATCATCATCTGCGATAAAAATAAAAAGTGACACCAAGTGAGTAAATTCAAACAAAAATTATCACTTTAATAAATAGCTCTCTATTTCATACATAGAGACTCAGCCGCTCAATAACAAAAGGAAGCTCCATGAATATTAAAGATTCCGTTGTCGTCATCACAGGTGGCGCCCAAGGCCTCGGTTTTGCAACTGCTAACATGCTCTCCAAAGCAGGTGCTCACATTGCCATCATTGATAGTAATGAAGAACAATTGGTTTCTGCTGCGGCAGATCTTCAAGCTAATGGGACACAAATAGGCACTTACTGCGCTAATATTACCGACGAACAAGCAACAATTAATGTGTTTGAGCAAATATTAAAAGACTTTAGTAAAGTGAATGTCTTAATCAACAATGCTGGCATATTAAGAGATGGCTTAATGGTAAAAGCGAAAGATGGCGAGATACTGGATGAAATGTCCCTAGACCAATTTAATGCGGTCATTAGCGTCAACCTTAGTGGGACATTCTTATGTGGTCGTGAAGCTGCAAAAGCCATGATTCGCTCTAAGCAACAAGGTGTCATCATCAATATTTCGTCTGTTGCCCGTGACGGCAATATGGGACAAAGCAACTATAGCGCAGCAAAAGCGGGGGTGGCATCTTTAGCGATGGTTTGGGCTAAAGAGCTGTCCCGTTACAACATTCGCGCCGCGGCTATCGCGCCTGGCGCTTGTTACAGCGCTATGACTGCGTCTATGAAGCCAGAAGCGCTCAGCAGACTTGAACAAATGGCCCCCGTTAAACGCCTTGGACAAGATGTCGAAATAGCGAAATCCGCACAATTCATCATCGAGAATGATTTCTATAACGGTAAGGTTTTGGCTGTCGATGGGGGGCTTGTACTGTAATACTGCTGACAAAGAAGCAGAATCTCATCTAAATGCACAAGGCAAGGTGATCGCGTTTGATCACCTTGCCTTAGACTAATCAGAACCACGACCCGACACCGCATCACTGGTTTAATACTCGCTCAATACTCGAGCAACCTGCTCGCTATTCCATCAAGCACAAATAAAACTAACGCTTTGGATTAGAAATTGTCGTGCTCACACCCCACACAATACTGTCACATCTCAATATGTAACATATCGTGTCTGTTACTCTAAAGTCAGTCTTATAAACTAGTTTTAATTAACAGTTAAGGGTTTTATTATGTGGAATAAACTAAATAAGTCCATGATGTTCTGCCAGATGATGTTTGGTCTGTCGTTCTATGGTGTCATGGTTATCCTCACGCGATTTTTCTTAGAAAACTTAGGTTACAGTGAAGCTGACACCATGATGGTAGTTGGGGCATTTTCATCAATTGGCCCTCTCTTTGCTATTGCCGGTGGATTTATTGCCGATAAGTTCTTAGGGGCATATCGCTCGCTTAGCATCGCCTATTTCGGGTTTAGTGCTGGTTACGTTCTATTAGTACTTGGCGCGTCTACCATCAACGTTCCAATGAGTTTGGCTGGTATTGCTCTCGCCAGTTATGCACGTGGCTTAATGTCCCCTTCTTATCCAAGCCTTTATAAGCGCACGTTCAAAAGCCAAGAAGATTTTGAGAACGGCTACCCTGTAAACTATTCCGTGAACAATGTTGGTGCGCTTCTCGGCCAGTACTTATTCCCTATGTTTGTCCTTGTTATTGGGTTTTACGGTAGCTTCCTATTGTCAGGATTGCTTGCCTTTGCCGCTTTTTGCATGCTTATTCTCTTCCGAAAACAGCTTCAAGGCGTTGGTGCAGACATCGATCAAGCTGCGGTTTCAACTAAAAACTGGATACTTTTTGCCATCACCTCACTTGCCATGATCGGTATGGTGTTTTTCATGTTTTCTAACATGGATATTGGCAAAAATATCGTTTATGCCATTGGGCTCGCGGCCATTGGCTACTTCATCTCGTTGATGCTAAAAGCGGAAAAAGCCGACAGTTTACGTATGGGTACCATTCTTATCGTCACGGCGCTGACTACTGCATTTTTTGTCTATTATGGTCAAATGATGACATCTATGACCATGGTAACGATCAACACCATGCGTGGCGATTTATTCGGACTGATCCCGATTGCTCCAGAAGCCTCAATGTCAATGAACCCGCTATGGTGCATCGTCGCAGGCCCAGTGATTGCAGGTACGTTTTCTAGTTTAGAAAAGCGCAATATTCACTTTACCACTGCTACAAAGATAGGGTTTTCCTTTATCTTGACCGCTATCGCCTTTGGTATTCTTGCATTTGCGGTGAAAAACATTGGCGAGAGCGTCGTCATTCGACCAGAAGTATTCTTAGTAATTCACTTCTTCCAAGCGTTTGCTGAAGTCATTGTGGGCTCGCTTGTTGTGGCGTTTATCTTGTCTGTTGCACCTAAGCACATTGAAAACTTTTCAGTCAGTTTGTTTTCTGTTGCGATTGCACTATCTGGCATTGTTGGAGCGGTATTCTCCACGTCAATTGCAGCGGAGAAAGGGCAAGAAATTACTCAAGAGTTTGTACAGCAAGTGTATGGCGGTTACTTTTCATTACTGACTGTGTTAGCGGTTGTCATGGTCTTGGTGGCATTTCTTGCCTCAATTGCTATTCGCAAAATGTTGGCGGCCGCCGAACAATCAAAACCTCAACAAAACATGGAGCTTAATGACGCTGAAAGCTAACTAATACAGCACTTCAACATCATAGACTGCTCAAAAGCCCCCGCGTGAATCACGTGGGGACTTTATCATCTCAGTTACGCCTCACCTAAATGAGGTCAAATAAGCAAGCTATTAGGAGATTGAATCGCTTAGCGCAGACGCTCCAGGTTCTAGGTTCTACACTCTAAATAAACAAACGTTCTGGCCTTTGTGGCTTACTAAATAAATAGCCCTGACCATATTCGCAGCCTTTTTGTTTTAAATATTCAGATTGCTGTAAGCTCTCTACCCCTTCAGCAACAACTTTAAGGCATAGCGCCTGCCCCATTGCTACAATAGCATTTACAATGGCATTGCTGTCGTTATTGTCCGGCACGTCTTTTACAAATGATTGATCTATTTTAAGTTTGTTAATTGGTAAACCTTTTAAATAAGACAATGACGAATAGCCCGTGCCAAAATCATCAAGTGATATCTCTATCCCCAATGAACTCAACTGCTCCAATGTTGCAATCGCTTTCTCTGGGTTAAACAGTAAAAATGTCTCGGTAATTTCAATATCGAGTCGCTTTGCTGGAAAACGGGTTTCCTCTAATACCGCTTCAAGCACAGGAAAAAAATCTGAGTTTTGTAGTTGTAATGCAGACACATTGACAGCGATACGGCCAAAATCCCGACCTTCAGCTAACCAGCGATTGCCCTGAAGGCAAGACTCTCTTAGCACCCAAGCACCAATTTTTTGAATTAAACCTGTTTTCTCGGCAATCGGTATAAAGCTACTCGGCGGGATAAGACCTAAATCAGGATGTTGCCACCGGAGCAGAGCTTCCACGCCAATTAAGCGATTATCCGCAAGCGAGTATTGAGGCTGATAAACCAAGTAGAACTGATTCTTTTCCAACGCCTCATGGAGTGCTGATTGGATCCGAACGTGTAGTACCGAACTTTTAGTCAGATCCGGGGAGTAGAATGCATACCCATTGCGTCCATTCTTTTTCGCAAGGTACATCGCCGTGTCGGCATTTTTTAACAAGGTTTCGCTATCGTGGCCATCTTTAGGATATAAGGCGACACCGATGCTGGCAGAGACTCTAAGCGACTCATGCTGATCGAGTATAAATGATGAATTAAAGACCCCCATAATACCATCGATGGTATCAAGGAGTTCGCCTTCAGAGTCGAAGTCAGATAATACAATGACAAACTCATCACCACCGATACGAGCAATGTTTGCTCGATGTTCTAGCACGGTATTTAACCTCTGCGCCACTTGCTCCAACAACTGGTCACCATACAGGTGCCCTCGGCTATCATTGATATGCTTAAAGTGATCAAGATCTAGAAACAAGGTGGCAAATGACTTGTGATGCTTACGCCCGGCTTCGATGTGCTGCTCCAATAGGCTGCTTAAATGGACCCGATTGGGTAAGTTAGTCAGCGGGTCGTAAAACGCCATTCTTCGTAAGTTCTCTTCATCTGCCTTTTGAGCTGAGATGTCTTCGAACACACAAATATGATGCATCAAGGTATTGTCTTCATCCTTTAATACACTGATTGTGGTCATTTGAGGGTAAATGGAACCATTTTTTTTACGGTTTATAAACTCCCCTTTCCACTGCCCATCAATGGCCAGTTTTGCCCACATATCTTGATAGAACGCGATGTCGTGATGTCCTGATTGGAGGAAGCGGGGGTTAGTTCCAATAACATCAGACAGCTCATAGCCCGTGATACGTACAAAGGCACTGTTTACATCCAAAATGTTACCGCGTGCATCGGTAATGAACATGCCTTCTTGAAAGTTATTAAAGATTTCTGACGTCACCGAGAGCCAAGTTTCAACGACCTTACGACGAGTGACATTGCGAGTCATGCCTAACACCCCGACCAATGCTCCGCCGTTATCTCGAATAGGTGACTTAATCGTTTCTAACCAGAGTTTATTTTCTTCGTCATCCATCACCAAACATTCTTCAATAGTGACTTGATGGTTAGCGTCTATCACGGTTTGATCCGCGGCAGCAAAGAGTTTTGCACGATCGGCGTCAAATAACTCGATGTCGGTTTTTCCATGGACTTGAGCACTACTGTAATTCCATGCCTTTTCTACGCTATGGTTAATCATGACATAGCGACCATCGGCACTTTTTACCCAAGTATGATCTTCAAGCGCATCAATGAATTCCTGCAAGGTTGGTACTCGGCTTGCGTCATTGACAGTTTCATTGTGGAAATCGTGATGACCGACTCCCGCTTCGCTTTGTTGCTCTTTCCTCGCATGAGCATAGATATCAAAGCTAACTCGGCCTGCAACGGATTCCATCAGATTCTGAGGATTTATATGCTCAGAAGAATGTGAAAACAGCACCAGAACAGCGAACAACTGCTCGTTCGGCCCCCAAATAGGTGCAAAATACAGGGTCGTACTTCCCTTATTCTTGGCCAAGATCTCAAGATGAGGAAACGTAAACTCTCTCAGCGTTTGTGACAGAACGTCGTCAAAGCACGCCTCTAATGCAGATACTTTATACTCACAATAACAGGACCAGTGCATCGATCTATCTAGAATCAATAATCGACCATTTGAATGTGTCGCAAGACATAATTGTTCTAGGGAAGATTGCCAACTTATTTTAAGTTCTGGTGATAAGGTTGCACAGTACATGAGTTAATAAACCAAGAGCAGGGCTATATATTTACCCTTTATTCATTTGAGATCGGGCTATCCTACCGAATAGGAAACAATAATCCAAAATATCAGTGTCCAATTAGTGAGAATGACAACAAGACTATTTGGTAGTATAAGCACTACTATTTGTTGGAGTCCTAATAAAAGAAAGACTTACACATGAAATCCCCCATTCGACACCTCCATCGCTCACCATTATTATTTGATAACAATTTAATGATAAATGATTAGCCTGATTCAATTGCGAGCTCTCCATCAGCCATTTCTTGCATGAGTCACCGCTGTACAAGCCACTTCGCACTACTTTGCAAGCACCACTCGCTGCAACGATAAAGGACATCATAGGTTTGCCATTTTAGCTTTGTAAACGCATTACATTCATTGTGTACTCACATTATTTGATGATACGGCACTCTTAAGTTAAAAAATCCCTCTTATTTTTCAACTTAACATGCCATTTTGTCGCCAACTAAGGTATAACGATGCGATGAAAATACCTAAACGAATACAGCCCTTGGTCGACGACGGTCTCGTCGACGAGGTAACAAGCCAACTCATGAGTGGCAAAGAAGCGTCCGTGTACATTGTACGCTGTGGCGAAACTATCCGTTGTGCAAAAGTGTACAAGGAAGCGAGTCAACGTAGCTTTAAAAAAGCCTCAGCCTATCGCGAAGGACGTAAAGTCCGTAATAGCCGCCGAGCTCGAGCCATGGAGAAAGGTTCTGGCTTTGGCCGTGAGCAGCAAGAAAAAGTCTGGCAAAACGCCGAAGTCGACGCCTTATATAAGCTTGCGGAAGCAGGAGTACGAGTCCCTTCACCATACGGTTGCTTTGATGGGGTGCTACTGATGGAGCTGATCACCGATGATGAAGGCTACGTCGCACCACGGCTCAACGACGTGACCATGTCAGCAGAGCAAGCCATTGAAGACCATGATGTAATGATGGGTTATATCGTCAAAATGCTTTGTGTTGGGCTTATTCATGGCGATTTGTCAGAATTTAATGTGTTAGTGGATGAATATGGTCCGGTTATTATCGACTTACCACAAGCAGTAGACGCCTCTGCTAACAACAATGCTGAATGGATGTTAACGCGTGATGTCAACAATATCCGTGATTATTACAGCCAATTCGCACCAGAATTGTCCAAGACAGAGTATGCCAAAGAAATGTGGGCGCTGTACGAAAAAGGCGAACTTACGCCGGAAGTCGAACTCACGGGTAAGGTACAAGAAAATACCGTCGAAGCTGATTTAGCCGCTATCATGCAAGAAATCGACGCCGCACGTAACGAAGAACGCTTCCGTCAAGAACGATTGAAAGAAGCAAAAGACGGCGTTGATGAAAGTAAATTCAACTGGAGTGAGAATTAACATCCGCAGTATAGCGATGTTATCCGATCTAGTCTGAACTCATATAAATAATGGTAGGCGCTGACACGCCTACCATTACTGAAATACCGCTACACTAACTCACTACACCATCTCATTACACCATCCTCACTATTTTTTCTCATCAAACGTAATAGCGTATTCCCCTAGACCTTCATATTGAATCAACGTTGGCTTGTCGAAATCCACTTCAACAACCCCGCAATACGATCCAGTAATAATCGCCTCACCTGCTGCAAAGGCCGTCCCTCGACGCGACATGGTATTGATCAGCCAGTAGATAGGGTTTTGCGGTAACGAGTTAGGGTGCTTGCCTGAAAAGGCTTGAACCTGCTCTTCTTGAGTTATAGAGATGTCTACCTTCGCCGCCAGAAATGCTTTATCGCGTTCAATTTCCGGGCCGATAAACAAACCTTGATTCACGAGACAATCCGCCAATACTTCATAAAACTCCGCGCCACTGTCCTCTGCAAAGCGTGCTTGAATCAGCTCCAAAGCCATGTGGCAAGAACCAATCGCATCATTAATTTCTGCTTCAGAGTAGCCTGCAGGGTTGGCAGGTAATGACTTAGCTAAAACAAAGGCAATTTCAGGTTCAACCCGTGCCTGACTGTTATCAGCAAAAAGCTCGCAACGTTCGCCTCGCTGTATACTATTAGCAAAAATTGGCGCTACTATAAACTTGTCTTCAGACAACGGAAGTAAACACTTCCACCCGCCCACTTTATCGCTATGCAGCGCAATCATTGCTGATTGGATCTGCAGTGCCTCTTCAAGCGTGCGTGGACGCAACAATTCACTCATTCGTGGTGCTTTCATGCCAGCAACTCGGTGACTTAACAACTCACGAGCGGCTTGGTTATTATTACTGTTCATCGTGTACTACCTAAGATCAATTTTTCTGATTGTATCCAAATCCCACCACAATGAATATAAGGTAAATCATAGATATATCATTGTGTTGATAGGTAATTATCATTGGACGAGATAACTATTTTGGACAGAAAATAACTATTGTGAACAGCAAATAACTATGGTGAACAGCAAAATCGGCACGTTTAATGACGAGAAATAAAGCAAAAAAAACCGCGCTCGAAAGCGCGGGAACTTGGGCAGTTTACGGGGGAACGGTTTTATGTATTAGCTTTTAGCTTTAAACGCATTGCATGCAGTACGGGTTCGGTATAGCCACTTGGCTGAGCACAACCTTCAAACACCAACTGACACGCTGCGGAAAACGCAATGCTCTCTTTAAAGTTTGGTGCCATATTTTGATAACTAGGATCACCTGCATTCTGTTCATCGACCACTGCGGCCATGCGCTGCATGGTTTCCATTACTTGGGCTTTTCCACAAATACCATGTCGTAACCAGTTAGCAATGTGCTGACTAGAAATACGCAATGTCGCGCGATCTTCCATCAAGCCAACATTGTTAATATCCGGCACTTTTGAACAGCCCACTCCTTGGTCAATCCAACGCACCACATAGCCAAGAATGCCCTGCGTGTTGTTATCCAGTTCATTCTGGATATCTTTCGCCGTTAGCTTTTGCTTGCCTAACAAAGGAACTGTCAAAATATCATCGACGTTTGCTCGAACACGTTCACGGAGCTCTTTCTGACGACTCGGTACACTTACTTTATGATAATGGAGGGCGTGTAACGTCGCGGCTGTTGGCGATGGCACCCATGCGGTATTTGCCCCTGCCTGAGGGTGGCCTATTTTCGCATCCATCATCTTTGCCATATTGTCTGGCTCAGGCCACATGCCTTTACCAATCTGAGCTTTGCCTTGCAACCCACACGCTAAGCCTAAATCCACATTTTGATCTTCATAGGCACCGATCCAGGTCATTGATTTTAGTTGAACCTTAGGTGCAAACGGTCCCGCCTCCATGCTGGTATGGATTTCATCACCTGTACGATCTAAAAAGCCAGTATTGATAAAAACCACACGCTCTTTTGCTGCTCGAATACACTCTTTAAGGTTGACCGAAGTACGACGCTCTTCATCCATAATACCCACTTTAATGGTATTACGTTCAAGGCCTAGCGCCTCTTCAATGCGACCAAATAATTCATTGGTAAATGCCACTTCTTCAGGGCCATGCATCTTAGGTTTTACAATATTAATACTGTTCGCCGTCGAGTTCTGATACGCGCTATTTCCTTTAAGATCGTGCATAGCGATGAGTGATGTAATCATGCCATCCATAATACCCTCAGGCACTTCATTCCCATCGGCATCAATGATCGCAGGGTTAGTCATTAGATGGCCCACATTACGGATAAACAGCATGCTGCGACCTTTTAGCGAAATTTCTCCGCCCGTCACACTGGTATAATGTCGGTCCGCATTAAGTCGTCGCACTATAGTTTTACCATTTTTCTCCAGCGACTCTTGTAAATCACCCTTCATTAAACCGAGCCAGTTTTGATACGCCAGAGCTTTATCTTCACCATCAACAGCAGCAACAGAATCTTCACAGTCCATAATCGTGGTTAACGCCGCTTCAACGACAACGTCCTTGATACCGGCTGCGTCCACACTGCCGATAGGAGCACTTGGATCAATCTGAATTTCAATATGCAGGTTATTGTGCTTAAGAAGAATGCAGGATGGTGCGGTTGCCTCACCTTGGTATCCGATAAATTGGGTGCCGTCCATTAACGTCACTTCCTCACCGTTCCCCAGCGTCGCCGTTAAAGTATTACCAATGCTCACGTCTGAAATACTGTATTGCGTGACATCTTTATGTGAAACGCCGTTTAGTGGTGCGGCTTCATCAAGAAACTCTCGAGCATAGGCCACAACCTTCGCTCCACGAACTGGGTTAAAACTGCCGCCTTTCTCTGCGCCATTATCTTCGCTGATAACATCCGTGCCATACAGAGCATCATACAAACTCCCCCAACGAGCATTGGCAGCATTCAGAGCGAATCGAGCATTCATTATCGGTACCACCAGCTGCGGCCCCGCTTGAGTGGCAATTTCAGGCTCCACATTCGCGGTTTCGACTTGGAAGTCTTCGCCTTCCGCAACCAAATAACCAATCTGTTGCAAAAACGCTTTATATTCTGCCGCATCAAGGGCATGCCCTGCACGTTCTTGATGCCACACATCTATCTGATGCTGAAGATCATCACGCTTAATGAGTAACGCCCTATTCTTTGGGGCGAAATCACTAAGAATCGTTTCAAACGACTGCCAAAATTCATCAGCATTAATCCCTGTTCCTGGGATAGCTTGTTCATTTACTAACGCGTAGAGGGAGCTATCAATGCTCAAGCTTCCCTGTTGAATACGATTGCTCATAGGATCTCTCTCGAATTTACCGATTACGTATAAAGAAAACTCTACGTAATGGATGATAATTTAGCTAATTTATGCCACTTATAGTGAACATTCACATAATAAATACCCAATTAAGGGGACTATTCCGTCACACCACTCTCTATTTCATTCGCGACGCTTTTAATCAATCGACGCATCCATTGGTGATCAGGATTACTCTGTAACAAAGGGCTCCATGCCATCTTTACTTCAAATGGTTCAATGGCAAAAGGGGCAGGTTTAATCATCAGTTTGGGGTTATTGCGCTGTGATTGCGCTGCTTTACTCGGAATAGTAAGAATAAGATTTTTCTGTTGTGCAAACAGCACTGCCGACAGGTAGTGGCGAGTAAATACCGTGATATTACGTGTCTTACCGATACGCATTAATGCTTCATCAATCCAACCCAGTTTCTGCGCTTCACTCGGGTTTATACCCACGCCTGTACCCATTCCGGTTTTACTCACCCAAATATGCTGGGCTTTTAGATAAGAGAAAATATCGAAGTTTTCTGCAATCGGATTATCTCGACTAAATAAGCAAGAGAAGCCGTCATGCCAAAGACTCATTTGATGGAAGGACTGGGGGATATCATCAAAGCGGTTAATAATTATATCGACGGTGCCCTGCTCAACATCTTGGTAGCTCACATCACTGGGCGTCATGATATCAAGGCGTATTTTAGGTGCGATTTCACTTAGCCGTTCCAATAAAGGCTGAATAAGTGTCGACTCCGCGTAATCACTAGCCATGATCCTAAAAACTCGCTCACTGTCT
Source organism: Vibrio cionasavignyae (assembly GCF_050337155.1). Taxonomy (NCBI): domain Bacteria; kingdom Pseudomonadati; phylum Pseudomonadota; class Gammaproteobacteria; order Vibrionales; family Vibrionaceae; genus Vibrio; species Vibrio cionasavignyae. The sequence continues at coordinate 20,042 of NZ_JAKJSR010000037.1, forward strand.
TCTGCATTAAATTCAGTGGTGGGTTGCAGTGCTTTCTCAACGTTGGCGAGTACATTTCTAATCACAGGCTGTAGCTTTTGCGCCCGCTCGGTTGGAATCATGCCCTCGCTCGTTCTCACCAATAAAGGGTCTTCAAATAAATCCCTTAATCGACGTAGTCCATTACTCATAGCCGGTTGAGTGATCCCCAACTGATTCGCTGCTCGGGTTACGTTTCGCTCTCTAAGCAAAGTGTCTAAATACACAAGTAAATTAAGGTCTATACGAGCAATATTCATAAAATAAATACCGAATATAATAACTATAAATTAACAAAATTATCACACAGTCGCTTACGCTTTGTCCATGGTTAAGATTTAGCCCAGGCCGGTTTGGCCACATATCCAACTGAAACTAAGGAAGAGTTATGTCGCAAATCACACAAGATATCGAAATGATCGAAGTTGCTAAACGCACTGCTGGTGCTCCGTGGGATGCTATTAATCCAGAATCTGCGGCTCGTATGCGTGCTCAAAATAAATTCAAGACAGGTCTAGATGTCGCGCAATATACGGCAGATATTATGCGTGCTGATATGGCGGCTTATGACGCAGATAGCTCTCAGTACACACAATCACTAGGTTGCTGGCATGGTTTCATTGGTCAACAAAAAATGATTTCTATTAAGAAGCATTTTGGTGGCAAAACAGACCGACGTTACCTTTACCTTTCTGGTTGGATGGTTGCGGCACTTCGCTCTGACTTCGGCCCACTACCAGACCAATCTATGCATGAAAAAACCTCGGTTGCTGGTCTTGTTGAAGAGCTCTATACCTTCTTGCGCCAAGCGGATGCCCGTGAGCTAGGTGGTCTATTCCGTGCACTAGACGATGCACGTGAAGCAGGCGATGTGAGTGCACAAGATGCGATTCAAGACCAAATTGACAACCACGTCACACACGTTGTGCCAATCATCGCTGATATCGATGCTGGTTTTGGTAACGCAGAAGCGACTTACCTAATGGCAAAACAAATGATTGAAGCGGGCGCGTGCTGTCTACAAATTGAAAACCAAGTAGCTGATGAAAAGCAATGTGGTCACCAAGACGGTAAAGTAACGGTGCCTCATGCCGACTTCCACGCTAAGCTACGAGCTCTGCGTTATGCCTTCCTTGAACTTGGTATCGACAACGGCATCATTGTTGCGCGTACCGATTCACAAGGTGCTGGCCTTACTAAAGAAATCGCGGTAGTTAAAGAGCCAGGTGACCAAGGTGACGTATACAACTCTTACTTAGATGTAGAAGAAATCGATGTAGCGGACATGGCAGAAGGCGACGTATGCTTTAACCGCGACGGCAAGCTGGTTCGTCCTAAGCGTTTACCATCTGGTTTGTACCAATTCCGTCAAGGTACTGGTGAAGACCGTTGTGTATTTGACTGTATCGAAGCAATTAACGCAGGTGCCGATCTACTGTGGATTGAAACTGAAAAGCCGCACATTGGTCAAATTAAAGAAATGATGGACGGTGTTCGTGCTGTTCACCCTAATGCGAAACTGGTTTATAACAACTCTCCATCGTTCAACTGGACGCTTAACTTCCGCCAACAAGCGTACGACGCAATGGTTGAAGCGGGTGAAGATGTGTCGGCCTACGACCGTTCAAACCTAATGAGCGCGGACTACGATGAAACAGAACTGTCTACTCGTGCTGATGAGCGCATCCGTACATTCCAAGCAGACTCTTCACGTGAAGCGGGTATTTTCCATCACCTAATCACGCTACCAACGTACCACACTGCAGCACTGTCTACGGATAATCTGGCTAAAGAGTACTTTGGCGACCAGGGCATGCTAGGTTACGTAGCAAACGTACAACGTAAAGAAATCCGCCAAGGCATCGCTTGTGTGAAACACCAAAACATGTCTGGTTCTGACATTGGTGACGACCACAAAGAATACTTTGCTGGCGAAAATGCGCTAAAAGCTGGTGGTGCATTGAACACTTCTAACCAATTTAACTAATCAACGCGCTCACGAGTCAATAATTAACTCGTGAGTCATTTAGTAAAACTGGTTGAAGTAATGAGAGAAAAGCGGCTTTCGGGTCGCTTTTTTATCTCTAAGACTTTGTTAAAGTAGTGAATACAGCGACTACACTTAAAATTCATTGTTTGTTGAGAACGCCTATGACTGATACGCCTTTATATCTTCAAGATACAAAACAATTACTGTCTGACGATGGTTTTGCCACCAGTGACATTTGGTATCACGGCACGTCATCAGCACTGCTCGCTTCCATCCAAGGTCAAGGGCTGAAACGCTCTGGTGACAAAGCACTAAATGAAGCCGCTAGAAATACCATGGCCACGATCGGCAATAACTATACGGAATCCGTCGAACCGGTGTTTTTAACGCAGAGTAAAGAACTGGCTTATTACTGGGCTACGCAAACCGTACGAGAGCGAAGTGCACGATTTGAAGGTTCTGAGCAGCCTATTGTACTTGCGGTCACCTTGTCAGAGAAACAAAATGCCAACGTCAAACCGGATGTGGGTGCCATGAGCCTCTTACTCATGGACAGTGGCGAGCAATTTATGGCGCACTTAGCGAGTCTCTATGAGAAGAACGGACTGGCTGTCCCAAATATCGATTTACGAAATGCCGATCGTATGGCTTTTCTTAAACAACTTGGCATGGCCTACATCAACCAAGATATTAGCTTAGCGTGTGTGACAGCACTGTCAGACCCAAGCGCTGCAGCCGTAAAGTAACACCTTTACCTTATCTCGCTGTATAGACCTCTATCCTACGTACAAATAACAACCCACGCTCACAGAGTCATCTCGACACCGACTCTATGGACGTGGGTTCTGTCTTACTGCATGCGCCTGTATCTCATCCGCAGACTTTGAATGCGCGCTATTGAGTTATCCCCCACACTTCAATTTCTTGGAAATTATTCCAACGAACCAAACCAGCATTAACAGAATCATTATTGCCATTACATGTCAGTCGAATAATTTTCGCTTCCTGAGTGCCCAAATCAATATCAACGAATCCAGTACTATTGCCAGGAGAGAGATAGCTCAGCAGAGGCGTAAATGTAACACCATCGCCACTCACCGATATATCCATCAGATACTGCCTTACATCCCCTTTAGCCTGCGATACTCTAAGAACATTGACCATCGCTAAGTTCTTTAAAGTAATATCGAACTGTATCCCTAACCCTTTCGCCGTCCATTTAGTCGTAGGATCGCCATCGATCGCCATTTGGGGGGTATGATCCACTCGCGTCTCTGAAGCGCTCACTTGAGCAATATCTAAGCGTTGGCTTTGTGCTAAGTCACTGCCCAAAAAGCTCAAGTAGCGACTGGGAAATGGATTGTCATTATCCGGCGACAGCGTCGGGAAAATATAATCAATTCCTGCATCGGATAACCCAAACCAACGACACAGCGTCGCCGCATACTGTTCCGATGCCGTGGTTGGAATGAATTTATTGCCTACCGCATCAGGACCATCTTTAACAAACGTCGGATATCGACCGTACGCTTTGCCGCCTTTAACACTTCCGCCAATGACAAGTTGGTTACTTCCCCAGCCATGATCGGTGCCTTGATTACTGTTGTTCTCTATGGTTCTACCAAAATCGGACATCGTAAATGTTGTCACGCTGTCCTCCAAGCCATCGGCTTTCAATGAGACATAAAAAGCGGAGAGTGCATCATCAATCGTTGCAAGTAGATCATCATGCTTACCGCGTTGATTACTATGATTATCAAAACCGCCCAACGAGATAAAGTACACTTGCCTAGATTGATTCAATCCTTGGCTCGCCTGAATCAGCCTCTTCACCATCTTAAACTGGCCTCCTAAGTAGCCAGCTGGAATGGTAGGATCTTCTGGGTGCTGATCTAGCATATCGCCAAGTGTGGTTTGAAAATCTAAAATGTCTTGAAAACGCTGTAAATACGCGCGACCAAACACTGAGGCATTGTTATCTGCTAGCAATTTGCCAATATTATTATTCACTGAATTAACCGCCAAGGACGACATGGCACGAATGCCAGAAGCGCTAACACGCAAGTCTTGCACGCCCTGCCCATTCATCAGTTCATTGCCTGAAAAAGACATATTGGGTGAAATGGTCTCAGCACCGGATGCCAGAATGTCCATCATCATGCCAGCCCAACCATAAGGATGATATTGTCGTGTGCCCCACCCTCTTTGCCACGCCAATTGTTGTTTATTATGTGCCCCCAGGTTGGGCGAACGTGCGACATTGCCATAATTGGCTTTGGTGGTCGGTTCTAATAACGTTCCCACATTGACAACGCTGGTCGCCACCTTCTCTTCAAATAAAGAGGCGATTTTAGGCATCGCACCATTGAGTACTAAATTATTTTGCTGATCATCTAATAGCTTACCCAGCGTAGCCTTTTCATGATCCCACAGCTGTATTGCAGGTCGAGCATTACGATAATTATCCAAATTCTCGCCAGAATCCGGAATCAACATATTAAAAGAGTCATTGCCTCCAAACAGGAACAAGCAGACCAGCGCTTTATAATCTCCCTCCGTGTTAGCCAAAGCACTTGAAGGAAGTGACAACGTCAACGGAATTGATGTTGCAGCAGAGCCATACACGGTACTTTTCAAAAAATTACGTCTTGATAATTTCATAGCCGCTTACTCCTGAATCATAAAGTTAGGTGAAATAAAGGCAAAATAGAGCATGGCGGATATCGCGTATGGCTTATTGTTACTACTTTTGGCGTTCCATAACGCTTCTAGTCTTGGAGCAATATCTAGCGGTATTTCTCCACCATAAAAACGATCAGCAAACAAACGACTCAGTGCCTCAAAATCCCCCGCGGCAGCAACAAAATCAGACACATCAGGATATATCTCGTTAGTACTGTTTGAATTCGTTTTGTAACCGTTATCCGCCACCAGCTTCCATGCAATGTTGCTCATTTTAATCGTTTGATTCCAGTCCATAATGGCCAGCTCTGGTGCAGTTAAACCCAGCCCCTCTAGCTCTCCTGCAGGCATATAGTCGGGAGAATAGAAATTAAATACCGACGGCGAACCGAGTGGGTACTGGCCAAATGTTTCTTGGTATAACATGGCATTTCGCACCGTTGTGCCTCCACCGCCGGGTTGACTGTTGAGAGCGCGATAAAGAAAGCTCATAGCCAAGATGGGCTCTCGAACCTTTGCTGTTTCTCCGTTTAGTACAGTGTCATCAAGCAGTATCGCTTTAATGACTTCAGATAAATTCCCCTGAGTCTGACGAAATACCGTGGCGACTCGCTGCACATAAGCAGGTCCTGGGTTGGAGGTGACAAAACGCTTAATCAAAAGAGTGGCAATATGAGGTGCGGTACTGGGGTGATCGACTAATAGCTGTAGGATATGCTGCAACTCTTCTTCAGCACCGACGCCCGGTGGAAACGTGACGCCTAATACCTGCTTTTCTTCCCTATCGTGGTAGGTATCATTCGCTATCATCGGCTCAGACATACTGCTATCGGACATGAACCAGCCAGTAAAAATACGCGCCATACTCTCTACGTCGGCATCGTCATAGTTAGCTTCTGGTTCACCGAACTCGTTGAGATACAAGGAACCATCATCATTAAGCCGATTCAAACCAATGGTAAAAAGTTGCATCACTTCACGAGCATAGTTCTGGTCTGGATTAACGCCCGTCTCACTCTTTGGCAAATTACCAACCATCGTCAGATATGTCCCCATCACCGGAGAACGAGTTACATGATAGAGTAGTGTTTTGTAGTCACTAAACGCATGAGTCGTAAGTAGATCATAGTAATTTGCAAGCTCCAATGGGTAAGCCGCCAATTGGGCATCGCGATCCCCTACCACCAGAATTTGACTCAAAGCAAACGACATCCGTTGCCTTAATTGCGCTTGGTCCCAAAGTGCCATATCAAACCACCCGCACACTCTCATTTCCGCGCTGACCGTACTAGAACCACGATCTTGTTGTTGAGCCTGAGTTCTTGATACATGAGAGGTGTAAGATTCCGATATTTGCTTTTCTATCCAATCACTTCGATCGTCAGTTAATAAAAACTCACTTACCTCTTCTTTCTTTACTCCCATTGTTGAACAATCTAAAAATCGAAATGCTTGCTTATATGACAAACCATCCATAGTTTATTCCCCTACTAATTTATTACTGCCGAACATCCATTTACTACCGTAGTACTTCATTAGAACAACAACAATAACCAAGCCAATAATACCTGCGAATCGGAATAATACACAAAACAACCAACACCAATAAAAACAATGCATTACAGAATTAAAATATCAAATTAAAAACATAAAATAAATTCAATATAAAAATAGAACAATGACTTTATTAATATTACATTCAATATATCCACTTAAAATACAAAGGATATATTAATGGTCATTTTATTGACGAAACAACGCCATTATTATGTCATAAGTCCAAGTTAAATAATAAACAACATAAAAACATCATTTAATAGCAGTGCCTATTCGTTCATAAATTATCGCTATAAGATCAATGCATCAAACTAACCGCTCTCACGGCGTTAAGTGACACTCTACACTTGAATTGCTATCCATTCCGATGTACAAATTTACTAAGAAATATTACTTTGGTGCATTTCAATGGTCACATTAGAGCAACAACTGTCTCGGTTAGATCTCAACCTTTTGGTGTCACTGAGTGTCTTACTTAAAGAAAAGAACGTTACTCGCGCAGCCCAAACGTTATACCTTTCCCAGCCAGCTATGAGCCGCACGCTAAGTCGCCTACGAGACTTGTTTGACGATCCGCTTTTTTATCGAGAGTCTAATGGCTTAGTACCAACACAGAAAGCGTTAGACTTAGAAATGCCACTCGCAGAACTGTTGCGCGCGACTCAATCCCTAGTCGCCAAATCGGCCTTCGCTCCGGAAAAATGTGAGCAAACTTTTGTTATTTCTATCCCGCCACTGATGAGTAGTTTTCTTTCCGCTCCCCTTGCTACCGCGCTTATCAAGCAAGCGCCGCACGCAAGCCTGGTTGAATTCCCTATAACGACCAATCCGGTTCAGCAACTGGCATCACGCGATGTCGACTTTTCAATACATATTAATGCACCGGCCGATAGCATTGAGTTTCCCTATCAAAAAATAGGGACCACTTACCCTGTTTTTTATGTTGCCAAGAACCATCCACTTACTCGTGCAGATTCGGTCACACTGGAAGATTGTTTACGCTATCGGTTTGTCGACATGAGCTTAGACATTCGTTCGGCAATTGGCATTAGCAACCCCGTCGATGTTCACCTTGCGAAACAAGGTATTGAGCGAGATATTGTCTTTAAAAGTGCACAATTGTTTACCCTTGTCGAACTCATGCAGCACACCAACACTGTTATGGTCGCTTCCCACAGGCTCACTGATTTGAGCCACATTGGCGATCAACTGGTTCCGGTACTCTCACTGAATAACGAGCCCGATCTTGCCGTTGATCTTTACCTTATCGAACACAAAAGAACCGCAACAAGTGCGGCTCATCAATGGCTGAAACAATTGATTATTTCTACAATCCAAGAGGCTTGGCTTCCTCATTTGAGTCACTAACCACTAACTTCAAAGACTATCTCAGGTGGCAAACACACCGCTACCTGAGATCAATTTAACGCAACATAATGTTTCTCAATCATACAATTACGCAAAACCGTTTTGTACGAAGCCTCCGCTTCCTCTTGATTAGCCTTACTCTCTTGGCGAGCCGACAATCGACCGCCAACAACGCCAATTGCCGCGCCAGTTTTCGCCGCGTCAGAGCCACTGTTACCACTGACTGAACCCACTATCGCACCAGCGGCGGCACCTTTCGCAGCACCACGAGCACCAGAGCCCCGTGTTTGTGTTTCTGGTTGCGAACTCGCTTGGGTCGCAATCGACACACATTCATTTAACTCGGCTTGGGCCACTTCATGACTCACATTGTCATAATCGAACGCCAAATTACTGTGAGGATCAACTAAAGCCCCTCCGTTTGAGTAGGATGCGGTAGACCAAACCATCACAGTGGTCACTAAAAGGAATTTATATCGCAAATTTCATATCCTCATTTGATACATTCTGGGCACTCATATCTGTATTGAGTCAAACCCTGCCGATGAGGAAAACTTACGTGAATAGAATAATTACTGCTAATCATAATAATGCATATTAGTTATACATCTAGCGTATAACTATACATCTAGAGCATAGCGATACACTCCACTTCATAACAACTAACTCGTCACTCCATCACAGGCCAATGCTGTCTACCAGTCAACTTACGTTATGCATACTTACTAATAGATATGTGCAAAACACATATCTAATATCCACTGATATCATTTCAAATTATACCAACTCACGATTATAGTGAATAACAGATGATGAGCAGAGCACTTAGCAACAGGAGTAAGTGACTAGGAATCATAACGCTAATTATCGCGTCAACGGACTTGCTGATTTCATCTACTCCATCAATTAAATCGAGCCCCCTTTTACTTATCGTAAAGAGACTAACGGAGAGACCATATATGAACACAGCAAGCATCACCACACTAAGCCTAATTGCGAGTGCCTTTATCACCACCTCTGCTTTTGCCGAAAACGCTACGCCCGTAACCAGCGCTCAAACCATCAAGATCACCGAACAAAACTTTACCCACGCGGAAACAGCGCGTAACTACCGTAATTGGGCGAAGAAAGGGGCGACTCACCAATTTGTCAAAATGCAGGGGCTGCCTCCCCGTGGCAAAGCGGCGCCTACCGTGCAGATGAACGACGACACGTTATACGGCGTTGCCATTGTCAAAGCTGTTGATGGTTTTGTAACGTTCTCTATACCTAAAACGAATAATTATATGGCGGTTCAGGTAGTCACAGAACGAGGACATGGGCAACATTATGTCGTGGAAGATGGACACTACAGTGTGAGTGTGGAATCTGAATATGCATTCGTATTGTACCGCTCAGGAACAGAAAACGGCATTGCTGAAGCAAAAGCAGAACTCGATAAAATCGATACTTCCGATTTTAATTTTGCAACAGACTATCAAGTACAACCCTACAACTATGATGATGTCGAAGCTTGGGTCCAAAAATACACTCGGGAAGTGAATGATATGACAAACTTTACTTACACTTTCCCAAGAACCAGTGACAAAGTCACCGACCTTCATCAATGGAACTTAGAAAATGCCGCTGGCTGGGGTGGCGCAAGCCCTGAAGCGTTTATCGGTAATAAATATTCAAACAGCCCTAAAATGAAGGCCGCCACTTGTTACACAACAACATTCAACAACCCGGAAAACCGATTTTTCACATCTATCACAGCTTATGACTCAGATAAATATCTCATAGAAGGCGTCCGTCATATTAGCTCGAATTCGTGGCAGGAAAATAAAGATGGCACCGTTACCGTATCTTTTAACTGCGGCGACACTGCGAAAAACAACATCGATACAAAAGGACAAGACTTTACCTTTACCTCACGCCACTATGGCGTCAACCCGACGGTGATGAAAGCCAAGCATGATCCCATCATCTCGGCATTGATCACGCAATAAACATAAGGCCCTCTGGATACTGGGATGTTCCCAGAGGCTCCCTCTTTCTCATCAAACGAATACACTCTCTTCCAACACACTTTCTAACAAAATCAATGGCTATCGTGAAGTGTGTTTTGATGGAAAATAACCCATTATCACCTTGATACCGCTATAATAGTCTTCAACCCTAAAGCCCCTTAGGAGAGTCTATGAGATCAAAACATAATGCCAGCCAATTTGTTTCCATTATTTCTGTCATCTTAGTACTTGGTTTAGCCATTTACCTCGGCAATCTCGTTAAATCGGTTGATACCATAGAAGAGAAACTCAGCCATCAGGCACAACAGATTGAAAGAGCCGCGATTGTCCCCACTAGCCACGGTGCAAAAGGCGCCTATGTGCCCGTTTATTCACACATTTACACCGACGGTGGTAAACCCGTTCTACTTGAATCTACCCTGGTTATTCGTAATACCGACCCAACCAACGCGATTAACATCCATAGTATCGATTACTACAATACAAACGGTGAACACCTAAGGCAGTTTATCGCAGAAGGCTACGAACTCAACGCCATGTCTAGCGCAGAATACTTAGTTGAAAAACGCGAAGTCAGCGGTGGTGCGGGTGCTAACTTCTACATTCAATGGTCAAACCCAAATAGTGCCACAGCTCCTATTTTCGAAGCGGTCATGATTGGCGCAGGTGAAGGCAACAATGTTTCATTCACCAGTCGTGCTCCTCTGTGATCAACTCGTATTCCCCTGTGATCTAAAACTGAACTAACCAATCACTTGTAGTCCTCGATTCCCTTTATTAGACAGGCAGTACCAAAGTGCGTACTGCCTCCATCACTACCTTAATAAATCTTTTGGAAAACAAGCTTACGCAATCCTAGTATGCATACAAGGTTGCGATACCACTCGTAATGAACGAAAACTGATAAGCAAATTCAAAAGGTTAACCATGACTAAATATCTTATTTTGTTGTTTTTTTGGTTCAGTGCCGCTCTCTATGGCAATACTGTCGTGTTAAACCAACTAGGCTATGAACCAGAAGCGAATAAACACGTCTACTTACTTGGTTCAAATGTAGATAGCATTACCTTATTATCCATGCCAGAAGACTTTGAAGTCGCGACATTTAAACTGCAATACAATAGTAAATTGACCGACGGAAAAACGGTACATGTCGCAGATTTCTCTGCCGTATCAGAGGCTGGTTGGTACTACTTCCGCACAGGCGAACAACGGTCCGTCCCTTTTGAAATTCGCAGTAATGTTTACCGAAGTTTAAGCGATAGCCTTATCCATGCCTTATACCTACAACGCTCTGGTTCTCCCGTGCATTCCCCCGTAACAGGAATGGCTCGGCCACCTAGCCACAATCGAGATGCTGTCATTTTTCGAGGTGATGCCATCAACCCAACCGGTACCTATATCAACGCGGTTGGAGGGTGGTACGATGCGGGCGACTTTGGCAAATATATATCCACTGCAACCATTACCATCGCGCGATTATTGGAAGCCTACCGCCAAGCTCCTGATTACTTCAAAGCAGACCACCCACAAGCCCTGCCTACCATTCTTGCTGAAGCTCAATATGGCCTACAATGGATGGAAAAGATGCAACGCAGTGATGGTGCGGTATATCGTAAATTATCAGGGGCATCTTGGCCTGCAAAAATCCCACCATGGCTTGATACCCAACAGCGTTATATTTTTGGCGTCAGTACCCCTGATACCGCAAAGTACGCCGCCACGATGGCGTTCGCAGCAAGAATATACCAACCCTACGATAAAAAACTCGCCGCTCGCTGGCTAAAATCAGCGCAATCCGCTTGGAACTACCTTGCTACTCAACCAAGCCAATATATCGATTGGCAAAAAGCAGATGATAGCGGCTCTGGCCCCTACATCTATAACGAACATGATCAGGAAGCGTCTCTTCAGACTGACGTCGATGATAGATTATGGGCAGCAGCGGAGCTTTATTTAACCACCAACGATGAGTCGTTCCGAGCGTATTTTGAACAACACTACGAAGATACCATTAGACAAAACGCATCACTGTTTGATTTTTTTGAATGGAAAAATCCCGCAATCATGGGGATCTGGCATATGATGCAAGCGTTAGACACGCCCCTCTCACAACAAATGAAAGATGATTTAAACGCCCTTGCGCAGCGCTACGCCACACTAGCGACTCAATCACCATTCTATGTCGCTAATCAGAAGTTTATATGGGGTTCCAACAAGATGGTCGCGGAAATTGGTATTGTTCTAGCGTGGAGCGACATGGTTTCCAACACAGACAAACACCGTAAGCTAGTCCAATCACAAATTGATTATCTGCTTGGCGCCAACGCCTTCAATATGAGCTTTGTCACGCACTTCGGAACACACAGTGTTCGTAACCTACACCACCTTTACAGAATCGGCACAGGGGTGAGTTTACCCGGCTTTCTTGTTGGAGGACCCAATATCAAAGCACAAGCCAATATTGCGCCAAAAGATATGGGCATGCTCAGTTATGTTGATAGTGAAAAATCCTACGCCGTCAACGAGTTTGCCATTGATTACAACGCTGCGTTGATTGGCTTACTGGCAATTCAGTCGACTTACTCTACCATTAGTGACTAGTCACCAATGGTAGAGTGGCAATTACCGCGCTTAAGCAACCAGAATTTGTTGCAGCTGCTGCAACGAGTTCACTTCATAATGTGGCTCAATACCTTGTGGCTTTTCTTGTCCTTGCGTATTTAGCCAGCACGTTTCAATACCAAAATTGAGCCCGCCTAGCACGTCTGAATGCGGGTTATCCCCCACCATTAGTACGCGTGTTTTGCATGGATTCCCCATCAGGGTCATGGCGTGAGAGAAAATGCCTTCATCTGGCTTGGCGATGCCCACTTCTTCAGAGATCACCACATGATCGAAGTAATGCGTCATGTCGGTGCGCGCTAATCGAATCGCTTGAAGTTCAGTAAAGCCATTAGTAATGATACCCAGCTTCGCCTTACCCGATAACGCATCCATCAGTTCCCGAGCACCCGGCAGCAAGGTACAAATGTCCGCCATCGCATCTAAAAAGGCGCTATTCAAAACAAGTGGCGTGGTATCAAGCTTCTCTGCCCACCCTTCAAAGCGAATCTGTTTTAGTTGCGCAGCGGTGATTTTTCCATCTTGATAGTCAACCCAAAGCGGCTTATTAACTAACTGATACTCTGCGTAATCATCACGAGTGAAATCCACACCGAGCCTTTCAAACATCAACCTCATGCCAGCAAATGCATCGAAGTTAAAAATGGTTTCATCAGCGTCAAACAAAATCCAATCGTATTTCATCAATCGTGTTCCTTGGGTCATAAGCGGGGGCGATAAGTGCACTGGATTTTGCTACAACAGGAATATTTGTCAATCGGCTATTACAAATATTCCTCCTCTCACTGTCGCCACACATTAACGTTCTGGAGCGTTGTATGACAGAGTTCGATTATTGACGAATCACACGCTACACCACCTTAGTTTTCTAACGAGACTGACCTACTTTTTCTAATCTTGGCACTTACCAAATACACCTCTGTAGAATTAATGCTTACGTCTCTGCTTCTAAACGGTGCTGCTTAATCGTTTTGTACAACTTATTGAGAAGCTCAATGTCAGAGGGTTCAGCAGCAAGCATCTCATCTAAGAACTTTAAAGAGCTAGCAGGTAATGGCACTAAATTAGGGTGTTTTCGATCCACATCATCGATAGGGAGCAATTGTACAATACTGATATCAAATGACTTAGCGATACGAAACAATTCAATGATGGTGAAATAGCTTTGTTCGTTCTTATCCATCTTCTGATATAGGCTTGTTTTTGGTAGACCAGCGAGTTTCGCCAGTTGGTTTTTAGACAAACTCTGGTGAGCAAGTAAAACCTCAAGCCGTTCAATAAGCTGTTTCCTAAACCACTTTTCACTGTCACCAAAAAACTCAAAACCTCGAGTATCAAATTCATTCATGATTTACACCAATACTATTTCCCAAATACGAACAATATATAGGTTAGCTTACCGCATTTAGGAAATCGAGATGAATATACTTTCTCCCGTTAGCAAATCACTTTCAAATAAATCGAGAGAGGTCATCATGACATTAATTAAACGCAAACTAGCATTAGTACTTGGTACAGCATTGGTCACAGGCTCTCTGCAGGCTGCTTCAATAAGTATTGAAAACACTGCACCACTTTCCAATCAATCCATCATTAATATCGACAACTGGCAGCAACAACGCGCCGCTGGCTTAGACAAGCTAGAGAAAATTATGCCCAATGTTATGTCGGTCAATGCCCAAGATGTTTACCCGCTTGAATATCAGGCCACTCACTATGATTTATATGAAGTTCCGAGTGTGAAACGTCTGATAGACCATCCGGCGGTTGCTTCTATCGTGGTCACTAAAGGAAACGAAGTGATACTGGAGCACTACAAGAATGGTTATGACCGAGCCTCCGTATTTTCGGCACAGTCTTCAACCAAAACCATCACGTATATGTTACTTAACAAGGCACTAAAAAAGGGGGCTTTGTCAATGGATGACAAAGTGGAACGTTACCTGCCCGATGTAGGGCCGGGTTTTCGAGGCCGCACCATTGGTAACCTAGCTGCAATGGCGGTAAATCATAATGTTGCAGAGCTAGCGGCCTACTTAGGTGACAAGCAAGCCGAAGAGATGTTTGACCGCGATGAACAAGTGATTGGCTTACGTCGAAATGATGATCGCGAAACCACAGCGCAATTTGTAAAAGAGATTGATATTGCGCCAGGTTCAACTTCTAATGAGTGGACTAAAGGCCACGCGAACTACGCGTCCATCAATACCGCAACGCTTGGTTTAATTGTTGAGAAGGCCACTGGCGTTCCATTGCAAACTCAGGTGCGTAATCTGATGCATCGTATCGGTGGCCAGCATACTGTACATATGGGTACCGATTATGCTGGTTACCCTTCAGTGAGCGCATCAATGTTGGCGTCAACGGTGGATTTTGCACGCTATGGCCGCTTGCTCATTGAAGATAAAAAACAGTACGAAAACGATCTTGAAGCAGCCAAGCAGAACGGCGAATTTGTTCCGGCTGAATGGCATTACGTTGATAGCCATTACTACAAATCAGCCATCTTTAATGATTACGGTATCGGCCACGGTGGATGGGCTGGCCAGCTAATCTGGGCTGACCCGCAATCTGACACGGTAGTTGCAATATATAGCCAGATGAATGCCAAACTGCCTAATCCATCGTCTCACCACTATAAGTTAAACAACGCCGTTATCGATGTTGTAAAGCAATTACGTGCAGATCAGGAACACGGACAAAAATAGAGGACTCCGTTCGCCACTAGTCACCGTTCTCTAGGTCCAAGGAGAGGACCTCGTGTCGATATCTTGAAGTAAACCGACATCCTATCACCGTTATAGTATGACTGTTCACGCGCCCTCGCCCTACTTGCGATAAAACGACATGATTTATCGCCTAGTAAAAGAACGACTCAATATAAAAGCGCCAAAGGAAGCCTCACAACTTAGAGCAACATAGATAGACGACCGCCGAGCAAGAAATACGTCACTTACCGTCTGGTGTGAAGTAGCCCAACGGCATTAAGAATGGCGTCTTTCGTGCACACATCCACAACCTTGATGTTCTTAAATCGCTCAGGCTCTTGAATGGCGACATCATGCGCCAATATCACCATTCTTGCGTGCTCTACATCTTTCGCTGTTAGCCAATTATTCACCCCATCTGCACCTTGCGTCTCGACTTTAATTTTGACGCCCATTGAGTAAGCCGCTTTTTCTAATGACTTAGCGGCCAAAAAGGTATGAGCGACACCCGACGGACACGCCGTCACAGCCAACACTTCCGCCTCTCCTTCCCCTTTCACAGAGCGATAAGAACGAACCAATTCACTTTCATTATCATCTTGTTCAGAGATGGTTTTCTTTAATGCAATAACGATACAGGCGGTAGTGAGCGCGCCTAACAATGTTCCTATGATGTAGCCAAGCTTTCCATCCACAACAGGTAAAACAATCCACCCTCCCCAAGGCGCATGATTAACAACGTGAAACATAAAGCCCGTCACGTTGCCCACAATGCCACCAGCAACAATGGCTGGTAACACGCGAGCGGGATCAGACGCGGCAAAAGGTATCGCGCCTTCACTAATCCCTATCATTCCCATAATACCTGCTGCTTTTCCCGCTTCACGCTCATCTCGCTTAAATTTATTGGGCGATAAAAACGTTGCGAGAGCTAAGCCAAGCGGGGGTGTACAAATGGCGATGCCGACACCACCCATCAACCAAGGTTGAGTGTTGACTTGGGTTTGAGCAAACAAGGTTGCCACTTTATTTATCGGGCCTCCCATATCAAACGACGTCATGGCGCCTAAGATGGCGCCTAGCGCAATCTTCCCCGATCCTGCCATACTGGTTAGCCAATCATTCATCACGAACATGGCAGTGGCAATAGGTGAGCCAATCACCCACATAACCATCCCACAAGTGGCAAAGGTGCCAACGAGTGGATAAATAAAGATTGAATTGAGTGAACTCATGCTATCCGGTAGCTTTATTTTTTTGAGTAATTGCACGACAAAGCCAGCAAAGAACCCCACCACAATCGCGCCGAGAAAACCCGTACTGTATTGGTTGACCGCCACCCATGAACCAATCATGCCGGGAGCAAGGCCTGGTTTATCGGCAATGGAGTAAGCAATGTAACCGCCCAGTATCGCGGTAAATAAGGTCAGCCCTGCAATCCCCATCTGTGCGATGTCTGCCAATACCCCACTTTCAGGTACACCGCCATGACCGGACATCATCACAGACAACGACAACAATACCCCTCCCGCAACAATAAAAGGGATCATATGTGACGTACCAAACAGCAAGTGTTCTTTAATGTGGGCAACGCGAAGTTTCCACGGACTTAACGGGGTATGATTGGATTCAGATAAATCATTTTGATAGGCGTATACAGGCGGTTGTTGGATGTCGGTCAGTAACTTTCTGGCTTGCTCGGTATTTTCTGCGGCTTTAAGCTTATCAACAAACCCCTCTTCGATGAGTTTACTAGAAAGCTGCGCTAAAACTTCAATATGATGGTGATCACCGCCATCAGGCGAGGCCAGCATAAAGAAAACATCGGAAAGTTCACCATCTTCAGCACCATAGTCAATCCCGGTGCGGCTAATACCCACCGCAACCGCAGGCTGAGCAACCGCATCACTTTTTGCATGAGGGATGGCGACACCATCTTCAAAGCCAGTATTGCCTATCGCTTCACGCTTCCACAAATCCGTAAGAAACTGATCTTTGTCTTCCAATTTTCCCGCAGCGGAGAGTAACTCCACTAGTTCTTTAAGCGCGTCTTCTTTGGTTTTTGCCTGAAGATCTAAGCAGATCGTGTCTAGCCCAATAAGATGAGTAATATCCATTGTTTCTTCCTTGCCTATTCCTACCCTGAAATGATCACGCTTGAACATAGATTAATCAGCCTCCATACCCTTAGATATAGGACGGAAAAGTCATTAACTGGATTATTGTAACAGTCCAACCAAACTGTGACGCTTGTCTTTCAATTGTGGCTGCTAAATTAATTAATCCCCGTCACACTGTGCTAATATCCGCAAAAATCACCCGCGGAGATAAACCGTGAAAATTGTCGCTGTCACCGCCTGCCCGACAGGCATTGCACACACTTATATGGCCGCTGATGCATTGGTCAAAGCGGCGCCTAAGCATAACGTGCAGATCAAAGTCGAAACGCAAGGCGCAATGGGGATCGAAAACTTGCTCTCCGCTCACGATATCGCACAGGCCGATAAAGTCCTCATCGTCTCTGACATTGATGTCGACCAACAGTCTCGTTTTGAAGCGGCAAACACGGTTCGAATTTCCATTGAAGACGTGTTACTTAATGTCGACAAAGTCTTTCTTGTTCACTGCCGCCGGTAAACCATTAAGATGAACGAATATCAGATCACTTTTCTTGTCGACAGTACAGAAGCCAATGTGCTCGCAGCCCAGCCTTTACGTACTCTGGCCAGAAAATTCAAATCGACTATTCACATCATTAATATTACTCAAAACCGCTCAGCGGATCTGACTCGCTCTCTCGCCATGCTTCAAGCTGGCTTAAATCAAGGCGACTTATGTCAGATTACCGCGATTGGTATTGATGCTGAGCTCACCTGCTTTGTGCTCAAAGACATCATCGCCGAACATTACACTCTCATTGGCTCTTGCATCAATTATGAGTTCTCTAGCCAACTCGCAGAGCGCCTGCCACAACTTTGTCCACCGAGCGAAACTCAATGGCATTATGCCAAAGCGCATACGGTGCTCACTAAGTTCGAATGCCTAAAAGGGCTGGCACACCTGATCTACCCAGATGATCCCGATGAGCTCATTCTTGCCTTTATCAAACGTGAAGAGCGTTCATCCACCTGTGTCACACCAGGTATCGCCCTGCCCCATGTGATGTTTGAGGATATTGATCACATCGCCATCGCTGTCATTGCCAGTGATACTCCTATTGATTGGGCATCAAAGATGGGACATGTGAACCTAGCAATAGCACTGGTGATGCCAAAAACGCCTAACCGAGAACAGATCATCGCCGCCACAAACCTGACACGAAACTTATTGTGCGATCAAATTTCAGAGCGCCTTTTAACAACTCGAAGTCGTGTCGATTTACAAGCGCTATTAATGTACTTCATGTCTCGGCTACTACCTTAAGATCCTAAATTGAACCTCGATATTCCGTTGGCGTTTTGCCCGTTCTGTTTTTAAAAACACGGCAAAAGTAATTCACATCTTTAAAGCCACAACGTACCGACACTTCATTGAGCTTGAAATTGTACTTCTTGAGCATGAACTTGGCTCGGTCAATACGGACCCAAGTGATGTAGTCTGCCAACGTCATATGCCCTTGCTGACGAAACATACGCGATAAATGATTAGCAGAGAGACTAAAACGGGCGGCGATGCTATCACGGGTGATTTGTCTGTGGAAGTTCTCTTGAATATAGATACAAATGCCCTGATACAAATCTTGAACACGGCTATGTGATTTTTCCTCTGGCGCATCCAACATGCTCTTACTGTACTGAAGTAACGCTTGCAGCAATAACTCATCCATTGGCTGTTTGTGGCTTTCACGCGCTAAAGAACTCAGCGCCTCTAATATGTTATCGATCGCGAATCCAGAGCGGGTTTGTAGGCTGTGTTTTTGAATATCATAAAAATTTGCCTCACCTTTACGCTTACTGACCAAACTGAGTCCCAGCTGTCTGCGGCCAAATAGCATACTCAATACCGAGCAATTCGTATCCCAATCCGGCTTATTCCAGCAGTTTGGCGGAATAAAAATCGCATCCCCTGCTTTAGCAACGATATTCGTCACCTTGCGTTCGTGGCTTTCCATTTCGTTGATATATTCACCGTCTAACACCAACTCTAAACGAGGGAAGTTCACCTGATAGCTAAACGCTGGTGGCGTATGAAAGTCGCCTGCAAACCAGATGTGATGAAACGGTTCTCTCTCACTTAATACCGATGAGATTAAATCATGAAATATCATTGTTCGAACTCTTTGCACGTAGCATTAGTGCTATAAGCATAGATATACCCTTAAGTGAAATATTGTGCTATTGAGCAAAATCACAATTATCAAACTAGGTTACAATAATCCAGTTAAAGCGATAAATTTACAGTCACCTATCAGTATATACCGAACCAAAAAATATTCTCAAAACTAATATAAACACTTAATAATTATATTCATTTCTCCACTTCTCCTTGTCACATCAGTGGTTTTCCAAATACCACAGCCGATCAAAATCACACTCCAACCACAACGCAACAATCTTCCAGTGAATGCATTTTTTCTTCACTACAGAAAACGACCTACACGTTTCAAAATACCCCTAACAAAACAATAAATAGATTAGGGGTTCATTATGATCACGAAACTGATCAATCAAGATTTGATTAAGCTGTCGCTTGAAGCTGATTCAAAAGAAGCCGTGTTTAAAGAGTTGATAGAGGTACTTCATGCACAAGGGCGTATCTCAGACAAAGTACAATTTCTTGCCGACATTAAAGCGCGAGAAGCACTAGGCAACACCGGCTTTGAAGACGGGATCGCGCTGCCACACGCAAAAAGCGCCGCAGTTATCGAGCCTGCGGTTGTCATTGGCGTTCATAAGACGGGAATTGAATACGGTGCCGACGACGGTCAACCATCAAAGCTATTCTTCATGATCGCCTCCCCTGATGGTGGTGATAACCACCATATTGAAGTGCTCGCCGAGCTCTCTTCCAAATTGATTGAAGAGGGGTTTATTGAAAACTTCCTCAATGCCGATTCACCGCAATCTGCACTGAATTTATTACTAGAAAAGCCTCAATCGTCCATCCCAGAAACCAGCACCGAGAAGCAAGGCTTCATCATTGGCGTGACTGGCTGCCCTGCAGGCGTGGCCCATACCTACCTCGCAGCAGAAGCCCTTGAAAAAGGCGCGCTAGCATTGGGTTACGACATCAAAGTCGAGACCAACGGCTCCATTGGCGTGAAGAACAGCCCAAGCCAAGCTGAGATTGAACGCGCAGATGCTATTGTTGTCGCGTGTGATAAGCAAGTGGACATGGTACGATTTGCCGGTAAACGCGTCATCGAAACTAACGTAAAAGCCCCGATTCGCGACGCACAAGGTTTGATAGAGAAAGCCTTGAACGCCTCTATTTATCAAACACAGCAGTCCACATCCCATCAATCTGTTGCCGGCAAAGCTTCTCAGGCGCGGTCGGATCTTTACCGATACTTGATGAATGGCGTCTCTCATATGATCCCATTTGTAGTCACGGGTGGGTTGTTAATTGCGCTTGCACTTGCTATTGGCGGAGAGCCAACGGAAGCGGGTATGGCTATCCCTGCAGGCAGCATGTGGAACCAAATTCTTGAAGTCGGCGTGGTTGCCTTCACCTTAATGATCCCAATTCTTGCCGGCTATATCGCTTATGCCATTGCTGACCGCCCTGCGCTCACCCCTGGCTTAATTGGCGGTTGGATTGCGAACAATGGTTCTTTCTACGGCGCTGACGCTGGCACAGGATTCATCGGTGCCATCATTGCAGGCCTATTAGTGGGCTACTTCGTCAAGTGGATCGTTTCGTTTAACTACCACAAATTTGTTCAACCACTTGTCCCTATCATGATTGCTCCTATCACGGGTTCGCTTTTCATCGCAGGTCTTTTTATCTTCGTGATCGGCGCGCCTATTGCAGGGTTAATGGATGGATTGACTGCGCTATTAACCAGCATGAGCACAGGTAACGTGGTTCTGCTCGGTATCGTTCTTGGTGGAATGGCGGGCTTTGATATGGGTGGCCCATTCAACAAAGTGGCGTTCCTATTCTC
This sequence comes from Vibrio cionasavignyae, assembly GCF_050337155.1. Taxonomy (NCBI): domain Bacteria; kingdom Pseudomonadati; phylum Pseudomonadota; class Gammaproteobacteria; order Vibrionales; family Vibrionaceae; genus Vibrio; species Vibrio cionasavignyae. The sequence continues at coordinate 41,108 of NZ_JAKJSR010000037.1, forward strand.
TGTTGGCATGATTGCAAGCGGTCAAACCCAGTTCATGGGTGCAATGGCGTGTGCCATTCCTGTCGCCCCGCTCGGTATGGCCATTGCTACCACGCTTGGACGTAAATTTGACCTGTTTGAATCCTCTGAAATTGAAGCAGGTAAAGCGGCAGGTGCAATGGGACTGGTTGGTATCTCTGAAGGCGCAATTCCGTTTGCCGCTCAAGATCCAATGTCCGTGATTCCAGCCAATGTGCTTGGTTCCATGGTTGCGGCTGTCATGGCCTTCTCTTTTGGCATCACCAACAGCGTGGCGCATGGCGGCCCAGTTGTGGCTTTACTCGGGGCAATGAACTTCCCATTGCTTGCGTTGCTATGCATGGCAACAGGTGCAGGTGTGACAGCAGTAACGTGTATCGCACTTAAAAACCTACGCAAAGCAAAACTAACGGCAGCGACCGCGTAAGCCTCCCCTTCCTACCAATACTATGGCATGAGCGGATTATTCGTTCATGCCATGTTTCAATTCATGGTGATTTTGATGTCTGATTTTTCTATCGCTGATCATGTCGTAATACAACGTATTTTCTATCCAATGACCAACGTCATTCAAAACTATGCATGGGGTAGCCCATCGTCATTCGGGCTCCTATTTGGCACGCCGAATCCATCCGGTGAACCACAAGCCGAAATATGGATGGGTGCACATCCAAATGGCTGCTCGACGGTTATGTCTAACAATCAAGAGACGAAACTATCGAGTCTCATTTCCCGGGATTCAAGCCTATTTTTGAGCGAAAGCATTGCTAACCGTTTCGGTGAACTGCCTTATCTATTCAAAGTACTCGCCGCGGAAAAAGCACTATCCGTTCAGGTTCACCCTAATAAGCAGCAGGCTGAGCAAGGTTACGCACTTGAAGAGCAACGAGGGGTGCCGCTAACCGCAGGGAACAGAAACTACAAAGACGCCAATCACAAACCAGAACTGGTTTATGCGCTTACTGACTACACCGCAATGAATGGATTTAGACCCATCTCCGACATTCTTGAACATTTCATGTTCCTCGACATTGCTGAGCTCAATTCATTGGTTAACGATTTATCAGGTGATCCAACACCAAACGGACTGTCTGCCTTTTTCTCTGGCCTTCTTTCGCTGCAAGGCGAACAGAAAGAAGCTGCGCTGATGAAGCTGTTAATGAAAACTCAGCGGGAAAATGGTCCCGTTTTCGCTTTAATCGCCGAACTAGAACAGCAATACCCCGGTGATGTTGGGCTATTCACACCACTATTACTCAATGTCGTTACCTTACAGCCAGGGCAAGCGATGTATCTAGATGCCGAAACCCCACACGCATACATCAAGGGGACGGGGCTAGAAATTATGGCAAATTCCGATAATGTACTGCGCGCTGGCTTAACGCCAAAGTTCATGGATGTGAATGAACTCGTCTCCTGCACCCGTTTTGATGAAAAGCCCGCTGACCACTTGTTACTGGCTCCAACAGCGATAAACGGCGTACTGGAGTACCCTATTCCCGTGGATGATTTCAACTTCTCCATTATGCAACACTCTCAGCAACGTCAAATCAAAACGAAAGGGCCCGAAATTCTTCTGCCACTCGATGAAGCCATGACATTAAGCCATCAAAGCGGTGAAACCTGTGTAATAAACAAAGGGCATTCGGTATTTATCCCTGCCTATGCCGATAATTACACCATTAATTGTTCCGGTCGGGTTGCCCGCGCTTACAGTTAACTAAAAACTATTTCACATAGTTTTCAAATCAACTAAGACCCTGCTTTTGCAGGGTCTTTTACTTTTTGCAACTTCCACCCAACACCATGAATCCATTGACAATCATGACCACTATCACATACCAGAACGGATACGTATCACACTTAGTTTTGCTGGGTACAAATGTATAGTGAAAGGCTTTTTTTTACTATTTCGAGTATTCAAACAATCCACTAATTTAACTGTATGACCTCAAAGGTTATTGAATTATTCGCTGCCACATTCGCTACCACTAATAACCATTGCGGTTTGAGTAATTCATAGCAATAACGATCAAAAAAGAACCATAAAAAAGACCACACCCGATTATTAATATATTAATAAATTCATAAGGCGTATAACTATGAGTACCCTAACTGCTCAAACTAACAATAATAGTGATATTAAAAAACTCCTCAGTACCATGAAAGGACACCTTTTATTTGGCACTTCCCACATGCTCCCATTCATCGTTGCAGGTGGGGTATTGCTTGCTTTGGCCGTCATGGCTTCTGGTAAAGGCGCGGTTCCGGCAACCGGGATTCTTGCTGATATTTCCAATATTGGTATTAAAGGTTTGGTTCTCTTCCCAATCATCCTTGGCGGGTTTATCGGCTACTCTATCGCCGATAAACCCGCTCTTGCTCCTGCTATGATCGCATCTGGCATCATGGCCGATATGGGTGGCGGTTTCCTTGGTTGTATTGTGGCTGGCTTTATTGCTGGGGGCGTCGTATTCCAGCTTAAGAAAATCCCGCTTTCAGCCAACATGACCGCTTTAGGTGCTTACTTCATCTACCCTCTGATCGGCACGCTCATTTCAGCAGGCATTGTTCTTTGGGGGATTGGCGAACCTATTAAGTTCTTCATGGCATCTATGAATGAATTCCTCGCTTCAATGGCTGGCGCGTCTAAAGTCGTGCTCGGTACCATCCTTGGTGGTATGACGGCGTTTGATATGGGCGGTCCAATCAACAAAGTGGCGACTTTGTTTGCACAAACACAAGTGGATACGCAACCGTGGCTAATGGGCGGTGTTGGTATCGCAATTTGTACGCCTCCTCTTGGCATGGCACTGGCAACGTTCCTATTTAAGAAGAAATTTTCAAAACAAGAACAAGAAGCAGGTAAAGCAGCGGCGATCATGGGCTCAATTGGCATCTCTGAAGGTGCAATCCCATTTGCGGCAAACGACCCTATGCGTGTGCTTCCTTCCATAGTTGCGGGTGGTATCGTTGGTTGTGTATTTGGTTTCTTGACTGACGTACTGCTTCACGCCCCTTGGGGTGGCCTTATCACCGCTCCCGTTTCTAGCAACATCCCAATGTATGTGGTGGGTATCGCTCTTGGTTCTTTAACCACGGCTCTTATCGTTGGATTCTGGAAGCCTGTTGCGGAAGAGTCTGAAGAAGAACAAACAGCCCCGGTTCAAGTCACCGCTCCAGAGGCAGGGGAAGGCGAGTACGATGTGGTTGCCGTGACCTGTTGTCCATCAGGGGTTGCGCACACATTCATGGCAGCAAAAGCGCTAGAAAAGGCAGGGGCAATGGCTGGCATAAAAATCAAAGTGGAAACTCAAGGCCAAAACGGAGTGAAAAACCGAATTACTGACTTAGACGTACGCAATGCGAAATTGGTTATCTTAGCCCATGATATTCAAGTAAAAGACGCTCACCGCTTTGCCAATGCAAACGTGATTGAATGCTCGACTAAAGAGGCGATGAAAAAAGCGACTGAGCTCATACAAGGGTAGTGATATTTACAATTAGCGATGAGCAATTAGCAATTAGCAATTAGCAATTAGCAATTAGCGATTTAACTACTCGCCACTCAACAAAGCCCTAATGAAACGTTAGGGCTTTGAGTCGTCACACGAATATAGAAATACCTATCACCTTCGCAATATGGATCCTAATTTCCCACAAGTAGTTGTTGGCATATGCCAATAACTACCTCTATAGTGTCCCTACCAGCCAGATAATGGAGTTCACTATGTTACTTGCTATTCCCTGCCGAAAGTCGTCCCTTTCTAATCATTTTTCCAAAGCACCTGAGATCATGCTTTGGGACAGCCAAACCAATACCAAACGAATCCTCGCCCTACCTGAGGCTTCGACGAATTGCGATCCTAAAAAGTCTTATGGTCATAAAAAGTACTGTAGCCATAAGAAGTATTGGAGCAAAGTTCTGCAGGAGCATAAGGTGGATGCTGTCGTCGTTCGTTTAATTGGCACAAATATGCTTAGTGCACTGTTTAAGCTCAATATGCGAGTATTGAGTGCACCACGAGGATTCGATACGGACAAGTTCGATATAGATAGGTTTGACGTAAACCAATTGACGCCAGTTACTCAAATTGAGTTTGCTCGTCCTTCGGCTAAGAAAAATAAAGCGCATTGCTCAGGGCAAAGTACCACGTGTTCATCCACTAACTGTTCGTCTACTAACCGTATAACGTCAGGCAAGCGAGCATCCGTTAACAGGCTTTCATCAAGGACGATGAGTCACCTGACTAAGGTTTTTAAAATAACCGCACAAACAGAACAATAGCTATGACGTATTTGATCAGTTTTGTGGTGTTTTTGATCATCACAGCCTTAATGGCGGTAGGCGTCATGTTGAAACGCCAAGCAATACAAGGAAGTTGCGGCGGGCTCGCTAACCTTGAAATAGAAAGAGAATGCCACTGCGTTGAAACCTGCGACGAGCACCGACGCGTGCTCTATCACATTCAGGAACCGCACGCATCCAGCTCCGCGACCAGTATTATTGATCGCGATTGAACATCAACGCATGACCATGAACCAAACTTTGCGCAACTTTAGCTCGTGCACGTTTAACAATATTGCCAAATGTTTGCCTAGATACTCCCATACGAGTCGCCGCTTCTAATTGGCTTAGCGACTCTAAGTCAGCCAAGCGTAGCGCTTCGAGCTCTTCCGCTAGTAGCTCAATTTTATTGAGCTTGGAAAGTGGCACTCCATTGGGTTTAAAACAATCGTATGGCGCATTACCGCAGATATTTCGCTCTATTTTTGGTCTCGCCACTTGGTTTCTACCTTGTCTATTTTTGTCTAGGTTCAGTGCAGGTATCTCACCCAACGGTATTTTATGTCTATCCACACTCCCAAAAATCATCAACATTGTACGGTTTGTTGTCTGCCTTTTTTCAACCACAACACGGTCATTCACTTTACCTTAATGCCCGATGGCGGAGTCCAGAGCAAAATTGTACCAACAGAAAAAGTACAAGGCTACCAAGGTGTCATGCAAGGCGGTGTCATTACCACCTTGCATGATACAGCGATGACCCACTGCCTGTTTTCTCGCCATGTTTACGCAATGACAGCGCAATTGGATGTCCGCTTTATCAAACCTATCCCGCTCAATACAGCCATTCAGGTTCAGGCTCATTGCCTAAAAAGCAAGCGAGGGGTGCATTTTCTACAAAGCAGCATTTATGTAAATGGTCAGTGCTATTCAAAGGCTGAGGCGAAATTTATGTCACGTCAAGGGATGCTGGGTGGTAACGATACGACAGAATCGCTTGGTGATCACATATCAGCCGTACCGTTTATAAGAAGCTTTTAGACAAAAACCTCTTAGAAGGGTTACTCGAAATGACTTCTATACGATTAGAAAAAGTATCTTGAAACCTTAAATGATCGTTATGCAAATTATCTCAGTGCAATGTAGACGCTAACTTTACTAGCGCTTTCGAAGTGCTCAAAATCTGTGGTATATGCCCTTTCGTGCTCGCAATTCGAAGAAGCAAAGTACGACCAAATGGACTGCCATGCAGCAATAACGGCGGCAGGAAACTCACCTTCGGATTCAAACTTAAGGTAAGAGCCTGAAAGTACAGATACTGATGACAACTCAACATTTGAAGAGGATATTTCGTTCGAACCCATTAAAACGTCAAAGTAACCATTAACATCTGACTCATAATTGCAGTAGACACTATATGCCCTCGCTCCCGATTGATAATCAATAACTAAATTCGAGTCGACGTATTCAACGTGTCTGGGGATATTCGCCGTCTCGGGGTTCATTTCAATTTCATTGCGGGTTCTTAGGGTTAAGCCTCGGATTTCAAACCCTTTTACGTCAACGACTGCCATTTTTTGCTCCATTTACATAACGCCAAGCGTTGCGAATCACTGTTAAATGCTATGTTAGCAGATAACCTACAACGCGAGTTTAAACCCTTCATGTGTCGCTTTGAATCCAAGTTTCTCATAGAACCGGATTGCATCAGGACGCTGCTTGTCACTTGTTAACTGAACGATTGTACAGCCTTTGTTTTTTGCCAGTTCAATAGCATATTCAAACATTTGCTCACCGAAACCTTGTCCACGATAGTCACTATAGATTCGAACACCTTCGATAAGACAACGCCAACTACCAATATGCGTCAGGTAAGGAATAAATGTAATTTGAAGCATCCCGACTAGAGAGTTTTCCAGTTCAACAACCAGTAATTCGTTGTTTGGGTCTCGCGCAATTGCTTCGAACGCTTCAAGATACGCACTATTCAACGGAACAGATGCATCTTCTCTTTTACTACCAAGCGGGTCATTTGAAAGCAAAGCAACAAGACTTTCCAAATCTTCAAAATCAGCTGAACGATACTTTAATTCCATTTATAGATCCTTATTACCTCTGACTGCTAACGCTAATTAGACGACTAACACCCGCCTTTAACTCTCACATAATGCCGTCTTTCACTTACTGACTCAATTACATATCGATACCTTATCAACAATGCAAGGAAGTTAGCTTGCTAAGAGATCCATAATTCCTAAATTAGCGCTATTCACATAACTTGCTGTAGTGAAAATTCACATTAACAAGATATGAATAAGTACTTACTCTGAATGATTTTTGGGGAAAGTGAGTTAAACCGTGATCTTGTGATCACACAGTTATTCTGTAAACGCTGTAGAGTAGAATCCTGCCGTGTAGGCACACGGCTAGTAGAATGACTGTATTTGGTCTTGGGTTCTTTCTGTCAGTAGCGCTGAAATGGGCGGCTCTGTGTCAGAGTAAGCTTGCTCTGACATTAAGGAGTGTATTCTTAAAGTGTGTGTCCCTTTAATCTATTCAGCAGTACCGTTTATAAAAAGCTTTTGGACAAAACCTTGCCAGTGTCTTTGCTAATTTAGAAAACTCTGAAAAATCGTAGGTATTGCAAAGTTGTCATGAAGAGCTAGTGTGATGAGTAAAATCGCACTAGCTAAAAGATTGGTTTAGGTACGCACTAAATTTCTTTATGTTCAATCACCCAACAAACACCTGATTAAAATACACAATTCTTTCTTTCATCATCTGCAGTTTGCACTCTTCTATCTGCACCCCACGCCAAGGTGAACTTGTTAGAGATGAACCGATAAACTTACACTCTGAATCTTTAAACTTCAACCACGCTCGCTGAGCTTCTCTGAAGCTCTCCTCTAAATCAGGATCTTCAACCAAAATCCTATTAATAGCTCTTTTGTAGCTTTCATTTAATTCAACGTCGACTGACTTTATCTTTTTATCCACACAAAGGTATCCTGCAGTTGCCCCCCCATTCTTGGCTAAACAAGGGTCAACTAGATCACCACCAGAGAATGCGTTAAGTGACCAGAAAAAAATAAGAAAAACACACAACTTCACATTCATTTTAGTAACGCCTTATATCTAGCTTTATAACGGTTATTATCAACTTTAAAATTATCAACCCAAACCTTTTTATCCTTCATTAACAGATAAAACTTAGATTTCGAACCACTTAATTTATCATTAATATCAGTAACTAGAGAAGGAACATTCATTTTTCTTGAACTAGAACGATTATCTCCTCGATATGTGATGTCAACTAAAACCTCCCGAATGTTGCGTGGCAACTCACTCCAAACAATCACCGATTCCTTATCGAAAAAACTTCTGACATCAGCCTTAGTCAGTAGCCTCTCGGTTTCTTTCACATAAGAAGGGTATATTTCCAAAAATAAGAAGTGTTGCTGCTTACGTGTTAACTCTTGCTCTATTTTAGGAACCTGATCATCTATATTTTTATAATGGTTATATGCATTTTGTCCTTTAAGGCCAGCACCTTCCTTTAGCCATTCGAGTAATGAGTGTGATAGTGGTTTGCAGTTAATTCTTACATTAGAAAATATTTGTTCGACGTCAACTTGATTGCGACTCCCTAGGTCTAAGCCTCTACCAAAGGTAATTCCAGATTCCCCAATAACAACCCCTTTTGTATTTGGGACATGCGGTAACCTAGAAAAATAGATACTGCCAAAAATATCATTGCCTTCACTATCAAATGTAAGCTGCCCTATAGGTACAGTTAGCCACTTCTCATCCATCTCATCATCAACATATTGCCAATTTTCACTGACGGACTCATCCAAAGCAAGAGCTGTGTTCTTATCTACAATCCCATCGACTTCACCAATTTTATAAGTTTCATGCGTGTTATGCGTCGGTTCATAACCCTTCTGAAACTGTTTAATAGCGCTTTCTGTCGCTTTGCCAAAATCTCCGTCAGCCCCCGCAGGACCTAAATCGAAACCCAATTCAATCAATGCCTCTTGAACGACTTTGACTTCAAGACCTTTACTTCCATTACTAAGGGCCTCTCCATCACC
>NZ_JAKJSR010000038.1:0-43949 GCF_050337155.1 Vibrio cionasavignyae
CCATAAACGCTAAGATTTGAGCTAATGGGTAAGTCATATCGCCTTCTCGATGAAAAGAAAGCTTACCGATATCAATACCCATTATCCCCATCGGTCGGTAGCCCGTTTGGTTTTTGTTCTCAAATTGCAATACGATATTTAAGCCAAGGTGGTTTTCTAATATCCCCATTTTGTCAAATGATGCCGCTCCAACCCTTCCATGTCGCCACGAGTAGACAATTTGCCGGTTTCGATCAAAGTAAACTTCCGCGTCTTGAGGTTTGAGTAAGAAAAGCAACCACGCTCCTAAAGATAAAGTGCACATCAGGGCAAGGAAGCCTGTCGTCGAGAGAAAGCTATCTAATTTTCCGAGTTGCTTMAGCGCTCTCATATGAGTAAACAATGTCACACTACCGTCTTGCTCAAAATAGATGCTGARACCTTTAATGGAATTATCTGCGAGAGCTATCCCGCGCCGATAAATATCTTCTTTTTTCTTATCTCCTTCCTTTTGTGCATCTGAAAGGCGGTTTATGTATCTGGCTTTGTCTTCTTTATAGCTTTCAATCATACGCTCAGCTCGAGCCTTTTGAGACTCAAAGTCATATTTGTGGCTGGAATCGTAGAGAAAATACAGGGTTAATATGGTTAGCATCAGCATCCATGGCACGACAATGGTATTKCGGCGAGTATGATAACCAGTCCTTAACGTCAACAGATKGTCATTGACCGTCATAAASGGTTCGAGCGGGTCTTTCATCGGGACGACKATCACTTCTGCTCGAAATTGCGCCCACCATTTTGAAAAAGGTTGCGCTTTGGTTGTGAATATTCCTCTAGAGCCGCGATTCATTTAYTTYCCCCAAGGTGTTGAGTTTGGTTTTTCATCAAGCATACCTATTTGACTCGTGCTTATGTRGCCGCTGTTGGTTAAATAGCGTTTTGGCACAATGGTGTTTGGTGTCGGTTCATAACACCAGATCAGACGCGCTGGATGCGAAAACTCGACATTGACCGTGACATGCAGGCCGTCTTCTTTGGCGATACATAACGTCCTATCTTCAAATGCCGCCGCCAATGCACTCCTGAAGGTTTCGGTCATAGCCTTATCGGGATCTGGGACTGAGTAAGCCGCGTATTTGGCGTCATCCAGTTCACGAAAAACCGAACCATGCAATTGAGATATGTTCATTTTAAAATCTGGCAAAACGAACACATAACTGAGCTTGTAACGATATGGCGCTGAACCATACGGACGAATACTGTTATCCACTATTGAGAGTTTTGGTGCGTAGAAATAGTTCAAAAACTCCTGAGACTCGACGTTCAATGCGGCATCAAAGTATTTGATGTTATCAGATGTCACTGCTTTGTTGTTATCAGATGCCACAGCGGTGAGAACATCTATCCTCTCTTGAACAGTATCAATGTCTTCTTGCTTTTTAAAATCACTCCAAAATGGATAATACTTACTCGTCCCCCAGAAAGAGCTGTAGAGCAAGTTTTCAAAACTATTTTTGCCAAATCGGTCGATTTGATATGCGCTAAATAGGAGGCCAGCAAGACCAACGACTAATAATATGACTCCAACAGGGCCCTTGATGACAGAAAGGGCAATCAATAGACTGGAGACGCCACCAGTCAGATAGCCCAGAGAAGCTTGTTTATTGCCTGATCTATAACTAGTAAAAACATCCCAGAAGTAAATAAATGCCATTGCTACGTTTGCACCTACAACAAGTCCTTTTATCGGCGCTGCTGCTAGACGCGTATCTAGACGCTGACTGTAAGCTTGTAAACTGCGTACTCCGAGCTTTTCAGCTAACTGCTTACTCATATTCGGTAACTGCTTTTGAAGAGCAAGAAGTGCCCTCTCAGTGCCACGTGCTGCAACATTTACTCCCTTAGCACTATACTGGCTAAGAGTAATACTGTCTGCGGTAATTGCCGCGAGCGTAGACAACATTTTCACCGTACGATACACATATTCTTTATCATCATTAACGGGATCAAGTGTATCGAATTGTGTTTGAGCTAAAAGATCATTGATGGTGTTCACATTTGCTTGGTACGACCAATAGGTCAGTCCTAAGCCTGCACTTTCTTGAGCGAAGTGGAGAAGTGTTTTGGTAGGGAGCTTATCGACCATCTTTTTGAGCCATTCAGGTGCTGATGCTGTTGGCTCAGCTTCCAGCAATTCGAAAATACGTTGCTCTGCTTGGTTTGCTTTCATTTCAGACCAATTGAGAAGCTTTTCTCCAAATTGCACGTTTGATTTGATCGAGCTTTTTTGACCTGTTTGTTTATCGATTAAGTTTTCGATGTCATCGAGCGCCACGTTGACTCGATTCCCCGTAAACCGAACTCCTAATAAGGCATCAAATAATGTTGGTAAGGTTGATCTATAAAAACACTCTAACCCAGAATTTCCCAGTAACTTAGTGCCATAAGTGAACTCGGCTTGTATACGAGCTAAATAATTGCCTATAGAAGTTAATACTGGAGGAACCGCATGGTGCCAATTTATTTGTTCTTGAGGTTGAAGAAATACTATCTGAATCGCTTTTAGAGCAATTCCCCACACCTTATCTAATGGGGTGAGTTCTTCTGTATGAAAGGCTTCACCAACCCATCTATCCATGCTTTCAATACCTTCTTCACTTGCGGTCACGCCTTCAAAAAGCGACCCAAGAAGGAGCAGCAGTTTACCCATCTCGGCAGCAGGATCGATAATGCCTTGCTGACGAATATCAAAGTAGTGTCTTAGATAGCAAGTAAGCGAGCCAACCTCATCTTCAGCGCCTTTATCTGCAACAAAGTAGTTCATTAGAGCAAGCAACTTCTTACGTTCTGTCTTTTTGTTGCTGATTTCATCTTGATAATCTGCCAAAAATACTGGGAGCCTTTCCGTATCAAGGTTTTCCTCTGCTGCTTTTTTGACTTCTAAAATATCGCTTTCAAGACACGACTGTGCGTATTGACCAATCGTCAAAGGGTATTGGTTGACACTTACATAGGCTTGCTGCTCAGCAACATTTTTCGAGATGGCTTTGGAGATATCACGCTGACGACCAACAGGATCAAACAAAGCCACCAACGTACCATCTTTATGCTCGCTATGGCTTTTTTGCATGGTTTCTACTATGCCTTCAGCCGCAAGGTGATAACTTAGTGCGGTGGTGGCCAAATCAAGGCCATGGGGCATCGGTTTGGCGCTGTCTTTGTCTGCCAACCACTTCTCATCGTTATTACGATAATCTTCAACCAATTTACTCAAGTTATCTTGTGTGGCTTTTTGGCTGAACTCCGTGTTCGGTGCACTTAGGTCAACCCGCTGCATAGACTTTCCACGTAACTCCTCATCATCGTTCATCTTATCGATGATGGCAGCTGACCATTCATGCTCAGAGTAAGCAATGGATATGTGCTTGGTTTCTGCGGTGACGAACGCAAAGGGATAGAAGGTGGAGCCAGATGATGTATCGAGCGTTAAACCATCTTGGGCGTTTTCTTCATTGGTAAAATAGTACTTCTCAAACTTCTCAATCACCCCCGTTGGGGTGTCGGTTTGAGCGTACTTAAAGATATGAAACGGCTGCGCCTCGTCTTCTCCTTCTTCCTTAATGTATATCCAACCTTCACGGAGTAAGCGAAGCAGATAACCGCCCGTTTCGTTCAACCCTGATGCGGCGACCATATCAGTCATGGTCGGTGGCGCTTGCGCTGGCATCAGCTCGCCAAAGAAGTTCGCGTAGCCATAGCGCACCGGATAAATGGGGATCACATTTTGAATCACACCAGCCACTTCATTCATATAAGGCTCAACCGTATCAATCGATTGAGTGGTATTCACTACCGCGGGTATGGCTCGATTTTCTGTCGCATATAAATTTTCTGGCGCTTTAGTGACGTGCACATTGGTTGTGTTAGCAAGTAGAAGTGAAGCTTTAGTCTGAAGTTTGGTAAACGTTCCTGAAATTAACTTTGGTAATCCCTTCATATAAGCGTTTAGCGTATTAATATGCTTATCGAATACATCTTCAGATAAATACGCATATTGAAGCTTACTGGCTTCATCACGTAAGAAGGTGAGTCGAGCTTTGATTTTACCGAATAGAGCTTCGAATTCATCATTGATGGTTTTTTGCGCCGCTTGCCATTCATAACGGCTTAAGTAAGTTTGTGGATTGCCCTTACCACGTGCTCGCATATACGCGAGCATTCGGTCAGCATTTTCATGGGGTGCCAGTCTTAGTAACACAGAGAGTATTTCGCCCTCCTCTAATACAATCGGAAGCGTGTACGCCAAAAGCACCTCTGTCGTATGGGGTAAAGGCTGATTTAAGTGGCCAATAATGGCGGTACACGTTTGACCAAACTCATAGGCAGTTTCAGGATGAAAATGGCAGAAATGCAACTTAATTTCGGTTTCTACCATATCTTGGAAGAATTGATCTTCACTCAAGGACGCGCCAATACATCCCCAAGGGGTACCAACCGTATCAATTTTAGTCGGTTGCCAAAAGCCACGCCCACCCTTGCTTGCCATGTCAAAAAATTCATCATCTGGCGTTGACTCTGAATAACGAGGGTTTTCTCTGCGTATTGGCGTGACGACAAAATCATCTTGGCTTTCTTGCGCAACAATTTTGACTTTTCCTGGTTTTAGCTCCGCCGTCGTGCTTTTGCCATTCTCATCTAAAATGCCGGAAGTCACCGGCGCACCTTGCTCATTCATTAGTGTATATTGGGCATTGGTTAACCGTTGTCCATTAGGGTAACGTACACTCACATCCACCACATCGGTGCTTTCTAAATCTTCATCGACACTGACCGAGGGGTTTTGTACCCCCCCTAAACACATGGTATTAGCCGCGTTCATTGTCATTTGGTCAGAAAGGCGCGCGACGCCTTTACCTTCAATGAGCACATCCGGCGAAGCAGAAATAAACTCAGCTTCAGCTTCAATAGTACCGGAAGATATACCTTTCTTATCGCCGCCTGCATCACCCGTACTTTTTGAAAACGTACTGCCTTTTAGCGCTATGCTATTACCTCCATCTGCACTGACCGAGGTTGAACCACCCGCTAAATCTGCCGATTTAGCATTATTGCCATATGGAATAGGAACAACTGGCTTGCCGACTGTCGTCAAACAAACATCGGGTAGCGTTGCGTTAGCTTCGCCTCCTGAGCCTTTGTGAACAACACTCAACCCATTTGCGGCTATCGTTACTGCCATATGTAATAACTCCTTGGCTAATTTAAAGTGATTTTGGTGGCTTGAATTCTCTGCATTTTTTCAGCAGTGCTATTAATCGTTTTAGCAGTCGTCTTGATGCTACTATTTTTCGCCGTCATCGTTATTTGAGCGTCACCAGAACGTATAACAACCTCTTCTTCACCTTGTATCTGCATTTTTTTTGAACGAAAGACAAGGCATTCACTGCTAATCAAAGAGGTGTAGATATTAGTGAGGATGGGAAGGTTAATATCACCAGTGAAGAACTCAATACGACAATCCAGTTGGTTGTCAATCGCCAGTTCAATATCAGACATCGTAAATGCTCGCCCGATACTTGCCCAAATAGGTTGACCCAAAGGGTTATTTTCAAAGTCTACTTTGACTCTATTTAAGTCCTGATGAAGTTCGATCACCCACCCGAAACGTGAATTCAATTCTGGGGTGTGCTCTGGTTGCTCATACATGCGCATTACTTCGTTGATGTAAATATCGAGCAATGATATCAATTAAGTTAGAGAAGACACTTTTTCTAACCATCTGAGATACGTCGACTCTCCCCCTCGTTTGCAATGAACTTATAGTTATTATGACCATCACACTAGGTAATATAAATATAGCGTTAGCCATAAGGCATAAATCACCAATAACATGAAAATCAATAATCGAGATATGCGTCACGCTTTGTATTTTTAGGATACACTCGCTGCTCACGTCATTCTCGAAAAGTCGCATAAAAATCAGAACAAGCGGTATCAAATTGGTAGTAGCGACAAAAACCAGCCCAAAGGCGTCTGGCACAAGGCACCATTTTAAATACGTTCTACTATTGATAGACTTCAAGCAACTGTTGAAATTTTAGATCAATCAAAACATACGTAGCCGCGTACATAAGAGCAAGTGTGACCCCACTAACAGTAAGGATCAACTTTGGTGACACTACTCTTTTTAGAGGCTTCTTTAGATACTTAGCGTTCAAATTAACGAGAGAAACTTTCTCTTGTTCAGCTAACCTATCATCACGAACCAAACGATAAATTGTGCTACCGATCTCAGCTAACTTCTCATTGCCACGTTCTTCCCGACCATATTTACCTTGAAAGCCCAATTGAAGTAGCAAATAAAGAAACTCTATCACATGGCGGTATTTCCTAGGATCTGTCTTCAAACGTTCAAGAATGATAAAGAACTTATCACCGCCAGACGTTTCGTTGTGAAATTCAGACAGTAAACTGTTTTGGCTCCAGTAACTGTTCGCACCCCATTCTTGTCGACACACTGATTCATCCATTGCCGCACACAAGCAATAACGAATAACTAAAATCGATGCACGATCAAGCTCCATATCGTTAAGTTTACGTTCACCCTTTCGTATTTCACGCGCGACTTGTTCTCGAAACGGCATCGGATCATCTAGCCAAGGGATAGAAGACATACATGACAGGCTTGCGATCAGCCAAGTAAATTGGTCAACAAGTGGGTTAACACCCATGTTTTCAATGTTCAAATTACGCACTGAGATGTTGCGAGATAAATCTGGAGCAGGCATTACCTCCATTGGCTTGCCTGGCTCAGGTTGGAATAACACTACCGTCGCATCGGTTTCTGCGTAACTCATAAACGGACTGCCCATAGTTGCAGTGATAAATTCGCGAAGTCACCGGCTACATGAACCGCAATAGCAGCGGCATTCTTAAGCGCAGCCCACTCTTCACACGCTTTATCCAGTTCGAAATAGGTATAACCAGCATGATAAGGAAGTGATCGGGGTACGACAGGCATAGGTTTAATTTCGATACCCGGAAGCTGTAAGTTAATCAAATCGCGAATATTATCAATCGAACCAATCTTCGTTTGGCTAATAAATTGCGTGTGTAAAACGTCCAAAGTAACGTCCGCTTTAACCGCAAGAATAAACGTAGTGTTATCCACTAATTTGCTATCAGTAATGGCCGCTGTGCGAATGCCATATTTTTGTTCGGTTAGTGCCAGTGGCACTGCACGTTGCTCAGACATCACACTCAGCGTCATCTTAGCGCTTTCTAATGATCTCGATAGACACGAGGTTAAATCACCATGATTATATTTAGTGAACTCTTGAGGACGTCGAGATACAGAACAAAGGGTTGATAACTCTCCTTCCGCTTGCACAAGCTCGCGATACAAAGATTCAGGATGTACTCCATCAACACTCGCAAAGTGCCAAAACAAAGGCTCATAACGGTTTAATGCTTGCAAAAGCATAAAATCAGACACCGAAGAAACACCTTGTTGATCAACAACACCGAGTCGTTGCACGATAGATTCGGCTCTGTGCTTTAACATAGAAGCAAACTCTGTCGCGAATTTGCTCAAAACGACGGAAGCATGAATATCGACGCAGGTTGGAATGAAGCTATCGTCTAAGATGACACTTCCATCTGGCTTTACTTCAGAAATCTTTAAAATAGGGATCGAAGTATAAGCACTTTTATCCTCATGGTCATATTTCAAGCAAAAGCTAAGTTTACCAACAATAATACTCGCCATATCTTCAGAGTCGTAACAAGCATCAACCGCTTCTTGCGACTCCATATTGTACCGTGCACCGTTTTGTTTTGAACCAAATAGCTCCGAGCGCTCTGAGGGTAACGGACAACATAAGTACACCACTTTGTCCGCGATAGCAGGATCGACATCTTTCACTTCTGGCAGTTCGGCTAACAAAGGTAAGTCGAATGGTGTGCGGTCTTGTAAAATCCCTTCAGCTCGAGTAATGCCTATTTTTCCAAGAACCAACAGCTCGTTATTAATCTCTAACCGTTTAATACCCCAGTGAAGAGGAGAACTATAGGAACTCAACATATTTGACAGTTTACTTTGAGAACGATCTAACTGTTGAAAATGCTGAGGCTTCATGAACATCCCATCTTGCCAAACAACTGGATTGTATAAAGACATCTATCTATCCTTTAAAAGTAAACTTGTTCAATACCGCGAGTATTATTTGATGACAATTTGCTATCTTCTAATTTAAGCCTCAGGAAGTACTCACTTTTCTCTTCAATTACTTCTACTTGACGCCATGAAGAGCCGTTTATATCTCTAAATGCGACCGAGAACCCAACCGCTCTTGTCGATGGGTCAAGCACCAGCATTTCACTGACCACATCACCTGGTTGCAATTGATATTCATAGCGCTTTATATACTCATCCCCCAATGATGCTTTATCATTTTCAAAAAGAGCAAAAAAATCCAAACTTCGAAACAGAACGGGTGATGTCAATTCGTGCACACGTAAGATCACTGGGGAGGATTGACCGCCCTCTCGTTGGTTGAGATTCGATGATGCTTCAATCACTAATTCAATCGATGATGTTTCAGGTGTAATACCTGATGACTCCTTAAATTGGTCCCACATCGAGCAACCTGATAGCAATATAACCCCAATACATATGGCGACACTACGCATGACTTTCCTTAGTTGATTTGTTATATATTTCTTTAATTTGACCTTGCAACGAAGTCTCATGTAACTGACGTCGCTTATGTGTGTAAAACTCAGTATATTCTGACCACAACTTCGATTTTGTAGTAAATATAGAGCCTTTAACATAATCATCCTCAAATCGCATAGGATCCGTTATAGTTGATTGCTTGATGAGTAAATCACTAACTGCTTTGCTATAAATGGTTCGGTGCTTTTGAAGTTCATCTAATATTTGTTCAATCAATTCTGTAGGCGCCAGTAAATCTTGACTATTCAATATCAGCATTAGCTCAGTTAGATTCGCCTCTTGTTGTATATTTTCTGGCTCATCTTTAATCAATTCAATTTCGCGAAGTTCTTTTTGTAAGTTATCCATACATAAGCGAAGACAGGTTCCCATCTGTTTAAAAAACTCAGGTTCCTTACTAATCAAATCAGCCTCATTAATACCAAGCCCTTCGCAGAACGCCTGTGCTAAATCTTTCGTAACAACAAACTGACCTAAGTCTTGAGAACTATCATTCCCCAACTCTCCCTGAAGATTGCTCGTAATCTCTTTTTCATTATGCGGAGTGGGTTCTTGTGCTGTAGGTACAAACGGCTGCGTTACTTCTTCCCACTTTTGGCGACTGTCTTCACCAACATTAAGTTGGCTTGGTTTACTTCCTACACCTTCAAGTGATGGATGCGTTCCTTCTACTTTGCCCTTTTCGCTCGAGTAAGCATTTTGATGATGAATAAACGCTCCATCTGGTTTATCTTGATCCTGTTCTAACTGAGTTTTCAATTTTTCCATTCCCATCCAATCTTCTGGGATTAGACTCGACAACTCAATTTCAGAGTGAATACTTAGGCTATCGTCTACGATCTGGCGGCTATTATTAATCGAATTGACCTGACTGCTTTCAAGATTATTTTCATCGCTGATTAAATGGTCATCTTCGCTATGCATAGAAAACTGAAGGTGTGCGACAGGGTCATGGCTCTCGATTTCATCGAGTTTTGTTTCCATAAATATATCTTCAAGCGAGCCTACCTGAACGCTTTCTTCCACAACCACTTCACCCAGATTAACTAATGGATCCGTCGAGTCTCGTTCAGGTGCAATATCAGATGCAATATCTTGTGTCGCTACAACTTGCTCTAGGGCGATACTAATCTCGTACTGCCCCATTGATATAATATCGCCATCACAAATCGAGACAGGTTGATTTTTTAGGATTTTGTTACCATTAACTAAAATACCATTAGTGCTAACATCACTGATATAAAATGTATCCCCGTAAACACTAATTAAACAATGAGTACCCGAAATAAACCGGTTATGGTCTATGAGAGATAAAGTACAACCAGCAGAGCGACCAATTGAACCACCACTTTCAGGCATTTCAAACTGCTTAACACCTACGTATTCTTCTGGGCACTTTGAAATAAATAGAACGAGCTGATTTAAGCGCATTATAAGCCTCTAGAATAAGAGTGAAACTGTCAGCTCAACACCGCCGAGGCCACTATTGTAGACAGGATGAATGTAAGACACTTGTGGAATTATTTGTAAATGCGCATCCGGGCTACTACCCAATTTGATCACACTACCTATCGTTGCTACAGCGCCCAACTCAAATTGTTCAACATCATCAAGCTGATTACCATATTTATACCCATCTTTGTCTACTTCCCATCGATTTGAGTATTGTGAAAACCCAGCAGAAAGGCCAGCACCGATATAAGGTGTAAAGATACTCCATGAATCTAGGGCAAACTGAGGAACAACGCGAAATTCATAGTTCGTGACTTCTTGATAAACACCATTGCTAGGTGCCTCTATTTGCTCACTCAAATAATTAAAACCTAACCACCAACGCCAACGGTTGTTATTTTTATCGATAGGACGAGTATGAACGATTCCATAACGTAAAGAATCCTTTTGACCGCTAGAACCTTGATCGTATTCCATACTTTCAATTGCTAGCATATTCACTGAAATGCCATATCGTTCGCCTTTCGCAACCGCAAAAGATGAAAACAGGCACACAACTGAAATCAGCCCGACATTAATTGGTTTTAGCATTTACTTCCTCTAGGTCGTTCCCCTGGTACAATTTGGAGGAAAGATAACAAGTATCTCTTTTTTTTCAACCCGCTAATAACCACCTCGAACAAATAAGTCAAATTACCTAACAATAAATGTCAAATACCTACTGATATGAACATTGTAATCTTCTCTTCATTACGAAAATAAGGATGACGTACCGTAATCAACTCGTAAGCCAACATTTCAGGAAAGCTCTTCAAACAACACAGGATTCGCCTGGTAAAGAAAATTCACTAATATTTAGAACCAAAAAATGATATCTTCGTTCCACTTTCTCATACTTTTTATCCACTGCAAAAATAGACAAGTATCGATATATAATTCTAATTTATTCTGGGCTCACAAATTATTACACTCATAAATTTATTTATAAATCAATATAAAATCCAAAACTGAGATTAGCATCACAATTAATTGAATTTAATTGTTAGCCGAGTTTATAGTTATTTAATTTTATTTTTTTGCCGATAGAATTCATCAAATAAAAATCACTAAAAATCACTAAAAATATCGCGCATTCTGAATATGCAGAATGACAAAATTATAAATAAGAACTCAGTTGGAACCAACATTCATGATTTTTACCGACTTCGCAAGAAGACCTATCGACGAAACTTTGCCCAGCGGGATCAACCCAAACAATTTGGAAGAGTTCAACGAAATAAAGCAACAAATAAACAACCTAAATAAGGTAACTGGTCGCACTTCGTGGAAATTAGTCCAAACATTATCGAAGAAAATCCTCGTATCACATAGCAAGGATTTTCGGTGCAGCTGCTACTACACCGTTGCAGCTAATCAGAATGAAGGGCTAAAAGGCTTAGTTGAGGGGTTAAGCTCGCTACTCGATCTTTGCGTTGTTTACTGGTTTAGTGCTTTTCCAGAACACTCAAAATCAAACGCTCGGATTAGTGCCATTGAATGGATGGTAGAAAACATAGAAAAACGAATTCAGAAAAAAAATGTGACCCAAGATGACCTTCCTTTAATTGAAGCTAGCCATCAGCTTTGCATTCGTATTGAAGAAGAATTACGCCTCCATTATGGTATTAAAGCACCTTCACTAGGTAGAATCCATCGCATTTTAAAACGTTGGATAGAGGACCTGAAAGAACGCAAGATTCGAGATATTGCGATATTAGAACAAAGCAAAAAAAAACCCGTTCACTCAGTTCCGGTTATATCGCCCCCTGTTGGAGTAAGTATCGACATCCCTTCGAGTGCATCCAAACAGCCGCAAGAGGAAGCAAAGCTTAACCCTAGTAAACACGCATCTGGACGACTGGCAATCTATTCAATGATAGGGATTATAGTAATAGCGTTAGTCTCTCATTTTGCTCATAAACAGCACACCTATTTATCGCTCGAAAATCAAATCGCGCACGCGTCCATAACTGAACTCAAACCTGTATTAGACTCGTTAGGTTACGACAATCATATCTATTCTAGCGACTTGAGAAGCGCTGTTGTTAAACGGCTTGACTTACTGCTTACAGATTGGGCTTCCGACCCGATAAAAGTCAGTGAGGTAAACACTATCTCTGCGCTCACGGAACAATTAATTGTACTTTACCCTGACTCATCATCAGCACGACTTCTACACGAAAGTTTCACTCGTCAGCGGATTAAATTTGAATCAGATTTTCAAACATTACTTAATCGCTTTACATCTGCAAGAACCACATTTGCCAACGTTAAAATAAACAATTCTGACTCCGATTCGGCTAAAGCATACGAGTATAGCAACTCTTTATTCCCGCTTCTGGGTCGAATTGAATACGCAGAAAAAAACGCAAAACAAGATGAGCTTGACCGCTCTATCTTAATTCTCAATACGTACTTATATAAACTTAATCAATTACAAGCGTCTATTGGCGTACAGAAAAACAACTAATCAAAATAGAAACCAAGGCTTATGTTCAAACACAAACTCTTTAGAAACCCAGTGATTGTTTCCAGCGCTGTGGCAGTGCTGTTATCAGCACTCATCATCGCCATTTATATTATCTGGTTAGATAACTCTCAAAAACCTTATCTTTGGCTTGGTTTAGGTGCTATTGCTTTCTTATACGCAATTTTTCAAATTACTCTTTGGTTCAAAAAGAGGAACGGCACCTCAACTCAAAAGTTGGAGACTGAAGATGAAGCGCTTGCGATGGTGATTAAACCACTTCTTGACAGCGCAAGGAAAAAGCCTATTTATCTGTTGATTGGCAATAAAGGGTCGGGCCGAAGCCAATTTTTAACCAACTCTAACGCCATTAAACCAATAGACAAAAATCGCACAGCGAAGAACGATTTCTTCGAATGGTACGAATCAGATCATGCCGTTTACATCAAACCTGATCACCGTTTGGTATTCCAAGATATATCAAGCAGTGATGAGTCATTATGGAATAGGTTGATTGAAGAGATAATACGTCATAGACCAAGAAAGCCTTTTGCTGGGTGCCTGCTTTTTATCGACTTCGAATGTCTTATCGTTTCTGAACCTGAACAGCTCGATTATATTCAAAGTGCATTACTCGAACGCCTTAAGTCTATTAATGACAAAACTTCTTCAGCGCTTCCTGTGTACCTCATGATGTCTAAACTAGATAAACTAGAAGGCTTTAAGGAATACATACATTTCAGCTCTTTGAAAACAAACGTGGAGTTTCTATCTATTCCTCTTAAAGACGCGAAAGGCGTTATCACTGAGTATTATAATGATAGTTACCGTAACCTAGTTAAGGTGATGGAAGTTAACGCTCTGGACTCTTCCGCTCACTCTAATGACGTTAGCGAGAAACAAGCCATTCTCTCTTTCCCTAAGCAATTCGAATTGTGCCAAGCGGAGATCAGTTTAATTGTAGAGCGAATTTGCCAAGTAAACACCGGATCATATTCACTAGATTTAAGAGAGATTTTCTTTAATTCGAGTCTTCAAGGGGGGAGGAAGTACAACTTACTTGCTAAAAGTTGCAGTAGCTATTTTAATTTGCCAATTATTGCTTCTGAGCACACACAGTTAGCCGAAACGCCCTACTTCACTCGATTCCTTATTGACGCAAAAATATTGCCAGAAAGTGACTTTGCTGGTGAAAATAAAACTCACCTTCGCTTAATTCAAAAGCAAAGCCGACTTGCCTTTTCACTGTGCTTTGTTTTACTTGTAGCAAGTGGATACTTCTTTGCTACAACACTTGATAGCAACCTTCGCGTAATCAATCAATTAATCGGCATTGAAAATAAAGAACAGGTAACCCAAGAGCAAATTGAGTTTACTAAGCTACTCGTGCAAGCCAATGATACCGTTCAACCTTCGTATAACGCCTGGCTCACTGGAACGAAAGCACTCGACCAAGAACTAGTGTCGATGAATGTAAGTCGTTTAGATAAAAGTACCAAAATTGCATATCAAGCGTTACTTAATGAAGTATCTCAAAAGTTAATGCCAGTAATTGAGAAAGGCTACCGAATTCAATTAACTCAAAATCAAGATGAAGTTCACCGTGCTTTGCCACTCTTAAAAGGGTATTTAATGCTTAAAGACCCATCTAAGCGTGATCTGCAGTTTCTTCGTCAACAAACACTCGCTACCTTAACTTACTTGAGCGACCAACCTGAAGTCATTAATGAAGCAATGAACTACTTAGACGCGTATTTCCGAACCAAGTTTGAGCCAGTCCCAATTAATATGGACATAGTGCGTGCGACGCGTCGAAACTTACTTGCAAACTCCAATGTTGATCTTGTTTATGCAAGTCTATTGCAGCAAGCTCATAGTATTGACTTAGGTAGGTTAGACCTAAGTCGTGTCGTCGGATTCGATTTCAATAATGTGTTCACCGATTCTCAAGAAAATGACCGCTTGATCATCGATAAAATCTACACATCCACAGGATTCAGTACCTTTTATCGTCCGCGAGTCGATCTCATGTCTCAGCAAGTGATCAGCGATAACTGGGTTCTTGGCTTATCAAATCACGTTATCCCAACACCACAAGAGCAAGAAGCATTTAAAGCTGATGTACGTAAAAAATATACCGATGATTACATTAGTTACTGGAGGAACGCCCTCAGTGAACTAAAAGTACGCCGTTATAACGATGTGGGGCAATTAACGAACGCCATTGACCTTATTTCAGGACCATCATCACCGATGACAACAATCCTCAAACAAGTTTATACCAACACTCAGTTTTCTCCAGTAGGAGAAAACAGCGCTCTTTTGTCACAAGTTAACCCTAAATTGCAAGAGGTCGTTGATACTGCATCAGCAATAACAGAGGAAGTCGTTAAACCAGACTACTTACTGGTAAAAAGAGTGGAACAAGCCTTTTACTTGTTAAACCAATTACAGATTAGTGAAACTCCTAATTCACCTACTCCGTGGGACGAAACGATTGCTGCACTCAGTCAAGTACGCACCTACATGAAGAATATTGCAGATGCTCCAGACCCTCAGATGGCAGCTCTTTCTGCAGCTCAACACCGAATGAACAGTACTGACACCGATCCAATCATTCGATTAAAGCAAATCGCTCAAAAGTCACCTGAACCCGTAAAAAGCTGGCTCCTAGGCATTGTAAACCAAAGCTGGTCTGTCATGATCGCAGAATCGTCTAAGGGAATACAAACGCTGTGGTACAGTAATATTTATACTAAATTTAAAGATTTGGGACTTAATAAATACCCATTCAACCTGACATCAAGTGAAGAGATTTCCCTTGAAGACTTTGAATTGTTATTTGCTACAGGTGGGTTACTCGATTCCTTTATTCAGAAAAACTTCGCGCCCTTTTACGACACAAACTTGTGGCAACCAAAAGAAGTTGAAGGTCAAACGATGCCACTATCTCCAGAACTTCTTGTTCAGTTAAGAAATTATAATGTCATTCGAGACACTCTAATCAACAAAAACACCAACAGAGTAAGCATCCCATTTAGCGCTAAAGTCCTCGATCTTGACTCAAGTGCCATTCGTGCACGCGTTAATATCGCCGACGTCGATATTAGTTACTATCACGGACCTAGTAGAATTCGTGAACTTCAATGGCCTCCTCAAAATGGGGATTTTAATATCAGCATTACAATCCAAGATGTAACAGATGAAGGCAAACAGCACGTATTAAGTAAGAGTGGTCAATGGGCTATATATCGCCTGTTCGGTGATTCAACACTAACAAACACTCATAACGGCAGTTTCATCAGCGACATCAAGGTTTCGGGTAGAGATTTGAGCCTACGTATCACCCCTCTTACCCAAAAAAATCCGTTTACTCTAGCGGAACTTTACAATTTCACACTTCCAGAAACTATATAAAAACAAAAAAACAACAAGGCAGAAAACACATGATGGCAAATATGAATTTACAAGGCTTAGACAAATTGGACCGAAAAATTCTTTCGAATCTTTTATCAAATGGACGCGAATCTATCGCCAACCTATCTCGGAACATTGGTTTATCTCGGACTGCCGTCGCAGAACGAATCAACAGACTCGAAAAAACGGGTATTATAAAAGGCTACACCGCTCAGATCCGAGTTGAAAATGAAGGACGCAAAGCAGCGAGCTACTTACTTATTTCATGCGAAAAAGGCAAAAAGAATGAGGTAAGTAATGCCCTCAAAGAACTTCCTGAAGTTCGCCTAACCAGCATCGTGGGCGGCTCTTACGATATTATCGCGCTTATAGAAGCGCCTGATTTACACTCAATTCACCATTTGTGTAATGAAATTGAATCTTTCGTCGGTATCCGCTCGCTAAACACTACTGTTGTATTACACCAACCGATTAGCCGCTGATCCGTCGCTCGCATAATAAGCCGCTCAAATGAGCGGCTTATTAGATACTACCAATTACTTTAATCTGCGCATCTTGTGCAGACGGTTTTCCTAGCCAAAATGTTTGTCCTAAATTATTCCCTTTCCCTTGCCCAAGCATATTCTTTGGTATGCTATCGAGATCGACCGTTAACATGAGATCCCATGACATTGGGTCACGTAGTATGAACCGCATCAACGCCACAAGTGTTCTATGTAGCTCCCCACCATTAGAAAACTGTTTAAACGTGGCAAAATTTATGTTGTCGATACACACGTTAAACTTACCATTAAGATCCGCTACGCTTTGTCCTAAATGTAAGTTTTGACCCAACAGACAATTTGACCGATTGAGTTTGTTTCTCTGTATCGCTGAAATGTTTACCCTTCTATATACCCACTCCTCAATCTTTACACTAGACAATGAAAAGTAATGGGCAACAATACCCGAAATCAACTTTGGTGATCGCGTACGTGTAGATAACTGATTTACATACGAAAGAATTTTGGCACGATCAAGTTCAGCAACGTCACACTCTTGAATCACACTCGATAATCCCGCTAAATGTAACACACGCCCAGAAAATTGATCACTCGCCCCACTCTGATATTGAATATGGTACCGATACTTCTTCCATACTCGATAAAGCAAACTGTTGTATCGGTTATGGAAGAAGTCGAAAAAGTCTTTTACTGGGTTATCTTCAGGATCTCTTCCAGCAAGCTTCTCTGTATAAGTCGCTGGAAGGGGCGAGCTTGAACCATGTAAACCAAGAAAGTTCGTTTCTACCCGAGAGTAGTTCCGCCCATTTCGCTCCATATGTGCGATATAATCCATATCACTCTTTGGGAACGACAAGTTTGGTGAGACACTAAATTCAATTCTCTCTTGATAAAAGTACTTGTTTTCACCCACAGCAACAAAGTCTGTACCGGATTCTAACTGGTAATATTTCTCAAGTAACGAAACCGCCTGATAGAAGCTAAACTCATTTGTACTGGCAGATAATTGGTTAATCATAATATTGTCTGCTGACCTTCTAAGCTTACCCAATGGTAATTTTCACCACTTGCTTCATCGAAGACTTCAAGCTCAGTAAAAGAATTCACGCTCGAATAAAGGCGAATAAACTCATTGAGTACGTTAGCCATCAAAAACATATCACCCTCATTGACAAAAAATGTTGAGTTAGTTACCAACTTGAACTTGTTTCCTCGTACAGATACTCCCCGAAACACTCGATCAATGGGCTTCATCTCTGAAGAAATAATGCCGTCAAGACGATGAATAGATGCTCGGTGCGCTTGACGGTCAACTCGAGAATGGAAGTCATATGTCGATAGTAGGACCTTAAGAACATCAATATTTGCCAGAGACAAGTAGTTAAGTGACATATTCGCAATCAGCTGCCACTGCAGTTCACCGTTCACTTGAGGGCTCACAGATTGTGTTGGTTTTGTTATATTTTTAAACGTCGCATAAGCAGGGGAATTATGAGTTGTATAGATAACATCGCCGACCGACAAGCGTTCCGCTAAATCTGCATTACTGCACTGTAGCTGCATCAAAACCGTTTCAGTTCCTAAATCAGCTATATCACCATTATGAGTGTGGAAAGAGATATAACGCTCCAACCCTCGACCACTGACTCTCTCCCCTACCTTCGACTTGTAAAACTCGCGCTTGTCTCTTTGATTGATATGATGTTCAAATGACTCAAACTCAATGAGAGGCTTACGTCGTCGCTCATCCTTACTCCAACTTTCCACTGTATTGATCGAATACACTTCATAATGTTCTTGATTGGTACTTTGTGGTCGAACTTTGTATTCGTTTCTTCGGTGCTCGAGGCGTATTGGATCACCATCTTTTTCAAACAAATTGACCGCTGGTGTACAATGTAAACGTAAGTGTTTATTTTTTAGAACTAGCTCAGATGGCAACGCACGTTTAAAATGAAAACTCATTTTAACAGTACTGCGTTGGGGAATGCCTCTTAGCCACTTTAATCCATGTATATCAAAGAACATAAACTTGTCAGGCAAAGAGAAATACTCTTGTAATAGCCGATAGCCCGCAAAGGATTTCTTGCTGTACGGTAGTAGTGATTCTTCCTCATCATAACCCACCGGTTTCACGAATTCGGGACCTAATCTATGTTTATAGCCTCCACCAACATCAAGCTCAACATAATCAAGATACCTAAATAACCAAAGAAATACCGTTCTTGTTATGTGTATTTCTCCATGAAGGTGTAACCTCAAAGTATCAAGTCCAATTCTCGACAACTCTAAGCCATGCTCAGTGGATAACGTAACATCAATACTGGAACTCGTGCGGCTGTTTGTTTGCTCAATATTTGTGATTTTTAGTGGATATAAATCCACATCATAGCAAGTCCTGAATTGGCATTGCGTTCCCTCTACCTGCTCGCTAGCCATTTCCGCACCACGCTTAACAACCGTCTTCTCGGTAACACTGCCGGTATAAGGCTTTAACTCGCTGATACACATTGAAGGTACTGAACGCATATAATGAGGCCAAAGTAACGTCATCATAGATTGAGTCAATTCTGGCAGTTCATCGTCTATTTTTTCGCGGATTCGACCAGTCAAGAACGCAAAACCTTCCAAAAGGCGTTCGACATCTGGGTCAAAAGTGCCTTCTGCTAAAAAGTTGGTTAACTTAGGATTGTATTTGGCAAATTCACTGCCTGACTCACGTAGATACGTCAGTTCATCTTGAAAATATTTGCTGCTACTCAAGTGACACCTGCTAAACGTTGAATTGACCGTCGGTTCCCATATAGACATCTATTGACATCGGAACTTTGCCGCCGTTGTGCAAAACTTCGCCGCAAATTCCAAAACCTAATTGCAGAGGGTTATGATGGTCTTCACGGTAATGCACCTCGACATTTCGTAACCGAGGTTCGAAGCTTTCAATCGTGGTTGTAATGTTTTTCTGAATATGACGAACAAGGTTAATATTATTCGACAGAACATCATTAAAATCTGGTAAGCCATATTCACTATCAATCATTGCGTTGCCAGAGTGAGTATTGAGCAAATCAGCGAGATGTAGATGTATCGACTCAACCAGGTGACGATGCGATACCACCTTCTCATAGCAATTTTTTGGCTCATCCAGTTCGATACGTTCTAAAAGCCGATAACCTTTTTCCATACTTTTCCCTACGAAAAAGCAGCCAGAGTACTGGCTGCTTATTGCTACAAACATCTGATTACTGGTCTAGTTTACCAACTAGAGACAGGTCAAAACTTGCACCCATGTACTTAAAGTGTGGACGTACAGACATTGATACTTTGTACCAACCAGGATCGCCTTCAACATCAGATACTTCGACTTTTGCAGCGCGTAACGGTCGACGACCACGAACTTCTGCTGGCGGGTTTTCCTGATCAGAAACGTATTGACGAATCCACTTGTTCAATTCAATTTCTAAGTCAGAACGCTCTTTCCAAGAACCAATTTGTTCACGCTGTAATACTTTGATGTAATGAGCTAAACGATTAATAATGAACATATAAGGTAGTTGTGTACCTAACTTGTAGTTCATCTCTGCTTGTTTACCTTCAGGCGTGTTTGCAAATACTTTTGGCTTCTGTACTGAGTTAGCTGAGAAGAAGGCCGCATTATCAGAACCTTTACGCATTGTTAGCGCGATAAATCCTTCTTCAGCGAGTTCGTACTCACGGCGATCGGAAACCAAGATTTCTGTTGGAATCTTAGTTTCTATTTGCCCCATGGCTTCAAAGTTGTAAACAGGCAAATCGAAAACCGCGCCACCGCTTTGTGGACCTATGATATTTGGACACCAACGATATTTAGCGAAAGATTCACTAATTTTAGACGCCATTGCATATGCAGAGTTGCCCCAAAGGAAGTTACTATGGCTATCTGTTACCATCTCGTCATAATCAAATGCCTTAATAGGGTTATCTTCCACTGAATAAGGCGTACGAAGCATAAAACGAGACGTACAAAGGCCAACATAACGTGCGTCTTCATGCTCGCGGAACCCACGCCATTTAGTATACTGAGGCCCCTCAAAGACGGATTTAAGGTCTTTTAAGTTTGGTAGTTCTTCGTAGCTATCGAGACCAAAGAACTGTGATGAAGCCGACGTGATAAACGGTGCGTGTGACATTGCACCGACATTGCCCATGTATTCCATCAGTTTGATGTCTGGTGACGATGCAGAGAGCTGATAATCACAAACAACTGCCGCTACTGGTTTACCACCAAATTGACCGTACTCTCTGGTATAGATTTGCTTGTAAAGACCAGATTTAACAACTTCTGGAGCATCTTCGAAATCATCAAGAAGCTCGTCTTTCTTTGCAGAAATCAGTTCTATTTGAATGTTTTCTCTAAAATCTGTGTGATCAACCAAATATTTCAAGCCACGCCACGTTGATTCAATTGCTTGAACATCATCATTATGAAGAATCGCGTCTACTTGCTTTGATAATTTCTGGTCAATCTCTGAGATCATAAGATCAACAAGAGACTGATCCACTTTTTCTACAGCGGAATTGCTTAGCAATTCACCAATGAATGCTTCTACGCCGCGTTTTGCAACATCAAAACCTTCATCCGTTGGCTTTAAACGTGTTTCATTTAGAATGCTGTCCAGAAGTGAGCCCGATTCTACTAGAGCCGCTTCTTGTTCTGGCGCTTGTGCTTCTGCTGACATGGTATCCCTTACTCTTCTTTCGCGTCTTGGCTTTCACCAATACTTAGTTCTTCCAAAAGTTTCTTTCTCGCGTCCTCGTCTTGAAGTACGGCTGCAATTTTCTTTCGAAATGCAGGTACGTTGCCAAGGGGCCCCTTCAATGCAACTAGCGCTTCACGTAGCTCCAGCAATCCGTTCAATTCAGGAACGTTTTTCGCAATAGATTCCGGTGAAAAGTCCTTCATGCTTTTGAACGTTAAATCCACGCCAATTTGCGCTCCGTCTTCGTCAGAAAGACGGTTAGCAACGTTCGCTTTGACATTAGGAGCATAGCCATCTAACACCTCATTGAAGTTATCTTTATCGATGTTAATTGGCGTTCTTTCTTCTATTGGCGTTTCATCTGCACGAGCAGTGAAGTCACCGACAACCATCATACTCAACGGCAGTTCTACGTCTTCTTGCGTATCACCTGTCGCTGGAACATAACGGATATTAATTCGCTCTTTAGGAGCCACCGAGCCATCACGTGACATAATTAGTTCCTTCTCTAATTTTGCTACTAGTCATAAATTATTTCCCATTCTTTGTATTTAGTAGGAAGACGATCTTTGGTTCTGAATAACTCTCGAAGAGTTTTTTGAATTAGACCATCCAACTGCATAGACAAATGGGGTTCCCAGCTAGCAAGATTAAACTCCTTTTTAACTTCCCATCCTTTCTCTAGGTACGGTAAGCACAAAGGGAATAACCCCGCATTCTGGTAAGCTTTTACCAATTGTAAATACAACGTAAACTGCCCTCTTCCTGAGTTATCCAACTCGAGCTTTTGAGACAGTTCTGCTGCGTATTCACCCAGATTTGCAAGGGTGATATCCTCCATTGGCAGTGAATCATCAGTAGTCACAACAGTCGTAATAACAGCTTGACGACTAGATGTTGCAGCAACACTTGTTGACAACCACTTAAGTGTTGCTTCATCTGCAAATGGAATGGAATTTTTAAAAGAAAGGTGTTCAATACCCTCAAATCGTTGCACAAACAGTCTCACTTCCTGCTCAACGGCAGAAGCAGCTTCTTGCCATCCCAAATTGTTAAGCATCGAATAAACGAAATAATGGCCAGTTAGCCAGAAAGGTGCATCTGTCAATGTACGCTCTAGGCGCTTAATCGTATCCACGTCACTTTCTTGCATCGCTTTATCTTGATAATTTGATTGCTGATCCGTAGAGACAGCAAGACTCAATTCTGTTTGGTTATTTTGATTTTCAGGTAACCCATCAATGTCATACCAAGTCAGATGCCGATATATTCGATAAGCCAACGAGTTGCTTGGGTCAGAGTAAATCATCATTTCTGCGACTTTTTTTAACGATCGTTTTGATACAGAGGGGGACGAAAAATCCGTATCAACATCCTGCTCTCTAAACTTTGATTTAGGAGCAAGAGGCTTAGCTTTTTGTACGTCAACAACAGGCGCCTCCAATAACGGGGCGGGGTCGATTGCTTTGATATCTGAATGATGCGCTTCAGCAACCTCCGCAGTTTGCTCCGTAACTGCACCTGGTATCACTCCACTGCTTGCGGCATTATGAAGAAGTGTATTGAGCTGTGTTTTTATCTCAAAGAAATCAGCTTCAGAGTCATGGAATACATCATCAAGTTGATACTGAAGTTGCCCGATAAGAGTTAAACATTCCAAAAGCACACTTCTATCTAAAGACTGAGAAGCTAACTTATTGCTCACCAACTTAATTTGGTTATTAAGCCATTCTATCGCCCCATCTCGACCTCGTTTTCTTTTTGGATAGAGGTCAGAAGCATATCTAGTCAGTAGTTCATTAAAGAGTGTTAGCCCTAGTTCTAGTCCCACTAGATCGTGCTCTTCTACCAAAGAGCGCACTAGGTAGCAGATTGCTTTTATATCTTTACTATGATGTTCTAGAACTTCTGTCGACAACGATTTAACAGCATCCCAATCAACCGTTTCTCCAAACAAGGAACCAAACTTTTTAACTTCGGACTCCATCCTTTCATAACACGACTCATATCTGGCATCGCCACCAGAAGGTGCTTGTTCAGAAATAGGCGCCAGCAATCGTTCACAATCAATTATTGACACTATTAACTCTTCCCTTCCATGCGATACTCACGAAGTGCTCTTTCAACAGCAATTGCACCTCTAGCCGGTTTAGACTGTTGATGACTGTTATCGATAGAATCTGCTGCCATACTTCTTAACACCCCAATGATTTCATTAAATTTCTTCGGAGAATTGCTTTCAAGATCACTTAAAGAATCGTACAACTTTTGCTTGGCAAACACGGACTGTTCCGTCACCGTACTAAACAGAATAAATTCACTTCTTGCTACTTTCAGATGACGCACTTTTTCAACCAGTTCAGGTGTCGGTCCAAAAAATACTTGTGCAGCCTCCGCTTCTCGGATTGCTTTTGAGTAATAGCGCTGCTGGGCATTGACTTCGATAGAATTGTTTATATTTTCTAGCACCTGTTGTGGCAACACTTGGCTATAGAAATACGCTTGTGATTGATTGATAACCCACGCTGACTTCAATGCTTCATCAGCCAATTGGCTTTGCCCATTCAACACTAAATCAGCTAATTCCTTCGCTTTACTTCCAGATAATTCCGAGAGCTTCTGAGATTCGATAGAAGCCTTATTCAACCCCGTCATTGCAGATGTTAAGGCCGCGTCTGCATAAGGAAACAAAGCTCCGTCACCATTGAGCTTTTCTCGCAGTACGACAAGGTCTCGTCTAACCTGTCCAAGGCTCTTAGGTAGTTTGTCTGCAACTGTCTGAGAAGACACGATCTCAATTTTGTTTTCTTCATATAAGTCCGAAAGCTTCTTTTGCTGCACTTGATACGCTTCCCGATATGGTGCGGTGCTCACGACATTCATTTCCATATCATTTAGGACAAGCTCTATCTCCCAAGGCGGAAGGGCAAGAAACGATGCGGTTTGAGCTGGTTTAATTGTCGCACTTGGAGACACCGAAGAGTGTTCAGCGTTAACAATCGATTTCCATTCCGGTTGTGCCTGCTCGTAAAGATAGCTGGCTGTTATCGCAATAACACTAAGTACTAAGCTCGCTTCAAGGAATTTAAAGCGCCCGCCTACAGTTCTATCTGAATGTCGGCGCTGCGTTAGCACTAAATCAGCATTGCGTAGATTGCTAAAGATAGGAGCGCTGGTCTTGAAGTCCATAGCATGCGTATCAATATGAGCTAATTGTTGAGCGAACGAAAACGCGGTGTAGTGATGTCCTCTTGGATTTCTGATAACTTCTCTGATCAACTTCCAAACGTGGTTTGGGATTAGAGTTGGTCGCTTGCGGCTTTTTAACTGCTTATGCCAAGCATCGCCAAAAGCCGCACCAAGAAACAGGTGCCCCGTTAATAGAGCCAGTGAATACACATCATCTGACGGCTCTGTTACGCCTGTTTCAAGATATAAAGGGGAAGCGTAACTCATACTCGCTTCCGCGTAAGGTTCGGATTCCCCGATATAACGCGCAGCACCAAAATCAATGAGTTTTACGTAATCATTGTCTGTGACAAGAATATTAGAAGGCTTAATATCGAGGTGACACACACCTCTGGTATGCATAAATTCCAAAGCACCAGCCAATTGATACACTAACCAGGCAATATGGTCGTAGCGAAACCCTTTACTTGAGTGCCGCTCCATTTTTTCTGCTAACGACTCCCCCTGAATCCATTCATACATTAGATACGGGCGCTCGAATTCACTGCCAATTTTAATAAAGTCGGCGACACTCGGATGTTGGGATATCTCTAATCTACTCGCTTCATTGAGAAGCATTTTTTGGGTTACTTCAGAGGCATCTGCATTGACGACTTTACAGCAAACCTGCTTCTCTGGGTTACCCTTCTTGGCTAAGTGATAAATAGTGGTTCTACTATTTTTTGAATGCAGGGTATCAAGTACGTCAAACTGCGAAAAAAGGACATACTCAAGCTTCGGCTTATTTTTGCTTTGCGTCGCTTGCTGAACTTGTTTCTTTTTCTCAATAGCTCTTACAACCAACTGGTCAATATAGCCTTTCGCATCCCCTTGCTTATCCGACACTTTGCACTCTTTTATAAACCAAACATTATTAAGCACGAATAATAATAACTATGCTTGCCTCATTTCAACACTAGCCTTTAAAACAAACGGTAAGACTATTAGTTTAGTCATTATTACTAAAAACTTTCTTAAATAGACTTTCTCTTTCACTAACCAAATATTGGCTTTTATCAATGATATTGCCAATAAAAGAAAACCTCTAATAATCAATAGTATTATTCCCTTAAATAGCTAGCCTGATATTAGTTGAACAAAGGCCTTCGCTTTATTCTCACCAAAAATAAGCAACGACGCGGGCTGTTTGAAATGATGCTCTCTAATTGTAAATGCAATTAACGCTAAAGATGAGCAGCAACCCATCGTGCCCCAGAGTTCATTAATCAATTTTGGTTGGTTTGGGTTGGTAAAATACTCAGCTCTCGCCCCTAATGCAAAGCCATAATCTTCCGTATGTGCTCGTAGATTGGCCATATCACTATATACTTCACCAAAACAATCCATCACTCGACTCGCATTCTGGACTAGCCGATAGATACCTCTTCTATCGGCAGGATTATCATCTACCTCTACGTAGCCTAACTGAGCTTTTGGGGTCAGCTTTAAGGTATCAATCAAATTTTTTCTACAAAGCACAATACCTGCAGCACCTTCACTAGGAATCAAGCCCCAAGGGTTCAGGTTACTCATCACTGCTTTCTTTTCTGTAAGGCTAGCCATTTGACTGAATAATGAATCTGCCGACACACACATTAAGGCATCGTATTTTTCCATTGCCTTGAGAGCATGAGTGACGACTCTCGGCCCTTCAACTTGGATTGTTTCTACGTGGGAAATATATTCATTTAGCGCACTTCCAATGATCCACTCTCGCACATGAACCGCTTCTATACCTTTAGGCAAAGCGATCAATAGTGGAATAGGATTGAGTACTCTGGGGAGTTGACGCACTAATGACTCAACAACATAGCCGAGCATTTCCTGTAACTTCTCATCCACATTTTGGTGTTTAGTAAACTCTACCTTTGCGTAGCTGAAGCGCTCTAGACCATCTTCTGCGACTTGATGTCCAAACCTCCCCAAATCACTTCTTGCCACTTCAGTAGCAATATCTAGATTCATACCAGTCGGTGTCACGACTTCCATACCAAGGATATAGCCCCCTTTAGAGTTCAACATGGTCGCTTAGCCTTTCTTTGTAATGGTCGTGGATGCCAGCAAGTGCTCTTTACCTTGACATGGAAAAGCGGCGGTATAACTAATAGAGACTGTTCTATTTTCTGTGTCGACAAAGACGGTGTAAATATCCATATCTACTCTCTGCTGCTCATCTTGAAAAGTGACTAACGCGACATACTGCTCTGATGGTATTCGGAATACCATTGTCTCATCATGACAAAAACCACTCATCACCAGCCTCTCCCCGCCCTTTAGGTACCCGTTACATTGCTGATCCTTAGGTGCACTTTGGTAAAATCTCCTATCAAAGTCCACAGGTAACATAGGCCGCCTATTTTCTTGCCAGTGCTTGTCAAACGTTCCAGCATAGGCGAGACGAGATGCAAAAAACGGCGGTATTGGGCCAAAACCTGCTACCCGAAGACTTTTACCTGTAGAGCTCCAATCTTCATTTTGGTAGAAAACACTCGGCACTCTTTGCTCAATCAGTTCTTTATTCGAACTCGCAATACCGCTTCCTAACCGGTTACGAATATCACCACCAATTGCACAAGAATAGTCGATATTTTGTTCAATAAACTCTGTTGAATGACTAATGGTTATGCTGCCACTATGCTCAATCCAGACTCGTTCACCATGAACCGCAATCGTTTTGTTGATGTGTTCATCCAGTAACACACGACATTCATGATATAAAACTGGTTTTTTCGCGTAACTTCTTGCTCTACCGTAAATCACTACGTCAGTGTTCTGTTTATAATGCGCAAACTCATGGTCGATTTTCATTGCAGAAAAGCCTGGTTCCCCGACATAAACAGGGTCATCACAAATCTCTTCTCCGCTGGTCTCAAGCCATATGGAACCATTTAATTTCCAGGTTCTTTTTCCAACGACAACCCAGACTTCATCGCCGTTCTCATCTCTTTGGAAGCGGCCCTTGAGTGTCAAGTTCAAGGGTGACTCAATATCCCACAGCTGCATTACCGCTCCTTAACTTAAACCTTTCTGCAACAGACGGAAGTGTCTTCAAACGGCTAATATTCCACTTTTGTTGATGTAACGGCATCATCGTGTCCCAAGGAATATAGACACGAGAATGGAGGCAGACTTGTTTCCACATCCAACTTCGAAATTCATCGTCAATGGCTTGGTTCATCATCGCCGACATTGTTGATTCAAATGTAAGTTCACGCCCTAGCCGACTCGGTAGAATACGATAATGGCCGTCTTGCCCAACCCACTCATTTAGTCGGTTTAGCGCTTCTTGCCACTCAACTTCAACGCTTACTTGCCATGGCAAAATAGGTAGAGTGTCACCATAAACAACATAAAGCGCCTTAATCCATATTTCACCATCAAGTTCATCGAGGTGTGTTACGTGCGCCATTACGTTTGGTACTAGTATTGAGTCTCCAGAAAGCACAAAGTGAATTGGCGCTAACCTAGATGTCACTTCGAATGGCATAAACTCTTTCAACTCCAATAACTTAGCAAAAGTAATAATTCGCGGGTTAGAGATAACCTTTGCGTCAATACCATAGCATTGTCTAAACCAAGTACCGCGATCATGTTTAGTCAGCAGACGCTCAAATAGGTACTCGTTGTTGTGAGGATTAGAGTTTAACCATTCAATGCCTTCTTCCGCATTCATACACGCTAGGGCACAGTAACCAATTTCTTCGGAAATAATTTGTGACCTTAGCCAACGCTTGGTAAGACTAATACTCGCGCTTTGACGTAAAGTTAATAATTCAAAATATTGATCTCGCAATTTACATCCACCATCAATTAACTCTACAAGCGAATAATCTAAGGATTCGATGGGGGATTGAATAACTAAATACTTCGCAAACTCACAAGCCATTTCATCAAGCAGCGCCAAGCCACATAATACGTTGTCTTTAGAGTCACTAAACTCGGGTTGTAGCATCAACCAAACGTAGATTTCGACGTAATCCGATCTAAGTTGATGTATAAAGCCTGGCTTCAGACGATAAAAAGACAAATAGACTTTTTTAATCTCCCCTATTTGCCGATCAATATTATTGAGGTAATCAATTTCACTGCTAGGAAAACCCTTCTTAAACAATCTAAATCTTTGTTTTAATAAAAAATTTAGAGACTCACTGGCCAGTATTAGCTTCTCTTTACTAAATGTAAACCAACGCGCATTAAGGTGTGTGAGTTCATCGACCGCACGCTCCGCCTCTCGAAGAGTGTCTTCTATCCTATCTTGGAAAATTGGTTCTTTGAGCTGTTCGACACTAATTTTCTGACGCATCTTTTCATCCAGTACCGTTAATTTATAGCGATTGTGCCACCTTGAATTTTTTGTGCTTTCTGTGCTTGGGACATGACATACTTTGCCTGTGTCGTCACGCTTCCATCTCGTGCACTGTAGCGTGTCTCCGCTTCCCCACTACGTAAAATAAGTTCCTGATCTGTATCCATCACTATTTTTGTCGCTTTTATGGCGAATTGGTCGGTACTATCCACAATTGAAAATACTATGTCTGTTACCACTGGCAAGCTGATATCTTGATTGAGAAACTCAACTCTGCACCTCAACTGATTATTGATCGCAAGTTCGAGCTCTGTTCGCCGAAATGCACGCCCTAATCGTGCTGAAATCGGTTGTAAGAACGAGTTCCCCTCAAAATCGACACGTACACTTTCACCCGACTCGTTAATCGACTTAATTGTTCCAAAACATGGAAAGCAAGCCGTAGGTTCGGCTTGCTGTTCGCTGATAATCTCACCAATTAGATATTGTTTTTCCATCATTAGTTAATCGCTACATTGCCACCTTTCACAACAACTTTATCGCTACCTTCAATCGTAATTGAAGTACCCGTTAGTCTAATTGAACCGTCGCTGTTCATAACTAACGAGGAACCACCAGTTTTCAACACAATTTTATCGCCACTGATGATCTGTGTTGCACTGTCAGCTTTATAAGAAGTATTCCCTTTTACCGACACCGTTAGGTTTCCACCTACTGTCTGATTATCGTCAGCACCAACATCTGAATTTTTCGACGCTCCTACCGTAAGGTTACTATTCTCACCTACATCTAAGTCGTCGTTTTTACCAATTTTCGTCGTTCTATTGTCACCGATATCGAGCGCTGAATTGTTTTTCACCGCGTGAGTTTCGTTGGCGTTATACGTCACTGAAACGTCTTGCTCTACCGTTTCGGTAAACGTGCTATTGACCTGAGTCGTTTTATGCCCGCCGATAGTTTCTTTATGGTCACCATGAATATCATTAGTTTGATGGCGTGCGACTTTCAAAAACTCATCTTGACCAATATCACGAGAGCGGTTGTTTAACACTTTCGTCGACATATCCTTTTGTGCGTGAATATGCACTTCTTCTTGGTTTGCTTCGTCCTCAAAACTCAACTCGTTGTAACCAGACCCCTTATGAGTTTGTGTACGAAACGTAGTGCGTGTTTTATTCTCTGGTAGTGAGTAAGGAGGATAGTGCAAGCCATTGTATACAGCACCTGTCACGAGAGGCCGGTCAGGGTCCCCCTCTAAAAATGTCACAACGACTTCGTGTCCTATACGAGGGAGGTAAACAGCCCCCCATGTGGGTGCCGCCATTGACTGGCTAACACGAATCCAGCAACTAGAGTGTTCGTCACTTTCACCATATCGATCCCAGTGAAATTGAACCTTAATGCGGCCAAGTTTATCGGTGTAAATTTCCTCGCCAGCTGGGCCTACAACGACTGCGGTTTGTGGACCATCAACAATCGGCGCTTCCAATTTTGGAGCACGATATTCAACACTACGCGGGATGCAAGAGAACTGATTATGGTAAGTGGTTGGTAGGCCGTTATTTTCATCTTCATGTACTTGCGGATCATGTCCACTATGCGTGACAGACAGCATGATGTAATCTTGGTTAATTGCAGAGCGAGGGTGTTCGCCAATACTAAAACTGTAGCCCGAAGCCAAACGCATGACATCACTACTCGCCTCAACCTGTTGATTGTCTACAATATGCTCCG
The DNA here is from genome assembly GCF_050337155.1 of Vibrio cionasavignyae. Taxonomy (NCBI): domain Bacteria; kingdom Pseudomonadati; phylum Pseudomonadota; class Gammaproteobacteria; order Vibrionales; family Vibrionaceae; genus Vibrio; species Vibrio cionasavignyae. The sequence continues at coordinate 30,605 of NZ_JAKJSR010000038.1, forward strand.
ACATCCACTCGTTAGTACGAACTTGGCCTATCATTGGGTCGACATAACGACCAGGAAAATCAAACAGTTTTAAATCTTGGTCTGAATCACCCGCACAAGCCATCTCCTGAGGAATCTTCGGCTGTTCGTAATTGTAATCTGTATAAGTAACATGGCCCGTTTTTACGCGATTGACCAACTCTAAGTCTGTTATGTGCTCACGATCAGCAGCACCTCCACCATCTGAATGGTAAACAACAGGCCCCAAATACGATGCATTCATTGGTGTACTGATCAAAGGCGCTATTGCGTCATTACTATCGATAATAACCATCGTATGATTTGAATCAGCATGCTCAAAGTAATACCACATGCCGTGTTCGGCCATCATACGTTGGACAAAATGCAAGTCAGATTCACGATATTGCAACACATACTCTTTTGGTGGGTAGTTCCCAGACAGTTCAAAACGATAGTCAGTGACTGAACCACCATCAAGTACTTCACCAATAATGTCTGACGCTGATTTTTGTTGAAATATTCGGCAATCTTGGCGTTGAGACAAAAACCATGCCTGAGGAACCAATACCAGTTGATACCTCGAAAACCGACGGCCAGAGCCTAAATATCGAACTTCATTCACTACGCCATTAAAACAACGTGCAGAAGAAATGCCTTGTCCGTAAAACGTCAATGTACCTGCTTTACGAATTAACGAGTCAAAAGTGATATCAGGATCAAGTGAAAGTAATGAGAGACTGATGTGGAAAGGCTTAGAAAGCTCATCATTAACTTGAAAGCTCTCAACTCGGAATTCATGCCCACACCCGGGCACTTCAAATTTAAACTCTACGTCATTCACCATATCTTTTACCTGATACTAATAATGGAACAAGGGCCAACAATTGTTGGCCCTGAATCTTTACACCAAAAGCAATTATGCTTCGCGTGGAGCACGCCAATCATCGTTACCAGCAGTACCACAGTTTTCGTGAGTTACTTCAATTGCACGGTAAGTCAACTTCAGAACTTCTTCTGTTACTCGATCTGCAGTTGCAGCATCTTGACAGTGATTCATGCGTGTTTGGATATCGACAAGTAGTGCGTCAATCAGCTTGATTGAGTAGTAGTGCTCTTGCTTACCTTGTACAGAAGTACGGTAGAAACGAATCACACACTCTGGAAGCTTTTCACCAGAAACTAGCGCATTGAATAATAGTGGTGAAGAACGGTCTTGAACTTTTGTTACTACTACCGGGCGGTGGACACGTTGGCCTGTTGGCTGACCGCTTTGTGGGTCACGAGGTACTGTAAGTACGTGATCAAGCTCTTGTACTAGGAACTCATCAACGTGAGCTTCTTGCCATGTATTTCCTACAGAATCTGCAGAGTACGTGTCTTTAGTAATGTGGCCTTGAGTTTCACCATTGATAGACATATATGCTGGAGTTGGCATCGATATTTCCTTTTTTAAAATTCTAGATTTGTTAATTCACCAAATCGCTTATCACCGCGACTGATTACACTAATACAATTCCCATGCCAACTTAAAAAGTAACTTAAGAACAATGACTTAAATAAAAAACCATTGTTCCACTTAATTTTTCACATACAACTTCTTGGCAGAAATAACGAAAAATTGCCTAACAAAAATAATAAATTGCTTTCACTCTGTAAAGACAAAATAACCAACAACAAAATCTAAAAATAAGTCATTCCAACTAACTATTTAGTTAATTTAACCAGCAATACAAACACTCCGATTTAAATAAAAAGTAATTAGTTATTAAAGAAACTATCGCCACCTAAAAAACACCTAATAAGTACTAGTTAAAATATCTTCGTGAAAAAACAAATATGCCAAGTTTAGTATAATCAGCGCCACTTAATACCCATAATGAATGATGTAACGATGATAAATATAAACCTTTCCTCATTAATTCAACGTCTGCACCCTATCGCTAAGGTTGCCTTAGAAGACGCAGCGGCACTCGCCGTATCAGAAAAAGCGAACGAAGTTCAAATTGAACATTATTTGTTAAGTCTCTTAGAAAGGCCTAACAGTGATTTTGACGTCCTATTAAGTCATTTTGATTGCTCAGAACACCTATTGAGACAATCTATTCGCTCAACATTAGATACTGAAGCTAAGGGCAATGGCAGTAAGCCTGTTTTTTCTGCACTATTAATCGAATGGTTACAAGAAAGTTGGCTAGTCTCATCATTAGACCTTTCAGAAACACAAATTCGTTCGGGCGCCCTTCTTCTTACTTTGGTAAGTAACCCTCTCCGTTACGGACAACATGGATATGCCTCCATTTTAGAAAGTGTTAACCCAGATAGCATTAAGCGCAATTTTACCGAGCTGACAAGCCCATCTTTAGAAGCTTTGGCTGCGACATCAGAAACCACCCAAGCACGTGAAGATGGTTCCGCACTGAGTCAATTTACGACAGATTTTACTGGTAAAGCCCGTAAAGGCGAAATCGACCCGGTATTCTGTCGTGATCAAGAGATCCGTCAGATCGTCGATATTCTTGCTCGTCGACGCAAAAACAACCCAATTGCGGTTGGCGAACCTGGTGTAGGTAAAACGGCGGTAGTTGAAGGTCTAGCGCTAAAAATCGTTCAAGGTGACGTACCAGATAACCTAAAAGGCGTAGAGCTTTACGGTCTAGATATGGGGCTACTTCAAGCAGGAGCCAGCGTAAAAGGCGAATTTGAGAAACGCCTAAATGCAGTATTAGATGAAGTAAAAAGCTCCCCAACACCAATCATCCTGTTCATAGACGAAGCTCATACACTTGTCGGAGGGGGGAACCAAGCTGGTGGCAGTGACGCGGCAAATTTACTTAAACCCGCATTAGCACGTGGTGAAGTGAAAACCATCGCAGCGACAACCTGGTCTGAATACAAAAAATACTTCGAAAAAGATCCTGCATTAGCTCGTCGCTTTCAATTAGTAAAACTGGACGAACCATCACCAGACGAAGCCGCTTTAATCATCCGTGGTCTTCGCCCTGCTTACGAACAATCACATAATGTTTATGTACGTGATGATGCCATCACCGCCGCGGCAGCATTATCAGCACGTTACATCTCAGGTCGCCAACTTCCCGACAAAGCGATTGATGTCCTTGATACCGCTTGTGCACGCGTAAACATAAGCTTAAATGCCATACCAGCATCAGTCGAGTCACTTCAGCAGGCTCTGGCCGCACAACAGCGCGAATTAGATGCACTCGAGCGTGACGCCCTGCAGCAAACTGGTGATAAGCACAGCCTAGCTACTATTCCAGATCTAAAACTCGTCATGGAGAGCACTCAACAACAACTTTCTGAGCAGGAAGCCCAGTGGCAAAAAGAGAAAGAACAGATAGAACAGATGATAGCCCTAAGATCTCGTCTACATAATTTGGTTTCTGCCACACCTGACACAAAAGAAGCGACAGTAGAACAACCACAAGCACAACACGTCGCCTCGCCATACGAAGAACTAGATGAAGAATCCGTTCGCATCGCCATCTCCGCATGCCAAGAGCAACTGGAAACGATTCGAGGTGGTAACCCGCTCGTTCACTTTGAAGTGGGACCAGACGAAGTCAGTCACGTTATTTCTGACTGGACCGGAATTCCGATGGGAAAAATGCTTCAAGACGAAGCTGAAACAACACTTAAACTAAAAGACAACCTCACGCAAAGTATCAAAGGTCAAGAGTTTGCAATCGAGTCGTTATCTGAAGGGCTTCAAACGGCCAAAGCAGGCCTAGGTAACCCAGATGCACCAACAGGTGTGTTCTTGCTCGTAGGCCCAAGTGGCGTGGGTAAAACGGAAACAGCACGCGCTATCGCAGACCAAATGTTTGGCGGAGAGCGTTTCATGACCACTATCAATATGTCGGAGTTCCAAGAAAAGCACACCGTATCTCGCTTGATTGGCTCTCCTCCCGGTTATGTGGGTTTTGGTGAAGGCGGCATGCTGACAGAAGCCGTACGTCAACGCCCCTACTCTGTCGTACTTCTTGACGAAGTTGAAAAAGCCGATCCTGAAGTGCTTAACTTATTCTACCAAGTCTTTGATAAGGGCACATTGAATGACGGAGAAGGTCGTACCATCGACTTTAAGAACACCCTAATAATCATGACCAGTAACCTTGCGACTCATGAAATTGAATCCTTAGTCCACCAATCTAAAGACATTGATGCTAACATAATTGCAGAAGCGATCCGTCCAACGCTAAACCAACATTTCAAACCAGCCTTATTAGCGCGCATGTCAGTACTGCCATTTGTGCCTTTATCTGATGAGGCCATGACTGAGATCATCCACCACAAACTAAACAAAGTATCACAACGTCTGCAGAGCCATCATAAACTGTCACTTAACTATCAAGAAAGCTTGGTTGAATTCGTACTGGGTAATTGTCGTCTTGCAGAAACTGGGGCACGTAACATTGACGCCGTGATCAATCGCCAATTGCTTCCTCAACTATCGACTCAATTACTGGTCCACGACAAGGATGAATCACATACGCAAATCGAAGTATCGGTCGATGAGCAAGGAACACTAACCTATGCGTTCAGCTAACCATAGCGAACTTAGCAACGCACTACTCGCGATCAGTCAGTCTTTGGCTGATCGCAGTCAGTTGACTCAAACCCTAGATGCGGTGTTAACCGCAGCTAGGCAAATGACGTTTGCTAAGCATGGCATTATTTATGTCTTAGACCAGACCGGACAAGCGCTTATTCCAAGTACCGCTCACCATAACGACAACGTCGTTATAGGCCATCCTTGGGAGCCGCTACAGATTGATTCAGCCAGTGAAACCGACCCATTTAACTTTGCCGTTCGCAATGGGGAAGTGGTGTTAATCAATGAGTTATACAAATACAACGGTTATGACTGTGAAGGCATTTATCAAACGGAACAAGCGCTCGGCCTAAAAAGTGCAAACCTACTTGCATGGCCACTTATCGACAACAGCAAAACCATCGGCTTGTTAGTGCTACTTGACCTAAGTGTTATCGATAATGAAACAGCTCTCACCGAGTTTTGCCGTATGGCCGCGAGCAACATCCGCCATGCTGTATGGTTAGAGCAATACGGGCAGGTGATAAAAAGCTTAAGTGCGGACAATCAAGCCCTTGTCCGTGAGAACGCTCAATTAAAAAAACGCACTCAAAAAACCTATCAAGGTCCCATTGCCGAGAGCGAAGAAATGCTCAGTGTATTGAGCCGACTAGATAAAGTTCTTTCTTTACCTGTTGACGTCTTACTCCGTGGTGAAACAGGGGCAGGTAAAGAGGTGATTGCCAAATACATTCATGAAAATTCGAACCGTTCAGAGCAACCGCTTATTGTGCAAAACTGCGCAGCGATCCCCGAGCAATTGCTAGAATCCGAGTTATTTGGACATAAAAAAGGGTCCTTCACTGGTGCTGACAAAGATAAAATCGGCCTGTTTGAAGCCGCCAATCATGGCACACTATTTCTAGATGAAATTGGCGATATGCCAATGTTGCTGCAAGCCAAACTGTTGCGTGTTTTACAAGAGCGAAAAGTACGCCCAGTTGGAGCTAGCAGAGAAATTGAAGTAAACGTTCGAGTCATTGCTGCCACACACTGTAATCTGATGCAACAAATTAAAGATGGGGGGTTCCGGGCGGATTTATTCTACCGTTTAAACGTCTTCCCTATTACCCTACCTCCACTCAGAGTACGACAGGCAGACATCATTCCACTGGCCGAACATTTTGTGCAGCACACAACCAACACCTTAGGTTTACCGCAAGCACCGGGCTTAAGTGCTAATGTACGAAAACAGCTGCTTGCTTACCCTTACCCAGGCAATGTCCGTGAGTTAAAAAACATCATTGAACGCTCTGTCCTCTTGTCAGATTTTGAGACCATCACTCACATCGAGTTTGGTGAACAAATCTCAAGCGAAGTACAACACATTGAGGTGATACAGGCAACATCAGTACCAATAAGCGCTGATTCTCTCTCTGAACCGCCGGACTCCGGCGATGTCGCACTCGGCTTAAAAGAAGTCGTAAGTCAGTACGAACGTACCGTGATCATTGACTGTTTAAACGACTGTAATTGGCATACAAAGCGCGCAGCGGAGCAACTTTCATTGCCACTGAGTACACTCAATCACAAGATAAAGAAATACGATATATCGGCTGCTGGGTGATTAGGTGTTGATTGTAGTCAGTACAGGGCTGTAGATAATAAGAATAAATAACCGCCCGAAGGCGGTTTTTTATTTGTTCAAAATAGATGCCTCAATAACGGTCGCTAAATATGGGTCTCGAATCCAAGTCATCAAACGCTCTTTGCGAGCAGCCGAATCCAGTTTTGCCCAGTTGATGTGCATATCTTTATCAACTTTATAGCTTGGATCTTCACCATCAGAAAAATAAGATAATTCATCTACATTTTTGTACTGCCTGCCCAACGACATCTCAAAGCTTCCAAGTTTGAACGGCGTTTTTTCCGCTGTATTGCGTTGTACTAGAGAGGACACCTTTAGAACTGCTTCTTGGAATCGACCAGATGTCGAAACAACGGGTCCAAATGGTCGAATCCCCTTGATTTCTTGCCCGTTCAGCGCTTTAAATGCGAACTCGAAACGAGACGCGTAGACGACCTTACCATCGAAATCTTCATCCATGTCTATGTTGGATAGAGCCTCAGAGACAAAATCTGCGTCTATATTTTTGTTAATCACATCGCTGTCATCTAGCGTCCATTTAGAACCGTCCTTCTTTAGTATCCCAATATAAGTAAGGTTACTTAGATACTCAGGACCAGCGGTAGTTTCAGAGCCGAATACGGCTTCATTATCAAAAGTGGTAGAGAGCTTTAGTGAAACTGGAACACTCTGCCATTCGAGATTTTGGCCCTGATACGACTCTTTTCTGTGCTTGCCACCAATGAGCATAACTTCCATAGCGAATGACTTATTCGAAGTCCAATCAAAGCCTTTGAGCTCATCTGCAGTAGTGAACATACTGTCCTCGTTCATAAACTGTCGTTTATTTCCGTAGTTGACCGCAATCGCACTGTGCTTAATGTCATCGATAACAGGCTTTGTCGGGCCTTTATGAACTTTACTATGTAAGACAAAATCTAGCGTTAACAAGTCTTTCTCTGACACACTATTTCCGTTCGCTATAAAGCCCGATTTAGCAGAGAGTGTGTAGTTATGGTTTGTATCGACCCCTACAGGAATCTGTCTAGGTGACGTAATAAATCGTCCGACTGTCTTGTCCACTCGTACTGGTAGCTTATAGTTGCTTCCAGATAGAGTGAACTCATAGGTCATATTTTTGAAGCCACCGCTGTTTACATATTCTTTGAGTACATCTTGTTGGGATTCAATTTTTATCACCTGCCCAAAAATCGGACCTAGAGCAACTTTAGATAAGTAGCCACTATAATCGACTAAATCATGCTTGGCGATCAAAGGCTTCACTCCTGAGAAGACATCATCACCAAAGTAAAAATACGGCTCAAACTCACAACCAATAAGGACTTTGCCGTCTACTTTTTCCGCCTCAAAAAATTCGGTCAACTCACCTTTGGGATCTACACTAAATTCCTCGTGTTTCATCGGTTTGAACATCAAGTTAAACTTAGGTCCACTGGTACTAAATAAACAATCAGTGCGCTGATAAGACATTTCACACTGAAACACATTTGACGTCATGTGTTTCAGACTTTGTTTGCCTAACACCATTTGCCACTTCAAACGGTGGAAAGGCGATAATCGCACCTTTTTATTTGCTTTTAATCGCGCCTTCTCCCACTCATCAAACGTGACCCATTTGGACTTTTCATGAGGCTCTGAGACTAATAACCGAACGAATCCTAGATCCTCTTCTGATAATTTTTTAGACTCAACATTAAACTGTGTCGCAAACTCCACCAAGCCTCGTTGTTGATCGCGATTATAGAGCTTGTCTTGCACTGGAAACGCGACATTAAACGCCCCAGATACATCTTTCCGTTTTGGAACAATATAGTTGGCTTTGTTGCGAGTAATGATTTGTTCCGCTATTTCTTCACCGTAACTTTCAACTAATTGCTTGTGTCCCTCACGACGCATAAGTTCTTGGAGCCACAAGTTACACAAGTTTTCTTTTAACTCTGTGTTTAATATCCAGCCGTCGGTTTCGATATATCGCTGAATGTATTCATCGATAGCTAATACTTGCCACTGCTCTGTGAACGCTTGTTCGCCCTCAGCACAAGCTCTTTGAATCAAAAGTACCAAACCATTAATCGCAAGTGCACGGCGTTGATAGCGCTTAATCAACTCCTTTGCACCCGTAGCTTTTCCTAAGTGCTCAACTAACGCCTCCGAAGACGTAAAATACATCTCGGTCAATTGAGTATTAATTTCAGCCAATGAATCAATAATTTCTGTGGTTTCATGGCTAAGTTGTTCAATTGCAGATATGCTTTTTCTAACCTCGTTGTAGGAAGACAAGTAATAATCAAAGAGCGCAGAGTCTAGCAACTGGGCGCCACTCATCAGCATTTTTCCGCCTTCTTTGACAACGAAAAAGCCTCTTGCGGCCTGCCCTATTATCGGAACATAGCAAGCCATACCAACGATCATCTCGAAGATAGCTAGCTTGAGTTCTTTTGCAATTGCTTCTTCTCCCAAGTTCGCATTTAACTGAGCTAAACGCGCTTGCTCCATAGCCTTAAAGCCGAGTCGACTTGGTGGAATTCTCGCCGCAAACTCTTGTAAGTAGATTCTGACTTCAACGCGTCGGTTAATATTAAGTTCCGCGTTTTCGCGTTTGATTTCGTTGTTTGGTACCTCGACTATTGGTCGACGTTCACCAAAAAATCGAATATCACTGACTGAAAAAAAGAACTCAGCAACATGCTGCGCTCGCTGTTGCGAAAGGTTTTGGTTATATTCTGAATCACCGTTTTGGCAGGCATGCCCTTCGATTTCAACAACGGCATTGGGAATCTTAGATAGTTCTCTATCGACAGCAGCCAAATAGGACAAGTGCGGTGCTTGAACCTGGTTGTTATCAAAGGGAAAAACCAAGCGTAAACCGGCACCTTTATGGTCTTTAACAAACATTGCACTGTCTTCAGCAACGTCATTAGGAATGCTGTCAGTAAAGGTTACATTGTCGCCTAACTTATCTATGATTTGCTTAAGTAATAATTCCCCACTTTTAAGACTTTCTTTCCAGACTGGTACCCAGTTCAGATAATCGCGTGATACTTGCTCAAAATAACTTTTCCTGAGTTTAGATTTCTGTTCTGCTAAGCGTAATTGCTCGCTTTTGTCAGTGATCTCTTTTATCTCATAGAAGGTGTTAATTGCATTGAGCCCGGCACCAGCAAAAGGCGACAAAAAGCTTTTGACACTGCCGTTACCTGTCAACCACGTTCTAGCAGCACTCCCCGCCACAACGTGGGCATTACCATTTCTCGCAGGTTCAATAACCTTGGTAAAGAACTTACTTTTATCAAACCCTTTCTCTTTGAGAAGCGTTTTTAAGCCCACTTGAGCTGCACGCTCAGATTCCGATGCTGCTTGGCGTAAATCTTGAAGAGTTTGGTAAGCTGCTGCAGTCGCCGATACCCCAAATGAAAACTCCAATGCCGAAATCATGGCTGGGGGTAAAGCGCCCTTGTCTACTTGCCCCCAAAACGTGTTTGCTAAACTTCCAATCACGTCGTGTTTACTTGACGGGTTTTGATGAATATTAATGCCAGCATTAACCAAACTTGGTGTCACTTTTGTGCCAACCTCCCACAGCGCAGCACTCATACTGGCAGTCGTTCCGCTATTCTCTAGGTTTTCAAGCTCCCCCATTCGGAAGGCTTGTAGAGCTTTAAACTGCGTAGGAAATTGGTATATCAAAGACTCTTCAAGTGAGATCATGTCGCCCGCAACAACCGCGATCTTACCAAACGGTGTCGTTTGGCTGAGCGTGATGTATTCTCGCAGCTCGTAGCTGACTTTAGTGGGGAAACCTAAGTTATTGTACTCCTTTGTTACATTAGTAGCATTCTGAGCAAATTCAGGAATTTCAGCTCCAAACTTTTGGTCGAAAACCACTTCAATGGTGTACATGCCATCAGTAAAAACCTCCGATGCAAATGGAAACAATGCTATTGGACGATGCGAACCACTGTTTCGGTCAAGTTGTGCTTGCGTTATGATGTTTTCATGTTGCAGATTGAAGTGCTGCCCACTCTCCTCATCAAAACGAGTGACCTTAACAATTGCATCAGCATACTCTTGTGTTGAAAATGCTACGGCGAGAAATGAAAAAGTTGGCACGATAAAACCACGAATGGGCTTATCTTCAGGAACAGAGTCATACCATTTGTTATATGTAACTTGCTCATCAGTTAGTGCTTGAGTGCCCGCTTCATATTTAGGCGCGAGTTGTGAACGCTTTACTTCTGTGACAGCGTATTCCACTTTTTTTTCTAGCGAGTTCAGTGTTTGCTTGCTCCCATTTCCCTTTAGATTTCCTAAGATAGAGGCAAGATCTGAGCACGCCTTTTTGATTGGCCGAGCATTACTCTGCGCACCAATCGCTAACTCTGTGAGCATTGACCATTCAGGAAAAGACAGCTTGTACGTCTTCTGTGCTAGTTCATGTACTGGCGAACGCAGTGCTAAAACCTGATTGATATTGGTTTTTTGGTTTTTCTGAGTTGAATCACCCAGCACATGTAAGCGACCTAAATCGTCTGTCGCCCAAAGGGCTGCGCTTTCCTCACCTAAATTTATTGCAATGGGAAGCCGTGACATAGGGCGGATATTTTTCAACTCTTGTAATGAGGTCAGGTCTTTTTCGGTATTGAGTGCTTTATATCGAGGGTTCTGTGCATCCCCAACATTAGGAAAATCGACACCAAACAAATAGACATCTGTTGGTAAATACTTAAAGTCATTACTCATCGTTAACTACCTCCAGAAAACGCCCGTCGTTGGCATCAGCATTATAAAGCACTGGAGTTTTAGCTATTCTACCAGATTGGACCACTTTCCAGCCTTGTACTCCTTCGCCATTCATCTTATAGCGGAAACCTGGTCCATAGCGGTTAATCATTATTAAAGCTGTACCACTTTGTGTTTCATTGCCGTTGTTACTGATATTGTCCACTTCCGCATAAACTTTCTTTTCATCTCCATCATTAGAAAACGCAAGCCAAGTTTTATCCTCAACGTTAATCAGCACCTTACGATACGAGTTTATTCCCCATACATACTTCCCATTGGGGCTGATCGCAATTTGACGGTAAATGCGCTTCTCAATATCGACGGAGTCTTCAAACTCTTTTTCAGGCAAAATAGTATATAAGCGTTTGAGTGTATTGGCGTCATAAACCCCAACCCCCAAGCCCGCGGCATTGATTAACTTTCCATCTACAATGACCGTATCTTCAGACAACGGTACATCTACTTCTTCTTTGACTCCTGTCGCGAGCGTGTATTTAAAGCGCTTAAAACCGTCTGAGAAATAGATGTAGCTAGAATCATCCGCCCAGACCAAATATGGCTTAGTACGCTCACTGCCCAGCTGAATGGTCTGTTGCGTTTTTAAGTCAAAGATGGCTTTTATCAGAGGCTTGCCGTAACTGTATGCATATGCCACATAACGATTATTGGGCGAGCGACTCATCATAAAATTCTGCGGTGATGCAGTGTTTGGCATATCATCCGTAACTAAACGTAAATCTGTCCCATCAATTTTCATGCTCCAGATTTTGTAGCCATTTTCGTAATCGTTTACGAGAGGGTCTCTAGCACTAACATTATTCCACCAAAATTGAACTCTGGGTTTGTCATAGGAGCTCGCATCAGATAAATCTTCACGAGGCCATTCTTTTGCTCGTCGAACGGCATATCCCGGTTTGACAGGAGCTGTGCCTGGATACTCTGGCTTGGACAGTTCTTCAGAGTAAACAATAAAGTTGTGCTCACTTTGCCATTGGCAGCGTGGTCCTGTCACCTCTTTACGTTCAAGTGAGGTTGCTTCAGCAACATTGTAGCAAGCCCTTTGAGCAGGTTCTTTTTCTACGGATTGTGTTGTTGCAGCATTCGAAGTTTGCTTACTTTCTTCACCACAGCCAGCTAATAACATCGCTGTCGAAAGAAGCATGATACTTAACGTTGTTCGTTTCATTTTATAATAGTTCCGTGAGTTCAATGTCTTGATAAATTACTGACATTAAGACCGTTTTATCTGAGTTATGAGATCGGCAATGACGGGTTAGATTGACCCTTTTAACTTCTGGTAACCAACCACTAAACACGACTTCTTTACAATACTGATCCACAAACTCAGCCTCGCGCAAAAAAATCTTTTGGCTCCATGTTTCATCAACACACGTCAGTTGGAAAAAATCATCCGGTTGATCACACTGGGGGTTACTTTTATAGGTAATTACGATGCCTTCACTTGGTGAATTAACAACAGCGGCAGCAACACCTTGCTCTTTTTGACTGACGACATTGTAATCTGATTTACTTGGCGCTTGAGTATCTAGATTCGGCAGCGAAATCACAGGTTCGGAGCTCTCATCAAAGTTGTGATCCGAAGAATAATCACTGAAGTTAACTTTAACCGTTTTTTCGTTGTTCCCGCTCTTTAATTCGTTGAGTTGCTGAGTATTGAGCTGAGCCCGAGAATAATAAAGGGCAACATCACTTTGTACGCTACCGTTTATTTTGTATGGAAGCCAAATATGGGGCAAAGGAACACCAAGTGGCTCTCTCTTTGTTTTACTCCCAGCCTTAAATGGGCTCAATTCGGTTTGAAGTAATTCTGTGTATGTTTCGCCTTCGTTAGGCCAATCAGCAACCACTACCTCGACTTCATCAGCAGTTAGACCAAAAACACGGGCGCAAGCGTATTCGTCCAACACACTCTCGTAGACTTTTTTACCGTCTTGGTACAACTGAAACGCTTCCCCTGACAGAAATGCTTCGGAGTCTTCATCATATAAGCTAATATCGACCGATCTTTGGGGCGAGGACTTAGTGCTTTGGTAGAGTGATAGATCGACATCAGAAAAACGTCCGTCGTTTTGAATTTGGATTTCTCGCCAAATTTCTGATTGCCAAGCGACATAAATGTAACCACGATCAATAGATATATACCCTGAATCACCCTTATGAACCGGRACCACCGGYACCAACACGTTATCCCACTCGTCCATCTGAGCTTCTTTGTTAACGGGTTGTAGGTCTTCGGCTAGCTTAAGTAAAATGGGCTGTGGCTGGTCAACGCAAGGGRTTTTGATATAAAGCGTTTTGCCTTCAGCTTCGAGATCTTTAAATGTRGCAAGGCTGCGGTGTTT